>NZ_BAAAAP010000026.1:0-51790 GCF_054768215.1 Clostridium sp. CTA-1
AAAAAGTATCAGAAGATGAAACAGATAAAATTAATGAGTTTGTAGAAGAAGATGCTCTAAAAAATAAAGAAGAAGAAATTGATAAGTCTGCAAAAGAAGATATAGAAGAAAAAACTAAAGAAGACGAAGTTCATAATSATATAAAGGAAAGGTGAACATGAAAAAATATAAAACATATTTATATAACTATTGGGATATTATTTTATTTTTTATTCTTATGCTCACAAAACTTTTAACTTATGGTAGTAAACTTCAATTGAAACACTTTAAATATAGTAGAATATTGTATCCTGCTATTGCGTCTATTCTTTTAGTAATAGCTTTAAGCCTTATTTTCAAAAGAAAGGGCAGATTTATTTTTCTTCTTTTGTTTAATATTTTAATTTCTATTATTATTATAGGAGATTTAAATTATTTTAGATATTTTAAGGATTTATTTTCTCTGCCTATACTTATAAATAGCTTCCAACTAGGGGCAGTGGGGTCCAGCGTATTGGAGCTTTTTAACTTTTGGGATTTAGTTTATATATTAGACATATTAATTTTAATTCCTTTATTTTTGGCACTTAAAAGTAAAGGTATATTCTCTGAAAATAATTATAAATTTGATTATAAATTAATAATTATAACTTTAATTATTGCCATACCTATAGAGTTTATAAATTTTTATAAATTATCTCAAGAACAACCAAAGCTTATTTCAACTATGTATAATAAAGTTTATATTGCTGAAAAATTAGGAGTTTTAAACTATCATTATATTGATTTTTATTGTTCTAGTACAAACTTTATAAAAAGAAAAATGCCTGTAAGTTCTAATAAAAAAGAAGACATAAAAAATGTTCTGGCACAAAAGAATACCTCTTATAACTCTTCTAAATATAAAGGTATCTATGAATATAAAAATGTAATACTTATACAGGTAGAAGCTTTGCAAAACTTTGTTATAAATAAAAAAATAAACAATAAAGAAATAACTCCAAATTTAAATAAGTTTTTAAATAAATCTTTATACTTTAACAATTATTTTTATCAAATAGCTTCTGGAAGTACTTCCGATGCAGAATTTATAACTAATAATTCTTTATATCCAGCGCCTTCTGGTGCTGCTTACTTTTTATATGCAGGTAACCATTTTAATTCCCTTCCTTCAGAACTTAAAGAAGACGGATATAATACAGCGGCATTCCATGGATATAAAGAAAACTTTTGGAATAGAAACTTAATGTATAAAAATATGGATATTGATAAATTTTATAGTGAAAAAGATTATAAAATAGATGAAAAAATAGGTTTAGGCCTTAGTGATAAATGCTTTTTAAATGAAACTATAGAAAAAATGAAAAAGCTTAAAGAACCTTATTTTTCTTTTGTTGTAACCTTAACAAGTCATTTTCCCTACGAAGCTACAGATAAATATGGAGAATTTGATGTAGAAGAATACGAAGGAACTCTTTTAGGAAACTATATGAAATCTATACATTATACGGATGAACAATTAGGTGTTTTCTTATATAAATTAGAAAAAGAAAATATTTTAGCTAACTCTATAATAGCTATCTATGGGGATCACTATGCTATACCAAGAGAAAATGAAAAAGATTTGTCTAATTTCCTGGGAAAAGATATAGATGAATTAAACTGGATAGAACTTCAAAAGGTCCCTTTAATAATCCACACTCCTGATGAAAAATTAAAGGGAATAAACAATGAATATTGTGGTCAAATAGACTTATACCCTACATTAGCAAATTTATTAAATATAAAAAATAATACTATGTTTGGAAGGGATCTTTTAAACAACAAAAATGAATCTGTAATTTTTAGAAATGGGTCCTTTACTGATGGGAAAGTATTTTATATATCCCCGATAAATACTTATTACGATATAAAAACTCATAAAAAAATAAATGAAACTGAAGAATTAAAAGCAAAAAAAGATAATGCTATAAGTGAATTAAACTCTTCTGATAATATACTTAAACATGATCTTTTAAAAAATAATAAATTAAATTAATTTTATAGATTGGAGATGTGTCTTTTTGTTTACTATTTTACTTCTATGTTTTGCAGGTTTTTTAGCTGCAATCATAGATGCCATAGCTGGCGGTGGAGGACTAATTACTATACCTGCATATTTAATGGCGGGAGTTCCACCCCATATGGCCTTAGGCACAAACAAGCTTTGTGCTACCTGTTCTTCATTAACAAGTTGTTTTAATTTTGCTCAATCTGGAAAGATTAATTTAAAGCTATTTAAAATATTAGCTCCTTTTTCATTGATAGGTGCTATATTAGGTGTTAACGCAGTAATGGGCATTGATGCTAATTGTCTAAACATCATAGTTCTTATTTTATTAGTTATAGTAGCTTTATTCAGTTTATTTTCTAAGAATGTAGGCTTAAAGAATAATTTTCATGGATTAAATAAAAAAAATACCCTACTAGGAATATTTCTATCTTTTTCTGTAGGCTTTTATACAGGTTTTTTTGGTCCTGGTACAGGAGCTTTTATGATGATAGGATTAATTGGGATTTTTAAGTTTGATTTTGTAAGGGCTAGTGGAAATTCAAAATCATTAACTACTATAAGCAATATGGCCTCTTTAATATTATTTGCTTTTCATAGGCAAATAAACTATAAGCTAGCCATCCCTGTATCCTTAGCAATGATAATTGGTGCTAAGCTTGGAACAAAAATAGCTTTAAATAAAGGTTCCAAAGTAATAAAACCAGTTTTTACTACTATATCGCTTTTAATAGCTATAAAAGTGTTATATCAGACCATTGCATAATACATTTTTCCAAATAGTTATAGGGCAAGTAAGATTTAAAACAATTACTTAATGAAGATTAAAACATTTAAGCAGATATAAGTTAAAATGTAATAAAAATTAACTTATATCTGCTCTTTTATTTCTATATGATTTTATAGAGATTCTTATTTTTGATTATCTTTATAATAGTAGAATTTTTAGGCTACTTCAATAAAATAAGCTTAAAAGCCCTTAATAAAATGACTTAGCATTTGTATCAATATATACTTTTAAACTTTAGTAAAGTTTAAAATTCTAATCTAAAATTTTTATTAAATTTGACATTTCTATAGCTGACATAGCTGCATCATAACCTTTATTCCCTGCCTTTGTACCTGCTCTCTCTATAGCTTGCTCTATGGTATCTGTAGTTAATACTCCAAATATTACTGGCACTTCTTTATCCAATGATACATGAGCCACTCCCTTTGAAACTTCACTAGATACATAATCAAAATGAGGTGTTGCCCCCCTTATTACTGCTCCTAAACAAATTACTGCATCATATTTACCCTTTGATGCCATTTTTTTTGCTATTACAGGTATTTCAAAAGCCCCGGGTACCCAACATATTTCTATATTATCTTCTTTAGCTCCATGCCTTTTTAAGCAATCTATAGA
This sequence comes from Clostridium sp. CTA-1, assembly GCF_054768215.1. Lineage (NCBI taxonomy): Bacteria > Bacillati > Bacillota > Clostridia > Eubacteriales > Clostridiaceae > Clostridium > Clostridium sp. CTA-1. The sequence goes on from NZ_BAAAAP010000026.1 coordinate 3,438, forward strand.
CCCTGCTAATAATTTTGATGTTATAAACTCATTAAATCTTGAAACTATTATTCCTACCTTTAACCCTTCTGCCGTTAATTTTCCTTCATATATTTTCATTTTATTTCCCCCTAATCTTTTATTAATTTAACTACATTATGTCAATTAAATGTCCCATTTTATCCTTTTTAGTTTTTAAATAATTAAGATTTTCTTTTTTGCATCCCATATCTATAGGAACTCTATCTACTATTTTTATACCATAACCTGAAAGTCCTGATATTTTTTTAGGATTGTTAGTCATAAGTTTTATATTTTTAACACCTAAATCCCTTAATATTTGAGCTCCTATACCATAATCTCTTAAGTCTTCTGGAAATCCTAAAGCTAAATTTGCTTCTATAGTATCCATACCTTCATCTTGAAGAGCATAGGCTTTTAGTTTATTTAATAAACCTATACCTCTTCCTTCTTGTCTCATATATACTAAAACTCCTTTTCCTTCTTCTTCTATTTTCATGAGAGCTTTAGCTATTTGCTCACCACAATCGCATCTTAAAGACCCGAATACATCTCCTGTTAAACATTCTGAATGTACTCTAACTAGTACTGGTTCCTCTCCTTTTACATCTCCTTTTACTAAAGCTACATGTTCTTCTCCAGTTATTAAATTTTCATACCCTATAGCAGTAAAATTTCCATATTTAGAAGGAAGATTTACTGGTTTTAGCGCCTTTATTAATTTTTCTTCTTTACTTCTGTATTCAATTAAATCTGCTATAGTTATTATTTTTAAATTATGCTTTTTTACAAATTCCATAAGCTGTGGCACCCTTGCCATAGTCCCATCCTCATTCATTATTTCACATATAACTCCTGCTTCAGAAAAACCTGCTAGTCTTGCCATATCTACTGCTGCTTCTGTATGTCCTGCTCTAACTAAAACTCCTCCATCTTTGGCTGCTAAAGGAAACACATGACCTGGCTTTAAAAAATCCTCTGGTTTGGAATTTGGATCTACTATCTTTGATACGGTAAAGGCTCTATCCAATGCAGATATTCCTGTGGATGTGCCTACTGCATCTACTGATACGGTAAAGGCCGTACCAAAATTATCTTTATTTTTATGTACCATTTGATATATTTCTAATGCCTCCAGTCTGGATTTTTTTACGGGAGCACAAATAAGTCCTCTTCCCTCTTTAGCCATAAAATTTATAGTCTCTGAAGTAACTTTTTCTGCTGACATCAAGAGATCTCCTTCATTTTCTCTATCTTCATCATCTACAACTACAATAATTTTTCCATTTTTTATATCCTCTATAGCTTCTTCTATAGTATTAAATTTATAACTCATGAAAATTCCCCCTAAACATATTATTGAATTTCTACAAAGATTTTACATAATACAGCAAATATATTGCTCTATTCGCCACTTACTTTATCCACGCCTCTTAACTTTTTATCCTATTTTCAGCAACTTGTTGTCATAATTTTTTATTAGTTATACATAATAAAACTGGTAATAGTTATTTAATATAATATAGATTTTACTATTACATAAAGTTTAAAATAATAATTTTTTTCTTTATACTTTAAACATAGTATAAACTGCACATTAAGCTAATATTCATTAATAAATTAATCTTAATTTTAAATTATAAAAATCCTGTCTTACTTAAAAAATCTAAATTTATATTACTTTTTAAATCTTCTTCTTCCTTTTTTAAATGCATAAATTTATATATATATTTTCCTAAAACATCGCATTCTATATTTATTATATCGCCTATATTTTTGTTCATTAATATAGTTTCTTCTTTTGTATGAGGTATTAAAGATACTGTAAAACTTTTTTCTTTTATATCCACTAAGGTTAAGCTTACACCATCTAACGCTACAGAACCCTTAAGCACCATATATTTTAACAAAGTTTCTTTTGTTTTTACCTCCAATAATGTAGCAATTCCTTCTTTTTTAATGTTTATTATTTCGCCTGTTCCATCTATATGACCGGAAACGATATGTCCACCTAGAGGTTTATTTAAAGTTACGGCTCTTTCTAAATTTACCAAACTACCTTTAGATAATGTTTTTAAGCTGCTTTTTTTTAGAGTTTCTGCCATAACATCTGCAGTAAAACTACTATTATTAAAATTCGTTACTGTAAGACACACTCCATTCACTGCTACACTATCTCCTAAATTTAATGGATTTAAAACCTTACTTCCCTCTATGGTTATATGAAGAAAGTCTTTGCCCTCTTCTATTTTTGATATTTTTCCAACTTCCTCAACTATGCCTGTAAACAAACTAACACCTTCTTTAAATATCTAGTGTAATAACCACTACACCTATTAAATTTACTTATTCTATTTAGAAACTATTTATAGAACATTTACTGTATAATCTTTCATATAACTTTATCTAATAATTTTTTATATTTTATACTTAATAGTTATTGAAAACTTATGAATTACTTTTCTACTCATATATAACCTTCAATAAGTATATCCTCTCCTATTTTTTCAAAGTTTAAATTTTGTAATTTAAACATATCTTTTAAATTATCTACCCCAGTTCCACCTATCATTGTCTTTGAATCCTGTCCTCCTATTATTTTAGGTGCTATAAAACACATAACCTTATCTACTATTCCCTCTTTTAGTGCAGAAAAATTTAATGTGCTGCCTCCCTCCAAAAGGATACTATCTATTTCCTCTTCGCCTAAATATTGCATTAATTTTTTTAATGGAACTTTCCCTTCTTCATTTTCTTCAAATTCTAAAATCTTAACGCCTAAATTTTCCAAATCATTCTTTTTTGATAAATCCTTATGTTTCTTAGTTGTAGCTATATAAATACTTCTTGCATTAATTGTTTCTAGGATTTTAGATTCTAAAGGAATTCTAAGATTAGAATCTACTATTATTGCTTTTGGACTTCTTCCTTCTTCTATCCTTGTAGTTAAAAGAGGATTATCTTTTATAATTGTCCCTATCCCTACCATTATTCCTGATAAATCATTTCTTATTTGGTGTACTCTATATCTTGATTCTTCTCCTGTTATCCATTTAGATTCTCCTTTTTTTGTAGCAATCTTACCATCTAAAGTAGAAGCAGTTTTTAAAACTACAAAGGGTTCTTTTTTAGTTATGTATTTTATAAATACTTCATTTAATTCTTTACTTTCTTTTTCCATAATATCAGTTACAACTTCTATTCCATTTTGTTTTAAGATATCTATTCCCCTACCTTGAACTAGCGAATTGGGATCTTTCATAGCTATAACAGCCTTAGCTATTCCTGCCTTTACTATAGCCTTTGCACAGGGAGGAGTTTTACCATAATGGGAACAGGGCTCTAATGTAACATATATAGTAGCTCCCTTAGCTTTTTCTCCAGCTTCCCTAAGAGCGTAAACTTCTGCATGTGGACCTCCAAAATATTTGTGATAACCTTCTCCAATTATCTTATTATCTTTAATAACTATAGCTCCTACTTTAGGATTAGGATTAACCTTTCCCTCACCTTTTTTAGCTAATTTTAAGGCTTTTTCCATATAAAAATTATAATCTTCCATTTTAAATACACCGCCTTATATAACTATTATTTAATTTTAAGTGGTATAATTTCCTAAATATATTTTTATATTTAACACTTATTTTAATATATATTTTTAAAGCATAATAAAGTTTTATATACTTTAAACTTTATTTAGTGTTCCCTTAAATATAAAAAAATCTCTAGAGTTTCCTCCAGAGATTTATATACGAAATAAAATAACAATATAAAAATTATTATTTATAATCCTATCTTTCATCCAGACTTTAACTGTCGGTTTCGGAGTTTCACCGAATCATGCTACAAGTAGCTCGCGGACTTTACCGCCGGTGGGGAATTACGCCCCGCCCTGAAGGATTTACCTTATTAAATTTTACAATTTTAATATACTCTTTTTCACGCTTTGTGTCAATAATTAATTTTTATTTTATGTTCTTTAATAGTTCCACTAAAAATTTCCATATTCTTTCCACTGAGGATATACTTAAGTGTTCATTTGGTGTGTGAACATCATATAAATTTGGTCCAAAACTTATCATATCAGTATCTTTCATGGTACCCTTAAACAATCCACATTCCAATCCTGCATGTATAGCTGATACTTCTGGTTTTTCATATAACTTAGTGTATATATCAACACATAAATCTTTTATTTTAGATTCTGGATCAAATTGCCATGCTGGATATTCATCTTCCCTAACACATCTTGCATCTACCAATAAGCATAAAGCCTCTATTCTATTTACAACTTCTAATTGTAAACTACTTACGGAACTTCTTACAGCTATTGTAATCTTAATTTCATCTTCTTTATTTTCAACTATACCAATATTTAAACTACTTTCGACTAACCCCTCTATATCTTTACTCATAGTTTGAACGCCATAAGGAACTAATAGTAGGAAATTTATTATATTATCTGTTACTTTTTTAGTTAACTGTTTTTCCCTATTTTCTATGTTTTCAACTACAACTTTTATATTTGGATCTTCCACTCTAAATTCATTTTGGAAAGTTTCTTCTAGCTTATCGCAAAGAACTTTAACTTCATTAAATTTATTTTCATCTATAGTTAACACTGCAGTTGCATGTAACGCAATAGCATTATGTTTTGAACCGCCATTTATTTCAACAAGATTAAAATCTAGTTTTTTCTTTAAGTCGTATAAAACTCTCCCCATTAACTTATTAGCATTTGCTCTTTGTTTTATAATCTCCATACCTGAATGTCCACCATTCAATCCTTTTATTTCTATTTGTATATACTTTCCTGTGGCCTTTTCATATTCTGTTGGTATAGAAACTATAGGATTTACTCCACCAGAGCAACTAACTAAAAATATTCCTTCCTCTTCTGAATCAATATTTAATAAAATTTTCCCCTTTAATTTAGAAGTATCTAGTCCCATAGCACCATACATGCCTGTTTCTTCTGAAGTTGTGGCAACAAATTCTATACTAGGATGTGCTATATTCTTTGAATCTAACACAGCTAGCCCATAAGCAACAGCAATACCATCGTCTCCTCCTAATGTTGTACCTGTAGCATATAAATGGTCTCCATCTATTCTTAATTTTAATGGATCTTTTTCAAAATCATGATTACTTTCCTTAACTTTTTCACAAACCATATCCATATGTCCTTGGATTATTACAGTAGGAGCATTTTCGTATCCTTTTGTAGCTGGCTTTCTTATAATTACATTTAAAGATTTATCTTGAATAACTTCTAAATTTCTTTCTTTTGCAAAATTAACTAAATAATCACTTATTCTTTTTTCATCCCCTGATCCATGTGGTATTTTAGTTAATTCCTCAAAAAAATGAAACACTGATTTTGGTTGTAAATTTTCTAACATTGTAATATATCCCCCTTTTTAAAATTAAATTTCAAAATTACCCCAATACTTAATTTTATATATAATTTAGTATCAACACGACATTATCCTAATTCTACTAAATATATACTTAAATTACAACTTATTTGCCCTGAATTTGGGCGTTTTTCATTATTTTATAATAATTTTTATTATATTATTATATTTTTAAAATTCATAAGGTTTACTTATAAAAATTTATTATGTTATTATTATTTTAAAAGTAGTCTCTTTTCTGTTAAAATTTATAGTGTCTTAAAATTATATATAAACAGATTTCTAAGTTTCGGGTAAAGTTTTTACTCCATCTAAAACCTAGAACTCCTTATTAACACTATTATGCATAACATAAGAATTTTAAATGGTTTTCTCAAAATTCTAACATGCCCACTTCTTAGAGGTGATAGTGCTACAGCCTATAGTCATGGGATAAATTAAACTTTTTTAGATTGCTATATAGTATACTAGGAAATCTATCTAATTTAATATATATTAAAAATTATCTATATTAATAACAATTATTTTATCAAGGAAGTGATTTCATGGAACTTACTAAAATTAAAGGAAATTCTTATTATATAAATTTTCCTACAAACATTGGAGTATATATTTTTAAAAATAAAAATTGTTTATTGATCGATACAGGGAAAAATAAATATGATGGGAAAAAAATAGAAGAGGTTTTATTAGAAAATGGGCTTCATCCAAAATACATAGTAAACACTCATAGTCATTTAGACCATTGTGGTGGTAACCTCTTATTTAAAGAAAATTATCCTGGATGTTTAACTTATACATCCTTTAAAGAAAAACTATTTATGGAAAATCATGACTTAAATGCAGCTATGCTGTTTTCTGCTTCACCAATAAAACTTATATATAAAAGCAATAAAAATATAAGTGTAGATTACATATTAGATTATGGAATAAACAAAATTAATGATGAAAAATTTGAAGTTATAAGTCTTAAGGGGCATTCACCAGAACAAATAGGACTTATTACACCTGAAAAAGTATGTTTCTTAGGAGACAGTATTTTTAGTGATGAAACAATAAAAAAATATTCTCTTCCTTACTACTATGATTTAGAAGAATCTATAAAGAGTTTAGAAATTATAAAAAATATAGAGGCAGACTATTTTGTTATAAGTCACTGTGATAGAGTGTTAGAAAAAGATGAAATAATAAATTTAGTGGATAAAAACATGAAAAATATAGAAAAGCATATAAATATAATTTTAGAACTTTTAGATCAACCTCTAACTAAAGAAGACATCTTAGAAAACCTTGCAATATTAGAAGATTTAAAACTAAACTTTAATCAATATCACTTATATATCGGTGCTCTAAGTGCCTTTATAACTTACCTTTTCCATAAAAATCTTATTGACTATTCTATAGAGGATGGTAAACTTTATTATTTTAAAAAATTATAAAAACTTAAATTTTAGCTAAATAAAAATTAATAGTTTTGAAAATACATACCAAACAATAGCAGTCTTTTTTAATTTTATTTCTAATTAAAAAAGACTGCTATTATTTATTTTTTTATTTACACTTTTATATCATTGATTTCCAAAATTATTAATAATTTTTTATTTTACTCAAAAATATATATTACCAAAATTCTAGTATGAAACTATTTATTTTAAATTCTAATTATAACCAGCTATTAAACTTTTTAATATATACTTTCTTTATGAATTGTGTTAGTACACAATAAGCTAATAAAATCCCTAGAAGCCATGGGAAGTACAAAAATGGTAATGGTTGCAATCCTACAGAGATTCCAAAGGATGTAAATGGTATAAAAATACCTGCTGTCATTATAATTCCTGTTAATAAAAGCACTGGAACTGTAGCTCTACTTTGGATAAAAGCTATTTTTTTAGTTCTTATCATGTGTACAATAAGAGTTTGAGATAAAAGGCCTTCTATAAACCAACCTGATTGAAATAATGATTGCATGGCCGGAGTGTTAGCTTTAAATACAAACCACATTACTAAATAAGTTATCACATCAAATATAGAACTTATTGGACCTATAAAAATCATGAATCTTCCAATATCATCTGCATTCCATTTTCTTGGTTTACTTAAATATTCATCATCCATAGTATCCCATGGAATAGAAACTTGAGATACATCATAGAATAAATTTTGTATCAAAAGATGTATTGGCATCATTGGTAAAAATGGTAAGAATGCACTAGCTACTAATACACTAAATACATTCCCAAAATTTGAACTTGCAGTCATTTTAATGTACTTTATAATATTTCCAAAGACTTTTCTTCCTTCAATAACTCCTTGCTCTAAAACCATAAGATTTTTTTCTAATAAAATTATATCAGCTGATTCTTTGGCTATATCTACTGCAGTATCAACAGAAATACCTACATCTGCTTGACGCAAAGCTGCGGCATCATTTATACCATCTCCCATAAAGCCTACTGTATGTCCATTATTTTGAAGTAATTTTATTATTCTTGATTTTTGAAGTGGAGAAAGTTTTGCAAAAACATTAATATTTTCAATGGTCTCGCCCAATTCTTCATCTGTCATTTTTTCTATTTCATTTCCTAAAAGAATATTATTGGCTTTTAATCCAACTTCTTTACAAATTTTTAGTGTTACTGAATCATTATCACCAGTCAATATTTTTACATCTACTCCATTTTTCTTAAGGGCTTTTATTGCTTCTTTTGCAGAATCCTTTGGAGGATCCAAAAATCCTATATATCCCATAAGAACCATATTACTTTCATCTTTTACATTAAAACTATTTTCATCTGGAATATGATTTTTCTGTGCTACCCCAATAACTCTCATGCCCTCACTATTTAATTTTTTTACCATATTAAGAACTTTATTTTTGATATCTTCAGTAAGCTCTACAACATTACCTTTGTACTCAGCTAAAGTACAAATTGAAATCATTTCCTCTACAGCACCTTTTGTTATAAGTTGTCTTTTACCTTCATTATCTTTTAATACTACAGACATTCTTCTTCTTGTAAAATCAAAAGGGATCTCATCCACTTTCAAATAATTTTTTTCAAGCTCACTAAAGCCATTTTCTTCTCCATGATTTAGTATTGCTACATCCATTAAATTACGAAGTCCAGTTTGATAAAAACTATTTAAATAAGCATGTCTTAATACTCTATTATCTTCCTCTCCATGTACATTTAAATATCTTTCAACAACAATTTTATCAAGGGTCAAAGTTCCTGTTTTATCAGTACAAAGAACATCCATTGCTCCAAAATTTTGTATAGCGTCAAGTTTTTTAACTACAGTTTTTTGTTTTGCCATAATTACAGAACCCTTAGCAAGATTAGTTGTAACAATCATAGGGAGCATTTCTGGAGTTAAACCAACAGCTATGGATATTGCAAAAAGTAAAGCTTGTAACCAGTCTCCTTTTGTAATCCCATTTACAAAGAATACTATAGGAACCATAATAAACATAAATTTTATAAGAAGCATACTTACACTATTTATACCTTTTTCAAAACTTGTTAAGTTTTTAGTTTCTGTAAGTGTTGAAGCCATAGTTCCAAAATATGTTTGGTTTCCAGTTGCTATAACTACCCCAGTAGCACTTCCGCTTATAATGTTAGTCCCTAATAAACAGATATTATCAAGTTCACTTACATTTAAATTTTCATTTTTATTCTTTAGAACTGAATACTTTTCAACAGGCTCAGATTCACCTGTTAAAGAAGATTGACTTACAAATAAATCTTTGCTTGTTATTATTCTTATATCTGCGGGTATCATATCTCCTGCTGAAAGATATACCATATCTCCAGGTACAATTTCACTCATATCTATTTCATTAATTCCTGATTCTTTTCTACATACAGCAGCAGTTGTTTTTATTAATGCTTTTAACTTTTCAGCAGCTTTATTTGATTTAAATTCTTGAAAAAATTTTAAAAAACCACTTATTGTTACCATTATAGAAACAACAATTACAGTTATAAAACTTCTGTCTTCTGGTGCTGCTAATATAACATCTGTTATCAAAGATACTCCTGCAAGAACTAATAAAACTAATATAAAGGGATTAATAAAAGCTTTAATTAGCTGAATGTACCATGGTATTGGTTTCTCTTGTTCTACTCGATTTAATCCCCATTTTTCTCTGCTTTTTTCTACCTGATTTATTGTTAGACCTTCTACATCAGTGTTTAATTTTTTATAAACGTTTTTTAAATCCATTTTGCTAAATTCTATAAGATTATTTATGCTTTTTTTTGACATGTCTTCAACATTGAATATTCTTTTTTTCATCATAATTCACACCTCCAAATTCTAAAAACAATAACAAACTAAAGGCTAATTACATATAGTTTAACCTTTTAAAAAAATAAAATTAAATTTGCGGTTAAATAATAATTGGTGAATTATTTTAGTAAAGAACAGTTGAAGATAAAAAATCTTACTAAAGACTTGCATATATGAAGAGTTTTGTCATATAAATTTTATGTTAAACTCCAGTGAAAAAGAATAGAGTTTAATAATCATATATAAAATTTTCTCTAAATATATAAGCTTACCTCCACTGTCCATACTACTCCCGCCAGCTTCCATTCTTTTTCACCTCCTAAATTTCAAAATAAAAAACCTTCGCCAAACTTAAACATGGCGAAGGTATTATATTAACAACACTTTCTCGTTCAAGTTTTGGCTCTACAAGGCAATGAAATTGTATTAGATTATGCCTTCTTTGTTCGGCAAAATCTGCTAACCAGTTAAGAATGTTTCCATCCTTTTACGGCAACAACCCGTATCCTTGTAGTAACCTCACCTACCGAGGTTTATTCAATTTATAGTAATATATTATTCTCTATATAGAATTTTGTCAAGAAATTTTTCATATTTTTTAAATTTACTCTTTATATCGCTCCTAAAGCTATAAACTCTTCGGATTCAAATAAATTATATTCACTATAATGTTTTTGTCCCATAAGTTTATATATTATATCTTCAGATTTATAGCCTTCTTTATATATTTTTAAGCCTTGTACTATTTTTTTGCCCTTATTTCTATTAATATCTAATATAGCTTGAATACTTCCTAATGAATAATACTCTTTTACAAATAAATTTTCCAGTTTATTTTGTAGTTCTAATTTATAACTTATATCTATATTATTATTTTTATGTGGACTATATCTTCCTCTATGATGCCTTCCACATAAATATTTATAATTTATTTCTAAGTCCATTCCGCCTTCACATTTATGAATTATATGGTGTATTTCAGCACCTTCTCTGCCACATACTTCACATCTTGGCAAAAGCTATTCACTCCTTATAAATATAATATTATAATAATATTATATCATAAATAATATTATAAGTAATTTGAAAATAGTTGTATTTTTTCCAATTTAAAATTATTAATTAATATCTTCTAGCCTTATATAGTTTTTGCTTTTTTTTACTCTTTATTAAAGCTATAGTAAAAATTATAAATGGAATTATTATAAAAGAAGTTAAATATATATATGGATAGAATCCTAATATGTATAACAATCTATAAGTATTTTTTGCCATAAAAAAACATACAATCATTACTATAATATTTAATACCCATATAGTTATCCTTTGCTTTTTATCCTCTATTCTAAAGTGTTTTAACAAATGTAATAAAGCTTGAAAGCTTAATACATATTTTACAAACCAACCTGCTAACATTTGAAGCATAACAAAAAATTCTCCACTTTCTAAGAAACCTGAATAACTTACTAGTTGAGTTTGAATAAGCTTAGGATAAGCTAATGTTACAGCTCTATTAGTTCCAAAAGTAGATATTACTCCTGTTATAGACACTATTATCATTTGTATAACTATAAGTAATCCTATATTTGCTCCTCTTAAAGCAGCTTTTTTATCTTTAATTCCTTGAAAATATGGATACGCTATGGCTACACATCCATATAGTCCTAATATCTGAATTATACATATGATAAACCCTCTATCTATACCGTTAGGAAATATGGGAAGTAAATATTTAAAAGTTTTATACTTAGCTGTAAGTATTACTAAATTTATACCTGCAATAGATATAAGCGTTATTCCGATTAAACTCATTAAAATTACAGCTCTTTGCCCTTTTAATAATACATAATTAGCACTTAATATAAATGTTATAACAAAAAACCAAGGTGGAGTATTTTGAAGTAAATTAGTATTCATAGCATTAGCATCCACACTACAGCTCTCTAAAAGAGAAAAAAATAATCCTAAACAAAATGTAATCTGAAATAACTTTCCTAGGCGCTTTCCTAAGGCGTATTCATAAACTTCCCATAAACTATGTTTACGAATTTTCTTACTTACATTGATTATATATAGATAATATAAAAATATAATCAGTGAAGCTATTATAGTAGCCACCCAACTACTAGTCTTACCATTTATAATAAATATTTCTGGATAGGTTTTTAATGATACTATAACTGTTCCTAATATTATAAAAGCCACATGCTTTGAATTTAACTTAAAAATGTTTATTCCTCCTTATATTTTATAATATTTTATTTTAATTCTTGACCTATATTAGAATATTATTCGCAATTATTACTAATAATAAAAATGGTGATTAATATGAATATTGATTTTTATAATACTATAAAAAAGAGATTAAAAAATAATTTTGATATAGTATTCAGAGATGTTTCTTGTAAACAAGGAACCCTACATTTAATATTTATTAGCAACTTATGTGATTCTAGCTTTATAAGTGAATATATAATCTATCCTCTAATTAAGGACAATAATTATACTTATAATATAAAAAATATAAAAGAAAAAATGTTAGCTGCAAGTTCTGTAGAGGAAATATCAGATATAGATGAGGCTATAATAAGTATATTATCAGGCAATGTAATTATAATACCGGATTTTTTTGAAGGAATTCTTTCTGTAGAAGCTAAAGGTTTTGCTAAACGTTTTGTTAGTTCTCCTGTAACAGAATCCGTAATAAAAGGTCCTAGAGAAGGGTTTACAGAGTCCATCATGGATAATCTTTCTTTAATACGTAGAAGAATTAAAAATGAAAATTTTGAGGTAGAAAAATTTACTTTGGGAGAAGAATCTAACACTTTAGTAGCTATGTGCTATTTAAAAAATAAAGCTCCTGAAGATTTAACAAATTATATAAGGAACAAAATAAATAAAGCTAAATTTGAATTTGTTATTGAAAGCAACTATATAGAAGAACTTCTTACTCAGAAAAATACTCTTTTTGACACTATATCTAGTAGTGAAAAAGCAGATGTGGTATGCTCTAAAATTTTTGAGGGAAGAGTTGGAATATTAGTAGATGGGACTCCTTTTGTCTTAACTGCTCCTCATTTTTTCATTGAAAATATTAATATGGCAGATGATTATTATCAAAAAAAGTCCTTTGCTAATATAAGCAGATTATTAAGATGGGCTGCTCTAGGTATTTCTCTTTTTTTACCTGGACTTTATCTAGCTTTATCTACTCATCATTTTTCTTTAATTCCTTATATGTTCATATTTAGATTATCTAAAGCTAGGGCTGGAGTACCCTTCCCAACTATAATTGAAGTTCTTCTTATGATGTTCTTTTTTCAATTATCTAGGGAAGCAGGCCTTAGACTTCCTCAGCCTATAGGACAAAGCATGAGTATTGTTGGAGCTTTAATATTAGGAGATGCTACTGTAAGTGCCAGCTTAACATCGCAATCTACCATGGTTATAGTTGGATTAGCTGCTATATCTACTTTCTTAATACCTAAATTTTACAATGCTGTTTCTATATGGTCTGTCTTAATATCCATTGGTTCATCCATAGCTGGGCTCCCTGGATTTTATATGATGCTTATGGTATTTCTAGCTCATATAAGTTCTTTGCAAAGTTGTGGATATCCTTACCTATATCCTTTAGGTACTTTTGAGAAATATAATTATAAAGATGTACTTTTGAGGAGTGATTTAAAAGATTTATCCAATGATATATTAAAAGATAATCAAAAATCTCAATAATAAATAAAGCCATAAATATTTATAAATTGAAATAAGAAAACTAATTTTATGTTTGTTTAACCTATTTTTTTTCTAAAGGAATTGATATACATGAAAAGATTTATTGCAGTACTATTAGTTTTTTCAAATATATTTTTACAAGGATGTTTCAGTTATAGAGATATAAATAAATTATTATTTGCTACTGCTGTAATTGTAGATGTTGACAACTCAAATAATCCTGTATTATTTGTTGAAGCCTATAAGGGTGTTAGAGAGGAATCCAATCAAAAAGATAGATTAGTATTTAAAGGTACAGGCAAAACTCTACTAGATGCTCTTAAAAATATTAATTTAAGCTCTTCAAATGAAGTAAATTATGAGCAAACAAAAGCAATTATATTTACAGAAAAAGCTGCCAATATAGGTTTAGAAAAGTTTATAGACATCTTTGAAAGAGAACAACAATTTATAATGAGAGCCAATTTTTGCATATTTGAAGGAACTGGAGATGAATTATTAAACATAAAGATACCCGATGAAAAATTTCTTGGGATTTTTGTTTATGATTTAATAAGAAATATAAATACATCCTCTAGTGCCATAAAGTTGACATTAAACGAATTATTAAATAAAAGACTTATGAAAGATAGAACTGCTGTAGCAAGTTTTATACAATTTAACAGGAGGGAAACTGAAAATAAAATATTCTTAAATGGTGGTGCTATTATAACCAAGGATAAATATGTATCAAGACTTTCCGCAGAGGAAACTAAAGGATATAATTTTCTAGTTAATAAAGTTTCTAAAGGTGTATTTCAAATTTCTAATCCCCAGGATAAAAACAAATTAATATCTCTAGAGATATTATCTAGTAAGACCAGAACTAAAATTGAGTATGTAAATGGTTCTATCCATTTAACTAAAAAAATTAAAACCATATGTACCATAGGTGAAAGTCAAGGAAGATTTTATGGTAATAAAAATGAAATAGATAAATTGGAAGCATTAGCAGCCGAAGAAATAAATAAACTTACTTCTTCTGTATTTTCCAAATTTCAAAAGAATAATTTAGATATATTTGATATAGAAAATGATGTGTATATTAGGTATCCTAAATTAAATATTGAAAATATAATTTTAAATACTGAGCTAAAAACTGAAATAGAAGTAGAAATTAGAAATAGTGCTGATATTATTTCATAAATATCATAGAGTTAACACAATCTTTTTTATATAAAGTTAATACTAAATAATAAAATGATACTGTGGCAAAACTTGTATTAACCCAATTTTTATTATTAAAAAATTACTAATAGCAGATACATATGTAATACAAATAATTACTTGTATCTGCTATTTATTATTAATATTATTTTCCTATATCTTTTCTATAATATATGCCCTCAAAATCTATTCTTTTCATCTTGTCATAGGCCTTTTTTATAGATTCTTCTAAGGTTTCTCCTAAAGCTTGAGTACACAACACTCTTCCACCATTAGTTAAAAGCTTGTTATTTTCTAATTTAACTCCTGCTCCAAATATACCTTCTAAACCTTCTATTCCATTTATTGAAAATCCTTTTTCATAATTTCCAGGATATCCTTTAGATGCTGCTATAACACAGGTAGAATAAGCTTTTTTCCACTTTATATTTGCATTTTTTAATTCTTTATTTATTGATATTAATATTAAATCTAGTAAATCACTTTCCATTAAAGGAAGAACAGCTTCCGTTTCTGGATCTCCCATTCTCAAATTATATTCAAGAAGGTACGGTCCTTTTTTAGTTATCATTATGCCAAAGAAAATTATTCCTGAAAATTTTAGATTTTCTTCCTGTAGGCCTTTTAGGGTTGGTTTTAATATATTTTTATCAAAATCCTTTAATACTTCTTCTGTACAATAAGGATTAGGGGATATAACTCCCATTCCCCCTGTATTTGAACCTAATCCACCATCATATATTTGTTTATGATCCTTTGAGGATATGAAAGGTATTATAGTTTCCCCGTCAGTTATAGATAGTATAGAAGCCTCTGGGCCTTCTAAAAACTCTTCTATAACAACTCTTTTACCTGCACCATTAAATTTATCCTTAGTCATAAATTCTTCTAAGGTATTTTTACTTTCTTCAAAGGAGTTACTTATAACAACTCCCTTTCCCGCTGCTAATCCATCTGCTTTTATTACCACTGGGTGCTCACTATTCTTTAAATATTCTAAAGCCTTTCCCTCTTCTTCAAAAACTTCATAAGCTGCAGTTTTAATATTATATTTTTTCATAAAGTCCTTTGCAAAGGCCTTACTTCCCTCTAATAAAGCGGCTTTTTTATCTGGTCCAAATATATTAAGTCCCTTATCCTTAAATAAATCTACTATGCCATCCATTAAAGGTACTTCTGGACCTACAATAGTTAAATCTACATTATTTTTCAAAGCAAATTCTAATAGTTCTTCATCGGATGAAATATTTATATTTTCACACTTATGCTCTAGTGCAGTACATCCATTTCCTGGAGCACAAAATATTTTTTCTACTAAAGGATTTTTACCTATCTTCCAAGCTATAGCATGCTCTCTTCCACCAGAACCAATTATCAATATTTTCATGTTTTTTACCCCTTTAATATATTTAATTCCCATACATTAATCAATTCTAATATTGAGATGGAATTTCTTTATAAAAAATATCTCTTTTATCTTAGTATTAGAATATCTTATTAAAATTTTTATCTTTTAACTAAAATATATTTGTATAAAAATATTTAAATCTAGTGCTTAAAATGTCTTATTCCTGTAAATACCATAGAAATCCCTTTTTCATTACATACCTTTATAGATTCTTCATCTCTTATAGAACCGCCTGGTTGAATTATAGCTTTTATTCCCCATTTTGAAGCTTCTTCTGCTACATCTCCAAATGGGAAAAAAGCATCTGAAGCTAAAACTACGCCATCTCCAGCTCTATCTAATGCTTCCTTTGCTGCCCATATTCTATTTACTTGGCCTCCCCCAATACCTTTTGCCATACCATCTTTAACTACTACAATAGCGTTGGATTTCACATATTTAACTACTTTCATACCAAATATAAGATCTTTCATTTCTTTCTCTGTTGGGGATTTTTCTGTAACTACTTTTGTATCTTCTAATAATTTATTATCACCCTGTTGTACTAATATTCCTCCATCTACCTTTGCCATATCTTTTGACTCTGTAGATTTTTCTTCACATTTTATAACCCTTAAATTTTTCTTGTTTTTTAATACTTCTAAAGCATCTTCATCAAAATCTGGTGCTACAACTATTTCTAAAAATATTTTTGCAAGATTCTCTGCTGTTTCCTTATCTACTTTTCTATTAAAAGCAACTATGCCACCAAATATAGATATAGGATCACATTCATAAGCCTTAGTATAAACTTCCTGTACAGTATCTCCTATAGCCACACCACAAGGTGTATTATGTTTTAATGCACAACAAGCCACCTCTTCAAATTCACAAACGGTTTTCCAAGCTATATCCATATCCTTTATATTATTGTAGGATAATTCTTTTCCATTTAACTTTTCAAAATTTTTCATAGGATATTTTCCAACAGTAGATGTGTAATAAGCTGCTGTTTGATGAGGGTTTTCTCCATATCTTAAATCCATGTTCTTTTTATAGGATAGAGTTAAGTATTCTGGATATTCCTCTTCTAATAAGAAATTACTTATAGCTGCATCATAGGCTGACATTAGATTAAAAACTTTTCCTGCTAATTTTTTTCTAGTTTTTATATTAACCTGATCATTTTCTTTTATTTCATCTATGACATTTTCATAATCCTTAGTATCTGTTAGTACTACTACATCTTTAAAATTTTTAGCTGCTGCTCTTATCATAGTAGGTCCACCGATGTCTATAAACTCTACTTTTTCATCAAAACTTAAATTTTCTTCTACTTTATTAAAGAAAGGATATAAATTCACTACTACAATATCTATAGGGTTTATGCCCTTTTCTTCTATTACCTTCATATGCTCTTCATTATCTCTTATAGCTAGTATGCCTCCATGAATTAAAGGATTTAATGTTTTTACTCTTCCATCTAACATTTCTGGAAAACCTGTTACCTCTTCTATATCTATTACTTTTACTCCATTTTCTTTTAAATGTTTATAAGTTCCACCTGTAGATATTATTTCTACATCTCTACTTTCTAAAAACTTTGCCAAATCTAAAATTCCTGTTTTATCAAATACACTTATTAATGCTCTTTTTATCACTTAAACTCCCCCAGTTTCAATATTTTTTATTATCTTATTTATCTGTCATAAGTAACTGCCACCAATATACCTTCTTTCAAAGAAAACATATAAGTGGCACTATTTCAATTTACAAACTACAATTTTTTATATTTCAATAAATTTAATCTACTCTAAACACATTTTTCTATTAGTTTCATTTATATTAATAGTAATTTTTTCATTATTATAAATTTAGTATGTTTTAATAAAAACTTTTCTTCCTTGTAATTTTACTTTTCCTTCACTTATAAGTTTTATAGCTTCTGGTAATGCCTCATGTTCTTTTTCTAGAACTCTTTTTTGCAATATTTCTGCTGTATCTTCTGCAAAAACTGGTACAGATTTTTGTATTATTATAGGTCCACTATCTGTACCCTCATCTACAAAATGCACAGTACACCCAGATACTTTTACTCCGTATTCTAATGCTTTTTGGTGCACTTTTATACCATACATTCCACCTCCGCAAAAGCTTGGTATTAATGAAGGATGTATGTTTATTATCCTATTCTCAAATTTATTTATTAAATCCTCATTTAATATAGAAAGCCATCCTGCTAAAACTATTAAATCTACTTTTCCATATAAACACTCAGATATTTTATTAGATAGATCGTTTTTATATATTTTTCTATCTAGAGTTAAAGTTTTAATCCCCTTTTTCTCTGCTCTTTCTATACCATAAATATTAGGTCTATCCCCTATAACCATTTCTATCCTGCAATTTTTTATATATCCTTCTTCTATTTTATCTATTATAGATTGAAGATTGCTTCCTCCTCCTGAAACAAGCACTGCAATTTTAAACATCTTATTCTCCTTTAATTTAAAGAAAATTTTTCATGTATATTCTATAAATAATTAATTCCTCAATTAATTATTTTAAAGCTCTAACCTATAAACTAATTTTTATTATAAATCCTTTAGCACTATTTTTTAAATTAGTTCAACAGACTTATCTCCTTTTTTAACATATCCTATTTTATAACCCTTTTCTCCCATTTCTATCAGGTCTTTTATTATATCTTCCCCATCTTTTTTATTTACACATAATACAAAACCAATCCCCATATTAAAAGTATTGTACATATGATCTTCTTCTATCCCTAAACTCATTAAATGGCTAAATATATTTGGTAATGGATAAGAATTTTTATTTATAACTGCTGTAAAATCCTCTTTAAACATTCTAGGAATATTTTCATAAAAACCTCCTCCAGTTACATGAGCCATACCTTTTATATTATATTTTTCTAAAAGTTTCATTACAGGTTTTACATATATTTTTGTAGGAGTTAAAAGAGTATTTCCTATTTTATCCCCTTCAAAATCTTTATGTAAATCTTCTACTAATTTTCTTATAAGAGAATATCCGTTGCTATGAGGTCCTGAAGATGCTATACCTATTAATATATCCCCATCCTCTATTTTACTTCCATCTATTATTTCATCTTTTTCTGCTATACCTACAGCAAACCCAGCTATATCATATTCCTCATCTCTATAAAAGCCTGGCATTTCTGCTGTTTCTCCACCTATTAGAGCACATTCACTTTGGATACAACCATTGCTAACCCCTTCTACAAGCTGAGCTGCAACCTCTGCTTCCAATTTTCCACAAGCTATATAATCTAAGAAAAATAACGGCTTAGCACCATGACATAATATATCATTTACGCACATAGCTACGCAGTCTATTCCCACTGTATTATATTTTTTCATTCTAAAGACTATATCTAATTTAGTTCCAACTCCGTCAGTTCCTGATATTAATACAGGATTTTTATATTTAGGAAGTTCAAACATTCCTGCAAAACTTCCTAAATTATTTAATACTCCCTTTGTAAATGTCTTTGAAGCATGTTTTTTTATAAGATCTACAGATTTGTAACCTTCCTCTATATTAACCCCAGCTTCTTTGTAAGATACCATGAATAACATTCCCTTCTTTAAATTATTAGTTATTCTACCAATAAAAAAACTTAAATTTCCTATTCCAAACTATCTTTAGGCATTTCTATAGGTGCAGATATAGGATATATACCATTAAAACATCCCAAGCAAAAACCTTTATCTTTATTAAGTGTTTCTACTAAGCCTTCCATACTTATATAAGCTAGACTATCTGCTCCTATTTTTTCTCTTATTTCTTCTACTTCTGAGTGAGCACCTATTAAATCTTTTCTATAAGGAGTATCTATTCCAAAATAGCAAGGATATTTAACCACTGGAGATGATACTCTAAAATGAACTTCCTTAGCTCCAGCTTTTCTTAATGTTTGTACTAATCTTTTACTAGTAGTTCCTCTTACTATGGAATCATCTATTATTACTACTCTTTTTCCTTCTACATTTATTTTAAGTGGATTTAGTTTTACAGATACAGCTTTTTCTCTTAATTCTTGAGAAGGTGCTATAAAAGTTCTTCCTACATATTTATTTTTTATAAATCCTATACCATAAGGTATTTCTGAAGCTTCAGCATAGCCTACTGCAGCTGGTATACCTGAATCTGGAACTCCTATAACTATATCTGCCTCTACTGGATATTCTTCATAAAGTTTTCTTCCTGCTCTAACCCTTGATTCATAAACATTTATACCATCCATAGTACTATCTGGCCTTGCAAAATATATATACTCAAAAGCGCAGGTATGACATTTTGTTTTTTCTGCGAACTTAATTGAATTTATTCCACTTTCATCTATAATAACTATTTCCCCAGGTTCTATATCTCTTATAAACTCTCCACCTACACAATCAAAAGCACAACTTTCTGAGCTTAGTAAATAGTCATCCCCAATTTTCCCCAGGCACATAGGTCTTATACCATGAGGATCACGTGCTCCTATTAATTTATCTTCTGTAAGTATAACAATAGCATAGGAACCTTTAATTGCTTGTATTGCATCTACTACTGCTTTATCTATACCTTTTTTAGCGCTTCTTGCTATTAAATTTAATAATACTTCTGTATCTATAGAAGTTTGAAAAATACATCCACCATCTTCTAAAAGTTCTCTTATAACTGCTGCATTAACTAAATTACCATTATGGGCTATGGCAATAGAGCCTAATTTATAAGTACCTACTATAGGTTGTGCATTATCTGATTTACTAGCTCCTGTAGTGGAATATCTAACATGCCCTATAGCAGAATTTCCTCTTAATCCTTCTATGGTTTCCTTACTAAAAACATCTGATACAAGACCCATACCTTTATGATATTTAAACTTTTCTCCATCAGATACTACTATTCCTGCACTTTCTTGTCCCCTATGTTGAAGAGCATATAATCCGTAATAAGTTATTTCCGCTGACTTTGATTCATTATCTTTAGAAAATACTCCAAATACCCCACATTCTTCTTTAAACTTATCTCCTTCTAAATCAAAGGGCATATTTTCATTTAAATCATCTAACATATAGCACATACTCATTTTTACTCCCCACTTATTTTCTATTTTTTAAGTTTAATCTCTTCTAGACTATTCCCAGCTACTGCAAAAATAATTTTAAACTATAACAATCTATTTATTGACTCTCTTTAATATTTCCATATAAGCTTCTTTTACATTTCCCATGTCTCTTCTAAATCTATCTTTATCTAACTTTTCCCCTGTGCTTTTATCCCATAATCTACAAGTATCTGGGGATATTTCATCTGCTAAAAGGAGCTCACCATTAAATCTTCCTATTTCTATTTTAAAATCAACTAAATTTATTCCTTGCTCATCAAAGAATTCTTTTAATGTATTATTTACTTTTTCTGCTATAGAATACATTTCTTTTAGTTCCGCAAAGGTTGTAAGTCCTATAGCAACTGCATGATAGTCATTTATAAGAGGGTCATTTAAATCATCATTTTTATAACTTATTTCAAATACAGTAGTATCTAATTTTCTTCCTTCTGAAAGACCTAATCTTTTTGCCATACTTCCTGCTGCTATATTTCTAACTATAACTTCTAGTGGAACTATTTCTACTTTTTTGCAAAGCTGTTCTCTTTCATTTATCTTTTCTATGAAATGTGTTTTTACGCCCTTTTTTTCTAAAAGTTCAAATAACATTGCTGTTATAGAGTTGTTCATAACTCCCTTATCTTCAATAGTCCCTTTCTTTTCCCCATTAAAAGCTGTGGCATCATCTTTATAATACACAACAACTGTATCCTTATCATCCGTTCTGAATATTTTTTTAGCCTTTCCTTCATATAACATATCCTTCTTTTCCATTATAACTCCACTCCCTCTTTGTTATCATTTATAAATTTTTCTTTCATATCTTTTCTATATTCTATAAGTTTTTCTTTTAATTCATCATATTTTAAAGATAATATTTGTACCGCAAGCATTCCTGCATTATAACTATTATTTATACCCACTGTAGCTACAGGTATAGATTTGGGCATTTGAACTATAGATAAAAGTGAATCCATTCCTCCAACTGCGGCTTCTATAGGCACTCCTATAACCGGAAGAATCGTATGAGAAGCTATAACCCCAGGTAAATGTGCTGCAAGACCTGCCCCAGCAATTATACATTCATAACCTTCCTTTTCTAAATCTTCAATTGTTTCCATCAACTTTTCTGGTACTCTGTGCGCTGAAAGTATGTAAGCTTTATATTCTATACTAAACTCTTTTAAAGCTTTAGCCGCCCCCTTCATTTTATCAGTGTCAGATTTACTTCCAAAAATAATAGCTACTTTCATGTACTAGACCTCCTTATATTTAAATATATAAAAAATTCCGCTAAGATTTCTATGGAGAATCCTAAAGCGGAACTTAAGCGCACTGCAAAAGCATAGCTAAGATTCATCCATAGACAGGGAATTTATGGTTCCCTCGTAGAGACTCTCAAACCTTATTATTGAGATTATATGGATGATATATTTATTTGTTTTATGTACTCATGGTAACATATAATTCTTAATAAATCAACATGCTTTTATAAAAACATTCGTATTTTATTGGTATTTTATTTATTTTTTCGTAATATCATTCGTAATGGAACGAACAATTTGTCAGATGAGAAATTCACTCAAATATATATTATATTGTAATAGAAATAATTTATAATAGAAATTTATTTCTGAAAATAAAATAGATTTAATTTTCAGATATCAAGCAAAATAATATATGGTAATAAACATATGAATAAACTTTAGAATTTTCTAATCTTTTTAAATCGGGAGCTTTTGTTATTAATCAAAGAATGAAGGTAAAAAACCGATGGCCAAGCCACGCATGACTTTTCCACCGGGTAAAAAATTTTTAATAGAGAAAATTTGAAATCCTTAGTCAAATAATTGATCTATCTATACGTGTATTTTTTATATTTGCATGGTTGAATTTAAATCTATTTTAAAATAGTGCTATCTAAGATAATTATTTTTTTCTTCTATAAGCAGTATCTTTGAGAGGAAGTTTTTTTCTAAATTCTCCATCAAATTTATAATACGCTCCTTGGGAGGCTGGCGCTGTTGGTATGGTTGTAATTTCTCCTATTCCTTTTGCACCATAAGCTAAATCATTAGTATTCTTTTCAATTATTGTTGTTTCAATTTCTGGTATGTCAGTAGCTCTAAACAAACCTAATGTACCAAATTTAGCCGTTGGAATAGATTTATTTAAAGGATAATCTTCTGTAAATGCATATCCAAGTCCCATAACTATTCCTCCCTCAATTTGCCCTTCCACATTAGTTAAATTTATAGCTTTTCCCACATCATGAGCTGCAACCACTTTTTCTACTTTTCCCTCATCGTCAAGAATAACCACTTGTGTTGCATAGCCATAAGCCACGTGACTTACTGGATTCTTTTTATCAGAATTAATAGGATCTGTAACGCCTTGATATTCCCCATAAAATTCTTCACCTTCACACTCTTCTAATGATGTAGTTAATAATTTTTCCTTAAGCTTTAATGATGCCATTCTTGTGGCTTCTCCAGTAAATACTGTTTGTCTTGATGCTGTAGTTGTCCCTGAATCTGGTGCAAATTTTGTATCTGGTAAATCTAAAATTATCTGTTCTGGTAATAAACCTATTGTTTCACATATTATTTGTGTAAGAATTGTTCCAAGTCCTTGACCTATACAAGCTGCACTAGTTCTTATATGGACCTTTCCATCTATTACTACTAAGTTGCATCTTCCAATATCCGGTATTCCAACACCAACTCCTGAATTTTTCATACAACAGGCTATTCCTGCACATTTACTCTTTTCATATACATCTTTCACAGCTAATATAGTTTCTTTAATTGCAGTTCCTTTATCAGCAATTTGTCCATTAGGCAGTGCATCTCCAGGTTCTACTGCGTTTTTAAATCTTATTTCCCAAGGAGATATACCAACTTTTTCAGCTAAAAGATTTAAGTTGCACTCTGATCCAAAAACTGATTGTGTTACTCCAAATCCCCTAAAAGCTCCTCCTGGAGGATTGTTAGTATATACAGCTGTACCTTTTATTTTCACATTAGGGCATTTATATGGGCCAGCTGCATGAGTACAAGCTCTTTGAAGTACAGGCCCTCCTAATGATGCATAGGCACCAGTATCTGATATAATATCTGCTTTAAAAGCAGTTAAATTTCCTTTTTCATCACATGCAGTAGTAATTGTCATTTCCATAGCATGTCTTTTAGGATGAATCTTTATACTTTCCTTACGACTTAACGTTATTTTAACAGGCTTTTTAATAGTCCATGCAAGAAGAGCCGCATGATGTTGTACACTCATATCTTCTTTTCCACCAAAGCCTCCACCCACATATTTGCTAATAGTCCTTACTTTTTCTTTAGGAAGCCCTAAAAGCTCAGAAATCTCTCTCTGCTCATCATATATACCTTGGCTTCCTGTATAAATAATAACTCCATCCCCATCTGGCATAGCTAAAGCACTTTCAGGCTCTAAAAAAGCATGTTCAGTAAAGGGAGTAGAATAATGATTAGTAACCACATACTTAGAATTGGCTATTGCCTCATCTACATCTCCTCTATTAACTTTTTCCACTGTTAAAATATTTCCCTTAGGATGAATTTTAGGTGCCTTTTCATCCATAGCTATATTAGGATCAGAAATAGGTTCTAATTCTTCATATTCTACCTTTATTAGATTAAGTATTTCTTTTAAAGCTTTCTTATTTTTTGCAGCTACTAAGGCTACTGAATCTCCAACATATCTTGTTTCCTCACCCACATCTATCATTGCAGGCCAATCTTTCATAATATGTCCTATATATCTTTTTCCTGGGACATCTTTTGCTGTAATAATTGTTTCTACATCTGGATGTTTTAAAGCTTCACTTATATCAATACTTTTTACTAATGCTCTAGGATATTTTGTTCTTAAAGCAGAACCATAAATCATTCCTTCTACCTTCATATCATCTACATATTTTCCTATACCCAAAATTTTATCTTTTGCATCTATTCTTGGAATATTTTCACCTATTTTTCCTTTATATTCTTTCGCAAATGGAAGTTTACCATTTCTAAATGCCTCTGCTGCCATTTCAATAGCTTTTATTATTTTCACATATCCAGTACATCTACATACATTTCCTCTAATAGCAGTTTTAATTTCTTTCTTATTTGGATTTAGATTTTTATCTAAAAGTGCCTTTGCACTTATTATCATCCCTGGAATACAATATCCACACTGTACTGCTCCAGCTTTAGAAAAAGCCCAAGTAAAAACATCCTTTTCAAATTCCGTTAACCCCTCTACAGTCTTAACATCTTTTCCATTCACCTTTGCAGTTGTACATATACAGGCTCTAAGTGCCTTACCATTAACAAGTATCATACAGGCTCCACAGGCTCCTTCTGCACACCCATTTTTTACTGAAGTTAAATCCTCATTATCTCTCAAATATTCAAGTAAATTAATATCCTCTGAAACAGATACATTTCTTTCATTTAATATAAATTCATACACATTTATTACCCCCATATATTTATGTATCAATAAGCCTATTATTTTCTCTTTATATGTCTAAATGTATAAAACTATAAATGAACTTTATATGATGACTACTACCTCTAATACTCTCATCTTCTTAAAAGTTGGAATAAAGAGTAGCTACATCCCTGGATAACTATTTTATAAGCTGTAATAGGAATAAAAGCTCCCTCTAAAGCCAAGAACTCTGTTTATGATAAAAAAATGTATAATGAAGAAATGGAGATAAATTTTCTCCATTTCATCATTTATTTTTATTATTTAAAATATACTAACTTTTTAAAATATACTAATAAAATAAATCAGAATCCTATTTTATTACACAGCACAATTTAATATATACTTACATTATTATTTATTAACAAATTCTTTTACATAAGTTATTGGTATAAGAGCATACATTGCTGCAGCTTTTACTAATTCTTCTTTCCAAGTTCTTTCATTAGGTGCATGCGCTTGATCTTCATGTCCTGGTCCAAATCCAATGCATGGTATTCCATATCTTCCCATTATAGAAACTGCGTTTGTGGAGAATGTCCATTTATCAACCTTTGGCTCACTTTTAAATAAATCTTTATAACACTTCACAGCTGTTTCACATATTGGATGATCTTCTTTTAATACCCAAGTTGGAAAGAAACATTCTGTTGGATATACCAAATCAGTATATGAAGGTCTTTCATAACTATACATTTCAACCTCAGCCTTTGCAGCTTTAACTGATGGTAAATTCTTAATCTGTTGAATTGCATATTCCCAAGTCTCACCATCAGTAAGTCTTCTATCTACAGATATAGTGCATCCATCTGCAACAGCGCATCTGGAAGGTGATGAAAAGAATATTTCAGATACAGTTAAAGTACCTTTTCCTAAGAATTCATCATCCTTTAAATTTTCATTTAAAGCTTTTAATTCGTTTAATATAGGAGCCATTTTAAATATTGCATTATCCCCTCTTTCAGGTGCTGATCCATGGCAACTAATACCATGGGTTGTAACTTTTATTTCCATTCTTCCTCTATGCCCTCTATATATATTTAAAGAAGTTGGTTCTGTAATTACAACAAATTCTGGCTTTATTTTATCTTCATTAACTATATATTGCCAGCATAATCCGTCACAATCTTCTTCCTGAACGGTACCTGTTACTATTAATGTATAATCATCCTCTAAACCAAGATCTTTAATTATTTTACCTGCATATACCATAGAGGCCATTCCGCCTTCTTGGTCTGTTACTCCCCTTCCTATTATTATTTCATCATCTTCATAGCCTTCATAAGGATCATAGTTCCATAAATTTCTATCGCCTATTCCAACTGTATCTATGTGAGCATCCATAGCGATAACATGTTTTCCATGGCCTATGTATCCTAATACATTTCCCATAGGATCTATTTCTACTTTATCAAAGCCTACTTTTTCCATCTCTTCTTTTATTCTAAGTATTACGCCTTTTTCATCGCAACTTTCACTTGGAATTCTAGCCATATCTCTTAAGAATTTTGACATTTCTGATTTGTACTTTCCAGCTAATTTTAATATTTCTTCCTTTTTAATGTTTTCCATTTAAATCCCTCCAAAATTTTTTATATTAGAATCGTTTCCAAACTTCTTTTGCTAGTTCTCTACTTCTAGCCATAACTCTCTCTTCATCGACATGAAGAAGTTTTCTGTCTTCCATTAAAACTTTACCATTTATAATAGTTGTATCTACATGTCTTCCATTGATACCAAATAATATATGACCATTTATATTATTTTCATTAATTGGTGTTGGTGGATTATAATCTACTACGATTATATCTGCTAGAGCACCTTCTTTTAAAACTCCAACCTTACCATCAATAAATCTTTCAGTAATTTTCCTGTTATTTTTAAATAACATTTCAGGAATTTCGGTCCATGCAACAGTTGAATCACCGGCAGCATGTTTATGAATAATGTTTGCTACTTTATAAGATTCAATAATATCTGGAGTGTATCCATCAGTTCCTAATCCTAATAAAATACCTTTTTTGTACATCTTAAGTACTGGAGAAACGCCTACTGCATTACCCATATTAGATTCTGGATTATGAACTACTATTGTATTCTTTTCTTTAAGCATATCCATTTCTTCATCTGAAACATAAATACAATGTACAGCTATAGTTTTATCACAAAGAACTCCTGCATCATTCCATCTTTCTATAATTCCCTTGCTGTATTTTTTCTTTGAATCCTCTAAATCTTCAATACCTTCTCCACAATGAACATGGAATCCTGTATTTAAACCTTTAACTGCGTCTACACATTTTTCTAGAGTTTTATCAGATATTGTCATAGATGCATGAAGCCCAAACATACCTTTGATCATATCATCATTTTTAGCATTACAGTGCTTAATAAATTCTACATTCTCATTAATGCCTTCTTGTGCAATCTTTTCCCCATCTCTATCAGAAGTTTCGTAACACAAATTACTACGAATTCCCATTGTCTCTGCTGCTTCTGCAATTTTAAATAAGCTTCCTTTAACAGCGTGAGCACTAGCATGGTGATCAAATACAGTTGTTACACCATTTTTTATTTGATCAATCATAGGTACCGCAGCACTATAGTAAACATCTTCTAAGGTCAATACCTTATCTAATCTCCACCAAAGACCTGTAAGTATGTCACATAATGACTTTGCTGACGGACTATCATTAGCCATTCCCCTAGCAAAAGTACTATAATAATGCATATGAGTATTTATAAATCCTGGCATTATAAGTTTTCCTTTTGCATCTATAAATTGAGATTCCTTATACTTATTTTTTAAAGTTTCTGTTGATCCAATCTCAATTATTTTATTTTCATCAACAGCAATACATCCATTGTCTATGATTGGTCTAGTATTATCTCTAGTTATAACCTTTCCATTTCCGATCAGCAACATATGATTTACCTCCCCATTTTTAATATTCATTTATAACATATAACTATATTCATTTATGAAAGTTTTAATCATACTGTCCATTTCTTTTGAAGCATCATTTTCTTTTCCAATAGTATAATCTATAATTTCAGCATCTTCTCTTCTAACCTTACAGATTCCCTTATCTTTATCTATAACTAAGAATCCTTTATTTGTACTATTTTCAAAATCCTCCTTAGTCCAGAAAAGTGTTAATTTATCTTTATATGGATTTCCTTTGTAAGGACAGAATATACCACAGTTACCACATTCATTACACATTCCATCTAAATGTACTATTTGATGTGAAGAATCAAATTCTCCATCTACATTAATAACTACATTAGCTCTGTTAGGACAGACATCTACACATAATTCACATATGTTGCTACAAGATAGACATCTTTCTGATTCATTTTCTAAACAATTATGATCTTTTAATATACCCTTTTTACTGTATACTTTTTTCTCATTTATAGAAAAGACTTTCTTATCAAAATCATTACTTAGTCCTTCTTTTAATAAAATGTCTTTACATACTGCCTTACCATCAGCCATAGCTTTAACAATGGTAGCTGGTCCTTTTTTCATATCTCCGGCCACATACACATTAGTAATATTTGTTTCACGCGCTTCATTTACCTTAGGGAATCCCTTAGCATCTAATTCTATTTTGTTATTTTTAAGTAGATCACTATCTACTTGTTGTCCTACAGCCAAAATAACTGTATCCGCTTTTAATTCCACAGTATTACCAGTGCCAACAGGCTTTCTTCTTCCTGAAGTATCTTTTTTCCCTAATCTCATCTCTTCACAAATTAATTTTGAATCTTTTATAGACATTGGTGAAAGTAACTCTTTAAATAATATACCTTCTGATTGAACCAACTCTATTTCTTCTAGGCTAGCTGGCATATATTTTTTAGTTCTTCTATAAACTATGGAAACTTCTTCTACTCCATTAGTTCTCTTAGCTGCACGTGCTGCATCCATAGCTACATCGCCGCCGCCAATAATACAGACATGTTTTCCTAAATCAATATCTCCTTTAGACTTTTTGTGGTTTTCAAGGAATGAAATAGCATCAATAGCTTTTTCTCCGCCCTCTTTTAATGTTAGCTTACCTGGTTTCCATGCACCTATTGCTAATACCACATAATCATATTCTTTTTTTAGAGCATCTATATCTAAATTTTCATCAATACCAAATTTAAATTTAACTCCTTGTTTTTTAACAAGATCAAAGTCTTTTTTAATCATTTCAGAAGAAATTCTAAACTCTGGAATAACATACTCTATAACTCCGTAAGGCTTTTCTTTTCTATCCATTACAGTTACATCTACACCATTTCTTCTTAAAAATAGTGCTACTGACAATCCTGCCGGCCCAGCTCCTATAACCGCTACTTTTTTGTCACTTCTTATATTAGCTTCTTTAATGTTTTCAATATATTTATCTTCAGAATTTAAAACAGCTACTTTTTTCATATCTCTAATTAGAACTGATTCATCATAATCAAGTCTTGTACATTTATATTGACAGTTATGATTACATATAGTACCTGTTATTGCTGGTGAAGTATTATCCTTAGCTATTACTTCAAAAGCTTCATCATATTTTTTTTCACCAACTAAAGATACATATTCAGGTATTTGTTGATTTATAGGACATCCTATAGTACAAGGTGCTATTGCACAATCATAAGTTGGAAGTTCTAAAGAAATCTTTCTGCTATTTACAGGTCTAAGATCTTTAAGATGATATTTATCAGTTAAAGCTGAATTGGCAAGATCATTTAAATATTTTATATCAATACCTTTAAATTCACCTTTAAGATGCTCTTCTACCTTTTTAGCCATTTGAGTTATTCTTTCATAACCACCTGGTTTCAAAATAGTAGTTGCAAAAGTAATTGGTTGAATACCTGCTTTTAAAATCTTTTCTACATTAAAGAAATCTGCACCACCTGAATAAGATATCTGTAAATCCCCATCAAATTCTGAAGCTAGTTTACTTGCTAAAGATATTGTAAGTGGGAAAAGAGAACGTCCTGACATATACATTTCTTCTCCAGGTAACTCAGCATTTTCAATCTTAACTGGCAGTGTGTTTGTAAGCTTTACTCCTATTTCTAACTCTAACTTTTTAGCAAGAGATTTTAGACGTTTAAGCATGGATACTCCATCTTTATATTGCAAGTCATTTATAAAGTGATTGGGATTAAGAACTACATAATCATATCCCATTTTGTCAAAGGTATCTCTAACAAACTTTTCTCCTAAAAGGGTTGGATTCATCTTTATAAAAGTATGAAGATTTTTTTCTTCTAAAAGATACTTTGCAATCTTTTCAATTTCTTCTGGCGGACATCCATGAAGTGTAGATAATGTAATAGATGGACAAACTGCTGGTGAAATTTTATCCAAATCTTCTTTACTAAAATTAGAGAACAAATCTATGTTAGAAAGTAATATTTCCCTGCACTCATTCCAAATTTTTGTAGTAGATGCATTTCTCATTCCGTCTATATAAGCATCAACTTTAGGTGATTTTATTCCATCCAAATCATAACCTACACTCATATTAAACATAAAGTCTCTTTCTTCACTTAAATTTAATTCTTTCATTAGAACATGAAGTAAAAACCAAGCCTTTATGTATTCATCATAAGCCTCTGGTACTGTTAGTTCTGTAGACCATTCAACATTATAGCATTCATCTTGTGCATGGATACATGGTTTAGCTACAGGTAAATCCTCTCCATCAATAACTTGTACTGTTTTTAATTCAATAAAACGACTTCCTGTTAAGTAAGACGCAACTATGTTTTGTGTTAATTGAGAATTAGGACCTGCTGCTGGACCAAGTGGCGATGCTAATTTTTTACCAAATAATTCTATATATTTCTCACTATCATTTTTATAAAACTTGTTCTTATGAATTCCAAAAATAGATTCTTTTTCTTTAAACTCTTTAGTAATCCATGTAACCATTTTATTGAAAGAAATTGGTCGCATCTTATCACCCATATAAACTTCCCCCTTAAATATATAATTTTTATAAAATTATTTTCCGTAAAATCTTGGCTTGTTTGCCTTTAGAAGTTCTTCAAACTTTAGGGCTGGATTTTTAACTTTGCTCAAAAACATCATTGCAGCAATGATATAAGGCTTATATCCAGCTTCTTTGTAAAGTGGTTCACGATAACGATCAAATACTGATGCAGCTACCTCTCCTTCCTTGCAACTAACTCCAGTAATATCCGCTGGTAAACAGTGTAGATATAATGCTTTTTCATCTTTAGTAAGTTTCATCATTTCCTCTGTACATTCCCAATCTTTATGTTTAGCATTTTCTTCTAATAATTCTTTTTCTAAAACATCTATTTCTTTAAACTTGCCTTCTCCATATAGGTTTGTACGTCTTTCCATAAATGCAAAAGGTGCCCAGCTCTTAGGATATACTATATCTGCATTCTCAAAAGCTTCTTTCATTGAATTAGTTTTTGTAAACTTACCACCACTTACTTTAGCATTTTTTCTTGCTACTTCTTCTACTTCCGGCATTAAATCATATCCTTCTGGATGAGCAAGCACAACTTCCATTCCCATTCTTGTCATTAAACCCACTACACCTTGAGGAACTGAAAGTGGCTTACCATAAGATGGTGAATATGCCCAAGACATAGCTATTTTTTTACCTTTAAGATTTTCTATTCCTCCAAAATAATGAATCATGTGAAGTAAATCTGCCATACATTGAGTTGGATGATCTATATCACATTGAAGATTTACAAGTGTAGGGCGTTGTTCTAAAACCGCTGATTTGTATCCTTCTTGAACTGCATCAGATACTTCATGCATATATTTATTTCCTTTACCTATAAACATATCATCTCTAATGCCTATAACATCAGCCATAAAAGAAATCATATTTGCTGTTTCACGTACTGTTTCACCATGAGCAATTTGAGATTTTCCTTCATCTAAATCTTGAACTTCTAAACCTAATAAGTTACATGCACTTGCAAAACTAAATCTTGTTCTTGTTGAATTATCACGAAATACTGAAATACCTAATCCACTATCAAATATTTTTGTAGATATATTGTTTTCTCTCATTTTGCGTAAAATATCTGCTACTTGGAATACTGCTTTAAGTTCATCATCAGTCTTTTCCCAGGTTAAGAAAAAATCATTATTATACATTTTGTCATATTTTAAACTTTCTAATTTTTCAGTTAATTTTTTAATCTCTTGCATAAATACGCCTCCTAATTTTTATAATTAAATTTTAAATTTACATACTAAATTAATTAAAGTTCTCAAGTTTTCTTTTTACCTTTTATATCCTCCTTTACTATTTTATATAAGCAATATTTATGCCAAACAGTCTAAAGCCTATAAGTGGTTAATTTAGAAAAATTATCTCAATAAATTTATTATTAAAATGATAAATTTATCATTTTAATAATAAATTTACTAAATGTTATAAATATTCATTATAATGCTTAACTTGTTAATATTTCTTATCATTTTGATAAATTCTAAAAAAAGAACCTTTTTTAAATCTACAAAAGGTTCTTTATAATTACAAAATTATTATTTATTTAATACTAAAAAAATCTATTTTTTTCTTTTTAAAAATTGTCCGTATCCTTTTTCTCCAATAAATTTATTATCTTTTACTATGATTTTTCCCCTTGAAATTGTCATTACTGGATACCCTTGAAGTTCAAATCCTTCATAAGGAGTATAATCAACATTTTCATGTAACATAGATTTGGTAATCTTAACTTTTTTATTAGGATCAATTATAACAATATCTCCATCAGAACCAACTGCAATAGTTCCTTTCTTTGGATATAGTCCAAATATTTTTGCAGGTTTTGTACTTACTAAATCTACAAATTTATTTAAGGATATTCTTTTTTTCATAACGCCCTCTGAAAAAATTAAAGGTATTCTAGTTTCTATACCTGGTACTCCACTTGGACATTTAGTAAAATCATCTTTTCCTAATTGTTTTTCTATACTAAAGTTAAATGGACAATGATCTGTAGCAATAACTTGTATATATCCATCTTGAATCCCTTTCCACAAGGCATCTTGATTAGATTTTTCTCTTAGGGGAGGACTCATAATATATTTTAATCCTTCATTATTTTTACCATTATATCTGCTTTCATCTAAAAAAAGATATTGAGGGCATGTTTCTGTAAAAATATTTTTTTGTCCCCTATCTATAGCCATTTTTATATAATCTAACCCTAACTTACAGGAAAGATGTACTATGTACAGAGGAGAATCTCCTGCTACACTAGCGATATTTAGCATTCTATTTATAGATTCTCCCTCACAACATACTGGTCTACTTTTTGCATGATATATAGGAGATGTAAAACCATTGTTTGAATAATATTGTCTAAGATAGTTAACCATATCATTGTTTTCTGGATGTACAGCTGTAAGTATACCAATTTCTTTAGATTTCATAAGTACTTTAAATATTTCTAAATCACTCAATTTATAATCATAAGTTAAATAAACTTTATTGCTTGTTATTCCTTCACAGGAGAGGTCTTCAAGTTCTTGTAATATATTATCGTTTACATGTTGTATAACACCATGAAAACCATAGTCTATAACTGCATTCCCCTTAGCATAATTATGATATAAATTTATTTGATGGTGTAAATCACATCCTTTAGGTCCGAATGCTAAATGATCTACTATACTTGTAGTACCACCACATGCAGCTGCTACAGTTCCAGTATAAAAATCATCCGTAGCTACAGCTATTCCTACATCTAAATTAAGGTGAGTGTGAACATCTACTCCTCCAGGAATTACATATTTCCCATGAGCATCAATGATTTCGTCAGCCTCTTCAATTAAATCCATCCCTATTTTAGTTATGATACCATTTCTTATATAAATATCTCCTTTAAAGGTATCTCCTGAAGTAACAATAATTCCATTTTTTATTAAAGTGGCCATCGTAAAATCGCATCTCCTTTTGTGAATATTGTGAAAAATGATTTTAAATTTATATATTTTTTTATTTCTTTATCAGCTATTTCTATTTTATAGCTATCTCTTTATCGTCTTTTATTAATAAATTTTTATTCTTTCCAAGTTCATTAAAAAATAAATTTAAAAGTATTGCTGTTAAACTACCAGTTGTTATCCCACTATGAAAAAGAGTTTCTACCCATTGGGGAAATTTACTATAAAAAGTTGGTACTGCTAAAGGAATCATAGCAAGCCCAATACTTACTGCTATTATCATCCCATTTTTAGTTCCTTTAAATTCAACCTGACCAAGGCTTGAGATTCCACCTGAAGCTACCATGCCAAACATAGCTATACCAGCTCCACCAAGAACAGGATATGGTATAGATGCAACTACTGCTCCTGCTTTTGGGAATAATCCTAATAATATTAGAATTCCACCTGAAGCTGCTACTACAAAACGACTTTTTACACCAGTCAAATTTACAAGCCCTACATTTTGACCAAAAGCAGTATGAGGGAAGGTGTTAAATATACCTGCAAGCATTGTAGCAAATCCATCTGTTCTAAGACCTCTAGTTAAATTTTTATCGTCAATATCTTTTCCAACCATTTCATGTATAGCTATCATATTTCCTGTAGCTTCTGTCATCATAACTAACATAACTAATATCATTGAAATTATAGCTGTCAAGTCAAATTTAAGAGCACCAAAATATAAAGGAATATCTATATTAATCCAACCTGAACTATGAACCCTAGTAAAATCAGACATTCCTAACATTGAAGCAACAATAGTTCCTACAACTATTCCTAATAGTATAGATATATTTCCTAAAATTCCTTTGAAAAATTTATACATAATTAAGATTAAAATTAAAACAAATAAAGCTAACAAAATATTTTTAGGGCTAGCAAATGTAGAAGACTTTACATCATTGCCTGCACACCATCTCACTGCTACTGGAAGCAATGAGATTCCTATTATAGTTATTACAGTACCTGTTACTACCTTAGGGAAAAATCTTATAAGCTTTCCGAAGAAAGGTGCCATAATAAAACAAAACAACCCAGCTATAAATGTAGCTCCAAAGATAGTTGTAATACCTGTAATAGGATCTCCTGGATAAGTATTCGCAATAGCTAACATAGCCGATACTGAAGCAAAACTTGCACCTTCAATAACAGGAACTTTCGCTCCAATAAAATTCTTTATACCTAAAGATTGTACTAAAGTTGCTATGCCTGCTACAAAAAGGTCTGCATTTATAAGAAATATTGTTTGTTCTGCAGACAAATTCAGTGCACCACCTACTATTAGAGGAACAGCAACTGCACCTGCACACATCGCCAATACATGTTGTAAACCTAAAATAAATAACTGCTGTGGTGGAAGTAATTCATCAACAGGAGCTATTGCTTCATTTACTTTATTATCCATTTTTTATACCCCCATGAATTCTTTATTTTGAATATTCACCATTCCAAACAATTTTTCTGTATTTATCTGGATCTGTATCACCTTCAGTACTAAATAAAAGTACTCTTGAATTTTCATCTAGTTTTAGTTGTTCTCTTAATTCTTTCATATCATCGTTTGTCATTATAGCATTTAACAATCCTGATGTTACTGATCCTGACTCTCCTGATATTATTTTTTTATCTTCTTTAATAGGATTTCCTAACATTCTCATACCGTTTGCTGAAACCCAATCTGGACATGATACAAAAGTTGAACTATAAGATTTTAGTACTTCCCATCCTATAGTATTCGCTTCTCCACATGCAAGACCAGCCATTATAGTAGGCATATCTCCAGTTACTGCTCTTGGCTTTCCATCTCCAGCTACTGCTGATCTATATAAACAATCTGCTTCATCAGCTTCTACTATTACAGTTATTGGGCATTCATCTTTAAATACTGAAGCAAAATATCCTTGAACAGCGCCTGCTAAAGAACCAACTCCAGCTTGAACAAATATATGTGTAGGCTTCTCTACATTTAATTCTCTTAATTGTTCCAATGCTTCTGATGCCATAGTTCCATAACCTTGCATTATCCAAGTAGGTATTTCCTCATATCCTTCCCAAGCAGTATCTTGAACCATAACCCATCCATTTTCTTTCGCCTGGGAGGCTGCAAGTCTCACTGCGTCATCATAGTTGAACTCAGTTATAGATGCTTTAGCACCTTCTTTTCTTATATTTTCAAGACGTGTTAATGAAGATCCCTTTGGCATATACACTATTGATTTTTGATTTAATTGTGTTGCAGTCCATGCTACTCCACGACCATGGTTACCATCTGTAGCTGTAATAAATGTTATATCACCAAGCTTTTTTCTTGCTTCTTCTGAAGTAAGTTTTTCATAACTTAATTCTGATATATCTTTTCCTAGTCTCTTGGCTAAATATTTACCCATAGAGAAAGAACCACCCAATACTTTAAAAGCATTTAATCCAAAACGATAAGATTCATCCTTTACATATACTCCAGCTATACCTAAGTGCTTTGCTAAGTTATCTAAATTTACTAAAGGAGTCTTTGTAAATTGTGGGAAGCTTTGATGAAAATCTCTAGCTTTTTTTATTTCTTCTTCTCCTAAAAATTCAACAGATGCTTTATCCGTCTCCCCTTTCATAGTGTTATTTTTCCATTTTATTTTTTTACTCATAATAATACCTCTTTTCTTTTTTTGCTTTATATATATCTATAAGCAATACTTGTGCCAAATTTTTAACTATTTGATATTTCTTATGAATATAAAATTCTAGATGAGATGGTATTTGTCTAAAATAGAAATACTTTATTAAAATAAAAAGATACAAAGCCTATTATCTGCTTTGCATCTTTTATTATTTAAAAATATATAGTTTTATTATCAAAATAATAATTAATTATCATTACGGTAAAATACATATTTTTATTGCTTTTAAACGTAATCAATGTTAAAAATTTATCATTTTGATAAATGCTTCATCTCCTCTAATTTTCTATATAGGGTAGCTATACCTATTCCTAAACGCTTTGCAGCCAATTGCTTACCCTTAGTATCATGTCCATATATATCTAAAGCTCTTAAAATATACTCTTTCTCTATATCTTTTAAAGGTTTTATATCTTCATCCATGTCCATCCCATAAACTTGAGAATTCTTATTCTCAACTATATTAGGTGGAAGCATATTCATAGTCACCATACCACTATCATCTGCCATATTTATCATAAATTCCACAGCATTTTCAAGTTCTCTTACATTACCATACCAAGGATAATTCATCAAGATATCTCTACATTCTTTATCAACCTTATTAACGGATTTAGCAAATAATACATTATATTTTTTTATTAACATTTTCATTAGAAGATCTATATCTTCTTTTCGTTCTCTTAAAGGTGGTATTTTTAATGGAATAACATTTAGTCTATAATACAAATCTTCTCTAAATTTGTTTTCTTTTATGAGTTTTTTTAAATCCTTATTAGTAGCTGCTATAACTCTTATATCTAAATCTATCAGATGGTTAGATCCTATTCTTACTAATTTTCTTTCCTGAAGTACTCTTAGTATTTTAACTTGAAGATACAAAGGCATGTCTCCTATTTCATCTAAAAATATTATTCCCTTATTAGCTAATTCAAATTTACCTACTCTTCCATTTGGATCTGCTCCACTAAAAGCTCCTCTTACATATCCAAATAATTCACTTTCTAAAAGAGCATCTGGTATAGCGCCACAATTTATGGCTATAAAAGGATTAGTATTTTTATCACTTTCACAATGTATAGCCCGTGCAATTACTTCTTTACCTGTGCCGCTTTCTCCAGTTATAAGAACCGTAGAACTTGATGAGGCAATTTTTTTAATCCTATTTTTAAGTTGAATCATAGCTTTTGACTCTCCAATAATATCTTCAACCTTTATAACTTCTCTTCCTCCACTAACTTTACATATTTTAGATTTTAAATGCTTTATTTCTTCAAATACAAATATTGTGTCATAAGATGATAATATAGGGAAAACAGGTATAATCTTGCCCATAAGTTCAAACTTTTCATTATCTATAGTTATAGTATATACTTCTCCGCCCATTATATATTCACTAGTAGAAGATATTGCTATTTTCTTGTTTATATTATTAGCTTTTAACTTAAGTTGCTTCATAGCACTTGTATTCATATGAACTATTTCATTATTTTTAGTAACTAGAACACCTTTATCTACACTGTCTATTATTTGATTTAATAAATTCACCATCATATGACTTCTTTCAATTTCAAGATGTTCATATGATTTAGTGCTTATAAAATCTGATATTTGATCTAGTATCTGAATATATGAATCAAAATTTTTTATAAAATAATTCCTTTGACCCTCCTCTGAACATACAAGTCCTATTACCCCTATAATATCTTCATTTAATATTATAGGAGTGCATACAAGCATTTTTTCTACGCAATTATCTCTATGATTACATTTTTTACACAAATAATGTTGTCCTGGATTCTTTATTATTTGCTTATCTCCAGTTTTTATAACCTGAGCATATACATATCCTTCCTTGGATATATCTTTATTAATTTCGTTTTTATAAATACCAGTACCTGCTACTCTACATAGATTTTTATCAACAATTTCCACATCTACTTTTATTATATTTGAAATTATATTTGCATACTTAGCCACTGTATCTTGAATTTCTAGTAATGTAGAACTTTTCATTATATATCATTCCTTAAATAATATTTTTATTTTTTTCTACAACAGACTTCAATATATCCCATAAAATTATTTTATCACAATTAAATGTAAACACAAACAATTTTTAACTGTGTTATTTATCAATAGGATAATTTTTTTTAATATACCATTAAAAATCTAAGCTATATCTAGTTTATCAGTATTATAAATATTTATCATTTTAATAATTATGCTCTATTCCCCCTATTTATACATACTATAATTTATTTTATAACATTACTATGCCGTAATATTTTCAAACTATTTATTTTAATTTGTAAATAAATACCCTTGGCATATTTATTGCTTCAATTATTTAGAAAAATAAAATTATATTGTAGAGGTAAATATGTTTATTTCAGATATATTAAACTTAAAAAAAGGATCTGTTATATCGATAGTTGGTGCTGGTGGAAAAACCTCTTTAATGTTTAATTTATCAGAAGAGTTAAGACCTAATAACAAAGTTCTATCAACAACTACTACAAAAATATACAATCCTGATAAAATATACTACGATTTTATATGCATTGGAGAAAAAAATTGCTATATATATGATCACCTTAAACAAAATGGTGTATATGTATATGGTAAATGTATACATAACGATAATAAATTAATAGGTTTTAGTAAAAATTTTTTAGATGAAAAGTTTAAATATTTTGATTATTCCATAATAGAGGCAGATGGCTCTAAAAGAAAGCCTATTAAAGGTTGGAAAGATGCTGAGCCTGTTATATGTAGAAATACAAATAAAACTATAGGAGTATTAGATATAAGTTGTATAAATAAAATAATAAATGACTTTAACGTTCATAGAGTATCTTATTTTTTAAAAATAACTAATGGAAAATTAGGTGAAAAAATATCTATACCTATGATAAGTTCGTTAATAGCTCATCCTTTAGGACTTTTTAAGGATTCTTTAGGAGAAAGAATATTATTTATAAACAAAGTTGAAAACAAACATGATATTTCTTTATCCTATGAATTAATAAAACATATTTTAACTATTTCTAACTCATTTATAGACAAAATAGTTATAGGAAGCTTAAAAGAAAAAAATTATAATTTAATATCATTTTAAATTGGAGGCTTACTATGGTAAATGCTGTAATAATGGCATCAGGCTACTCAACCAGAATGGGAAAAAACAAATTAATGTTACCATTCAAAGGAAAACCTATAATAGAACATGTTATAGATGCAATCAAAGAATGTAACTTCAACGAAATAATTTTAGTTGGCCAAGAAAAAGAAGTTTTAGATATATCTAAAAAAAAGAATATTTTAACTGTCTTAAATACAAAAGCCTACAAAGGCCAAAGTCAATCTATAGAATTAGGTATTTTAAATACATCTTCATCAAAAGGCTATATGTTTTTTACCGGTGATCAACCATTATTAGATTCATATACTATCAACTTATTATTGAATACCTTTACACGGAATAATGACTATATAATAATTCCTAAATACAAAAATAAAGTTGGCTCTCCTACCATATTTCCTGAAAAATTCAAGAATGAATTACTTGATTTACAAGGAGATGTAGGCGGTAAAACCGTTATAAATAATCATATAAACGAAATTATATTTGTAAACTTAAGAAATGGTTGTTCTTTGTTTGATATTGATACTCCAAAGGATTATGAATATATATTAAGCAAAAATTTGTACCAAGGATGTGATAGTTATGATAAATAACATATATAAAGATATTGTAATTGTTAGGGGAGGAGGAGATATAGCCTCTGGAACTATAAACAAACTTCATAGAAGTGGTTTTAAAATATTGGTTTTAGAAACTCATAATCCTACCTCTATAAGAAGAAATGTCTGTTATAGTGAAGCTATATATAATGGAAAATTTACTATTGAAAACTCTACTGCTGTAAAAGTAAGTAATTTTAATGAAATATTAAAATGTTGGCAAAATGATAGAATTCCTATTGCAGTAGATCCCCAAGGAAAATTTATAGAAATGCTTGAACCTAGAATATTGATAGATGCTATACTTGCAAAGAAGAATCTAGGTACAAAAATGAATATGGCAGAAATAACTATAGGTCTTGGCCCAGGGTTTTGTGCTGGTAAGGATGTGCATGCCGTTATAGAAACCATGAGAGGTCACAATTTGGGACGAATTATATTAAAAGGGGAAGCTATGAAAAATACAGGAGTCCCTGGAGAAATTGGAGGATACTCTAAAGAGAGAGTTATATATAGTCCAGGTGGCGGAATTATTAGAAATGTAAGAAAAATTGGTGATTTTGTATCCTCAGGTGAAATTTTAGCTTATGTAGATAACTTAGAGATTAAAACAGAAATAAACGGATTATTAAGAGGACTTATAAGAGATGGTAGTAAAATAAAAAGAGGTTTAAAAATCGCTGATGTAGATCCTAGATGTCACGAAATAAAAAATTGTTTTACTATTTCTGATAAAGCACGCAATATCGCTGGTGGAGTATTAGAAGCTATATTATATTTTATGAATAAAAATACAGAAAGTAGGTCAAATTTATGGAACAAGATATCTTAAGAAATATTTATAAAAGTGTAAATAATGGTGACACAGTTGCTTTAGCTACTCTAACTCATATTTCAGGTTCCTCTCCAGGTAAAGCTGGATCAATAATGGCTGTATGGGAAAATGGAGAAATTCAAGGCACTGTAGGCGGCGGTAAGGTTGAATATGAAATCATAAATAAATCTATAAAATGTATTAAAAATAATGAAAGTAGTAATTTTAAATATAAATTAAATGAAAGTGGCGAACTAGGTATGCAATGTGGCGGAGAAGCTGAAGGCTTCATAAAAATATTTGCTCCTGAAACTAAACTTATAATAGTTGGTGCTGGTCATATATCCTTTCATATCCACAAAATAGCTAAAATATTAAATTTCTATACAGTAATAATAGATGATAGAGAAGATTTTGCAAATAACGAAAGATTTCCCAATGCTAACGAAATAATAGTTGAAAAAGTAGACAAATCTTTATCCGAGTATCCTATAAACAAAAATACTTATATTATTATAGTAACAAGAGGACATAAGGATGATGCCTTAGCCTTAGAAACTGTAGTTTCTAAAAATGCAGCTTATATTGGTATGATAGGAAGTTCTAATAAAACATCCTACGTTATGAATAATTTAATTGCTAAAGGAGTCTGTAGAGAAGACTTAAAAAAAGTATTCGCTCCTATTGGATTAGATATAGCCTCCGAGAAACCAGAAGAGATAGCAGCTGGTATTTTAAGTGAAGTTTTATTGATTAAAAATAAAGGAACTTTAAATCATATGAAAGATTTAAAAAAGATAGATTTTTAAATCTTTTAACCAAAGGAGAATTACTATGTATAATTTATTTCTCACAGCTCCTAGCGGTACTGGGAAGAGTACTATAATAGAAAAAATATTATGCCGTTTAAATGTTTCAATAGGTGGCTTTCAAGTAAAACGCTATTTAAATAAAAAAGGAGAAATGTGTTTTGACATGATATCTCTTATGGATAAAAAAAGTAATAATATAATTGGAGAATGTATGGAAAATAAAAAGACATTACCAAACCTATATACTTTTGAAAATAAGGGTGTTGAAATATTAAATACTAGCTTAACTAATAGTGACTTAATAATACTAGATGAAATCGGTTTCTTAGAAGAAAAAGCAGAAAAATTTAAATCCTCAGTAAGAAATATTTTAAACAGTGATAAAGTTGTATTAGGAGTATTAAAAGAATTTGATTCTCCCTTTTTAAATGAAATACGAAGTAGAAAAGATATAACCCTACTGAATGTTACTCTAAAGAATAGAGATTATATTACAAACGATATATTAAATATATTAAGTA
Organism: Clostridium sp. CTA-1; assembly: GCF_054768215.1. Classification (NCBI taxonomy): domain Bacteria; kingdom Bacillati; phylum Bacillota; class Clostridia; order Eubacteriales; family Clostridiaceae; genus Clostridium; species Clostridium sp. CTA-1. The sequence goes on from NZ_BAAAAP010000026.1 coordinate 46,692, forward strand.
GCTGGAATATACCTATGAAACTTTATGAAAATGAGATGATTCCATGAACAAAATAAAAAAATATTTAATACTTCAATTAGGTATTATCCTGATTCTATTATCAATTTTTATAGGAAGATATTCTATATCTTTAAGGGATTTATATTTTCTAAATGATAAAACTATTGCTATATTTTTTAATTTACGATTGCCAAGAATTATAGCTGCATTACTTGTTGGTGGTGCCTTATCTACTGCTGGGGCCTCTTATCAAGGTATGTTTAGAAATCCTTTAGTATCTCCTGATATTTTAGGTGCCTCTGCTGGAGCCAGCTTTGGTGTTGCAGTAGGTATATTACTTTCTTTAAATGTTCAATTTATACAAGTTTTTGCATTTATATTTGGGCTAATTGCAGTTATAAGTTCTTGGAGAATAAGTAAAAGGATCCCTCATCATGATCCAAGTTTAGTATTAGTTTTATCTGGGATGTTAGTACAAGGAATATTTACATCTGGAGTATCTCTTATTAAATATATATGTGATCCTTATGACAAACTACCAGCTATAACTTTTTGGCTTATGGGTGGCTTATCTTCTATAACTTTAAAAGATTTACAAATCATGATAATACCAATAATTTTAGGATTAATACCTTTACTTTTAATAAGATGGAAGCTTAACATATTATCCTTTCCAGAAGAAGAAGCAAAAACTCTAGGAGTAAATACAGATAGAATAAGAATTATTGTAATAATATGTTCCACATTACTTAGTGCCTCAATTGTTTCTTATTGTGGAATTATTGGATGGGTAGGATTAGTTATTCCTCATTTAACAAGATCATTATATGGTCCTAATTATAAAATATTACTTCCCACTTCTTTTATTATAGGTGGCTTATATATGCTCTTAGTAGATGATTTAGCTAGATGTGTATTTCCTGTGGAGGTTCCCCTTGGAATATTAACTTCTCTAATAGGGATACCATTTTTCGCTTACTTATTAATAAATGTAAGGAAGGGTTGGATATGAAATTAGAAATAAAAAAAGTTTCTTTTGGTTATGATGATACCATACTTTATAAAAATTTATCCTTTAGTTTAAATTCAGGAGAATTTCTATGTGTTCTCGGGCCTAATGGCGTTGGGAAGACAACCTTTTTTAAAGCTATATTGGATATTTTAAAATTAAAATCTGGGGAAATATTAATAAATGATAAAAATATAAATTCTTATTCTCCTAATGAATTATATAAATATATAGCTTATGTACCTCAAGCACACACTCCACCTTTTCCTTTTACTGTGTTTGATGTAGTTCTAATGGGTCGTGCTGTATACATAAAAGAATTTTCTTCTCCAAGCAACATTGATAAACAAATTGCAGAAAATTCTTTGAATATTTTAGGTATATTGCACTTAAAAAATAAAATTTATACAGAAATAAGTGGTGGTGAAAGGCAACTTGTATTAATAGCAAGAGCTATTACTCAAGAAGCTTCTATAATCATAATGGATGAACCTACATCAAATCTTGATTATGGGAATCAAATAAAAGTTTTAAATTTAATAAAATCACTATGTAATAATAACAACAAAACTATACTTATATCTTGTCATAATCCAAATCATGCTCTTTTGTATGGAAGTAAAGTTATTATTATGAAAAAGGACGGCTTATTTTCCTTTGGTAATCCATCTGATGAAATTACTCCTAAAGTTATAAAAGAAACTTATGGAATAGATATAAAAATGATAAATACTAATATTAGTGAAAACTCACAACAAAATATATGTATACCCTTTAATTCTAATTTAAAATAAATTTTTACATACCTATGTACACGAAGTGTTTATCCAATTACTACCTGCTCTAATACTCCCATCTTCTTCAAAGTGGGAATAAAGAGCAGAGACGTCTCTGGATAACGATTTCTAAGCTTCAGAGGGATTAAAAACTCCCTCTGAAGCTTAGAAATCTGTTCATGAAAGGAGTATCAATACGATGCTAAAAAAAATATCAAAACAATTTACAATCTTAACACTAATTTTACTTATTGTATTCTCTTTTTCCGGATGTACTAATAAAACTCAGACTACTTCAAATAACTACAAAACCATAACAGATCAAGCCGGAAGAGAAGTAAAGATCCCTGAAAAAATAGAAAAAATTTATTGTACAAGTCCCTTAGGTTCTGTTTTTATATATTCATTATCTCCTGAAAAACTAGTTGCATGGAATAACAAGATTCCTAAAAAATCTCTTAGATATCTTAACGAAGATGTGGCCAAACTTCCTGTAGCTGGTAGCCTACAAGGTAAAAAATCAGGCAACATAGAAGAAATATCTAAGTTAAAGCCAGATATAGTAATATCTATGGGAGATATAAACGATTCGACTATATCTGGGGTAGAAAAATTTCAAAAGCAATCAAATATACCTTTTATACTTGTAGATGGCAAAATGGATAAATTACCTGAAGCATATAAATTTGTAGGTAATTTATTAAATAAAAAAGAGAAAGCTAGAGAACTTGCTCTTTATTGTGAAAAAATTCTTAAATCTTCAAAAGAAATCACAAATAATATCAAAGAAGATAAAAAAATAAAAGTTTATTATGCTGAAGGTCCTAAAGGTTTAGAAACAGATCCAGAAGGTTCTCTTCATTCAGAAGTTATAACCTATGCTGGTGGAAAGGATGTAGCTAATTTCCCTGTAAAACACGGCTCACGAAATACTGTATCTATGGAACAGATTATATCTTGGAATCCTGATGTTATTGTTTCAGATTCAAATGCATTTAATGATAGTTCATGGAAACAAGTTTCTGCAGTAAAACAAAATAAAATATATATAATTCCAACTATCCCATTTAACTGGTTTGATAAACCACCATCAATCAATAGACTTATAGGAATAAGATGGTTTCAAGCCTGTCTATATCCGGATTTATATAAAGGAGATATTAATAAAGATACTAAAGAATTTTTTAAACTATTTTATCATAAAGATCTTTCCCATGAGGAAGTTAATGATCTTTTAAAAACAAATATATCTAAATAAATAAAAAATCCTGATTCATTTAATAAATGAATCAGGATTTTTCTATTTTTTAACTGATAAGTTTGATATAATAAAGTAAAATTTAATTATATCAAATTCATTTTTTATAAAAATATACTTATGAAAGGTATGATAAAATGACTTTTTTACCTTTAATAATTTTTATATGCATATTAATCTTAGCTATATGGATATCTAGAAACAACTATAAAAATAGAAAATACGAATTAATAAATAATCTTAAAGATTTTAATAAATATATAGAGGATTATTACCATTCTATGGAAGATTACAAAAAAGAAAAATTTATTTCTCTTTTAAATGCAAATTGGAAAGAAAATTTTGTCAGTATATTAGAACATAAATTCTATTATGCTAATAATGTTTGGTCTATTCAACAACAAATAGCTAAGCAGGAAGAATTATTTAGTGAACTAAAAAAATTTAATGAAGATATAACCAACTTTTAGCTTTATTATTTTCTTATTTGAAATATTATTCTAAATAAAATAATATTTAAATATTAATTATAAAAAACTATATATAAATAAATTTTCACCATTATCATTTGTTATAGAAATGAAATAGGAGGAACCTAAATGAAAATAATATGTATTGGAGATAGTTTAACCTTTGGATATGGAATTAATAGGAACTATTGCTGGGTAACACTTTTAAAAAATATATTGGAATATGAAGTTGTAAATAAAGGAGTAAATGGTGATACAACCGCAGGTATTTTAACTAGATCCTATGAAGATATAATAAAAAGTAAAGCTACCCATACTATAATTTTAGCTGGAACAAATGACTTCTTATTAGGTCGTTCTTTAGAAAATGTAGAAAAAAATTTAAATCTAATAATTAAGGAATGTATGGAAAACAATGTAACTCCTATTATAGGTATTCCCATGGAAATAGAAATAGCTATGGCACAAAAAATTTGGACATCTGATTTGGATTATTTGAGTGTAAATAATCAACTAACTGAATATAGAAAATATATTTTAAACATTTCTAAGGAAAATGATTTTAAATATATAGATTTTTTCTCAACTATTAAAGAACATAACTCAAAATGTGAAACTTCTGAACTATTTGTAGATGGAATTCACCCCACCCTATTAGGACATAAAATAATGTTTAATAAAGCCTATGAGATATTTAAATAATATCTCATAGACTTTTCTAAAAGATCACATCTCAAATTAAATCTATTTTGAGACAATTCCCTTATTATATTGTTTTAACATAATATACTAGTAATGCAGGTATTTCTCTAAAAAAACCTACTATCTCATGGGACATATGAGGTTTTACAAAAACTCCCGAATAACTTGCTTTTATTCCTTCCTTTTGGCATAACAATTCCGCTCTTTTTAAATGATATTTATTAGATACTATTATAGAGGATTTCAAATTATTATCCTCCATTTTCTTTTTAGAAAATTTTATATTTTGAAGTGTATTTTTTGACTTATCCTCCAATATTATAAAATTCTTATCTACTCCCTTTTCAACTAAATATTTTTCCATGGCTTCAGCTTCACTTATATTTTCACCTGGTCCCTTTGCCCCAGAAACTATTATATACTTTCCATACCCCTCATTATATAGCCTTAATCCTTCATCTAATCTCCACTGTAAAAAAGGTGTTGGATCATTTCCTTTAACTTTACATCCTAATATTATTATACAATCTGATTTTTGTGGCTGTGATTTAACTCCAAAATATATTATTTTAGAAGCTAAAATCGTTATTATTAAAATTGCTAAAATCATAAAAAATATAAAACCCTTAAATATTTTTTTAAATTTATAATTTATTATTTATCTCACCTCATTCCTCGTAGAAGTATTTAGAGATAATTTTAAAATCTTTATTCACTTTTACCAGTTTATAAAATTTTAAATGTAAATTTTTTCAAAATTATGTTTAACCTTAAATGACTAAATAACTTCACTATATAAATACTATATAGGCTTATATCTATATTATACAATATAAATTTTTACATTGTATGAAATTTTTATAAATAAATTTATTATTATATGT
>NZ_BAAAAP010000027.1:0-47169 GCF_054768215.1 Clostridium sp. CTA-1
GCAATATTATTATAAAAAAATTCATTTTATATTTTAATTTCTTTTTCATATTTACTATAAAAATTATAATTATAATTATTGAAATAAACAATAATATCCATTCATATATTATTAAATTATTTGCATTAAAAATTCCTGCTGAAAACTCTTCTTTTTTAAAAACAAGGTATCTTATAACCCCCATTTTCTTTTTAGATAAGTTTTCTAAAATTAAAGCTGGTAAAATAAATATAATTTGAATTATACTTAAAATTAGGTTGAAAATATTGTATTTTTTCTTCATTCTTTATGTCTCCTGCTTTATATTTTATAAATATAACAAAAGAGAGTGTCTAAAGTAGATTTAATTTTAATTGAGCTAGGTTTAAAGATTAGTAACAAAATAAACCGCTCTAATAAAATATATTTCATAAAAATTAAATCTCTATTTATTCTAAGACACACTCTTTTATTAATTAAAATTATTATAGATACATAGTTACTATTTTTTAGATGGTTCTCCTACCTCTATTGGATTATTTTTATTTGCGCTCCATTCATTCCATCCACCATCATATAAAGATATATTTTTTAATCCCATAACATCAGCGTATATTAAAACTTCGGCTGCTCTCCAACCAGTTCCACAATAGAAAGATAATTTTTGATCTGGTTTTATGCCTTCTTTTTCCCACATGGCTAATATTTCTGATGGATTTCTCATAGTATTATCTACATTTCTAAAATCTTCTAAATGTGAACTATCTGATCCTGCGTGTCCCCATACGGCTCCAGCTGGACGACCCTTTGCTTTTATATAATCATAGCCTGAAGTTTTTCCAATGAACTCATCCCAACTTCTTATATCAACAAGTTTACTTCCTTCTTTATCCTTTAATATTTCTTTAGCTTCAGGTAAATCTACTATATAGCCTTTATTTAGAGGTACTGCTGCTCCAAAAGAATCTACTGGTGTTTTCTTATTTGATTTTGTATCTAGCTCATATCCAGCACTAGTCCAAGCAGCTGTACCACCATTTAAAACTCTTACATCTTTAACGCCCATATATTTTAATATTGCTGCTACTCTAAATGAAGGCATAGAATCTGCTCCATATAACACTACTGTTGTATCTGCTGTAATACCATTATTTTTAGCAAACTTTTCTAAATCCTTATCTGGTAGACGATTCCATACTGGTCCTTTTTCAACTTCATCTGTATTTATATGTACAGCACTTTTAATATGTCCTTTTTTGTAATCTTCTGCTTTAGATTCATCTCCCCAGCTCACTTCAAAAACCTTATATTTATCTCCTTTAAAAGTTTCTGGTTTTTTATTATTTATTAAATCATTAACCCAACTAGCTGGTACTAACATTTGATAATTAGGATAACTTTCCATTGCAAGTTTATCATTTTCTGCCCATTCTTTAACATCATATTTATATAATTTAGTTATTCCTTTTTTATTTAAATATTTTGCTACTTCTTCTGCATCTTTTCCATTAGCATCATATAAAACTACATTTTTATCCTTTGTGATACCTTTATTTTTTAAAGACTCTTCTAATCTTTTTTCTTTATTCTTTTCAGTATCTTCTACTTTTAGCCAATTTGCTGAAAAATCAGTAGCACCTTTTATATGTCCACCTCTTTTTACTCCATCTAATTTCCAGCCATTAAAAGCATCATTAGATCTAGTATCTAATACTACCCATTCCTTGGATGTTATATTTTTCTTTAATTCATCTGTTTTAATTTCCTTTACTAAAGAAGTACTCTCTTCCTTCTTCTCTGTTTTTTGATTACTAGTACAACCTATTAATGTAAACATCATAATACCGAATAGCAATAACACTATTCCTTTAAAATTTTTTTTCACTTTTACACCCCTTTTTCATTTATAGTTTTGAATTCTGTATTTATTATATTTTACATTTTACGATATTTAATTTATATTTTAAAATAAAAAATAATTATAGTTAGATTTCCAACTATAACTAAAACTTATAAGCTGAAATATATCTTAATTTATTTAATTAAAAACACTATGAAAATTCATCAAAATCAATGAAATTCATAGTGTTACTTTTATATTATTAAACTTGTTTTTAATATTATAAAACTATTGGTTTTCCATTTATTACTTATCTACCTATTATTATACCAAAATAATAATACGTTTTTTATACTAATAATTATAACTAGTTATACTTTCACAAACAGTTATAAATAATTGTTTATCATGAAAAAGTTTTTTGTAAGAACATAAAAATTCATTTAATTCAGTATCCTTTAAATCTATTTTTTTACTACTTTTAAGAAATACATTTTCTCCTATTAATTCTACTTTAACATCATTTTTATCATTTTTAATATGATATTCTGTAACTTGTTTCATTACTGGTTTTGCATTGTATTTTTCATGAAAGCTTATATTTTTTTTAACATTATCATAGCTAAAATTTTCTACATTTAATCCTAAGCCTTTTACATCTACGCCTAGATCTTCCATCTGTTTTTCTACGTCTTTAAAATTTATGCCATAGGCTTCAGTATATTTTTCCATTAATTTTTTTTGTATGTTTACGAACTTTTCTTGAGATATATTGTTTTTTCCCATATATTCTTGTATTTTTTCCATAAAGTCAGACATAGTTAATGTGCCTTGTACTACTGAACTATACAAACTATACATATATTGCTCAAATTTATCTAGATCTTTGTCTGTTGCTTTATTTTTTAAATCATTAAAATTTATAATTTCACTCATTTTTTTCTTCCTTTCTAGAATATATAAATTACATTTATTTTAAGATTTCAGCTTTTAACTTAGATTTTATACTAATTCTCAATTTAAATTTAAAGTTATAATTATTTAATAATAATTATAACTTTAACTTTTCTTAGCTTACTATAATAATATATACATATAAATATATTCTATCACTAATAAAGCTTATATTAAATAATATTAGAGCATATTTATCATTTTCTTAACATATTAATCAAAAATCATATTTATTTTTAACATATATTTAAATATGATTTTTATGATATAATAAGTTAATATTTATTTAAAATATACCTTACCATTTTCTATTTTATCTAATATAGCTAAAGATTCCACTTTAGCCCCCACCTTTTCTAGTTCTTTTCTACCCTTTTGAAATCCTTTTTCTATAACAATTCCTACTCCTGCAAGTTCTGCTCCTCCTTGCTTTATTATATCTATCAATCCTAAAGCCGCACAACCATTGGCTAAAAAATCATCTATTAGAAGTATTTTATCTCCTTCATTTATGTATTTTTTAGATACTCTTACATTATAAGTTTTATTTTTAGTAAAAGAATGTACCTTTGATTCATAGGTATCTTTGTCCATATTTGCTGCATCTACCTTTTTAGCAAAAACCACAGGACAAAAATCAAAATATTGAGACACTATAGTAGCAATACCTATTCCTGAGGCCTCAATAGTTAATATTTTATTTATATTATATCCTTCAAACCTTCTTTTAAATTCCTTCCCTATTTCATTAAATAATTTTACATCCATTTGATGATTTAAAAAACTATCTACTTTAAGTATATTTTCCTCTAATAATGTACCCTCTTTTAATATTTTATCTTCTAGTAATTTCATAAATATTTATTCCTTCCCTTTCTACATAAAATATACTGTATTAAATATAATTATTATACTATTGTAATTACAATCATAATATCTTAAATTCTTCTTACTTAAATTTATATAAGTGCTTTCTTTATATTTGCCAATTTTTAATTAAGCCTTAGTAAGTTAATTTTATTTAATTAAATTCATAAAGTCTTTTCTATCTTTTAGTATATGTAATTCTTCATCCTCTTTTATATATTTAACAAATCCAGGATACAATTCTACTGACTTGTATAAGTCCTTTATGGCTTTTTCATATTGTTCTAAATAAGTATAATAACAAGCTCTATTATAGTATAGAAATCCTTCCTCTGTATTGTTTAATATCCCTTTACTTATTATATCTATAGCTTTTTTATAATCCTTTAATTCTTTATATATAACAGCTAAATTCAAATAGCTATAAGAGTAATTTTCATTATCTTCTATAGATAATTTATAATTTGATATAGATTCTTCTAATTTATTTAGTTTTTTATACACAACGCCCTTATTAAATAAAGGCATATAATGATTAGGATACAATTCCAAAGCTTTATCCGCCATATATAAAGCTTTTTCTAAGGAACCTATTTCTTCGTATATAGAGCTTAAATTTACATAACTCCAAAAATCCTTTTCATCCAAAGATATTACTTTTTCATAACATTCTATAGCCTTTTCTTTTTCTCCTATATTATCATAAGCTCCTGCTAAGAAAAAGTAGGCCCTATTATAATTTTTATCATATTCTATAGCCTTCTCATATAGTTTTATCGCTTTCTTATATTCTTCTTTATTATCATAGATTATAGCTAATCCATAGAAAGCTCTAGAATCTTTTGGATCAACTTTTAATATTTCTTTATACTTTTTTTCAGCTTCTTCATATTCCTCTAATTCATCATATACTAGAGCCATATCCAATAATAGTTCTATATCTTTTGAACCCATTGGAGTATTATAAGCTTTATTATAGAATTCTAAAGTTTTAACTATATTTCTTTCTCTATAAAAATTTTTAGCTATTACTTTGTAATTATTTATTTTGTATAGTTGCATATTTTTACTCCTTCTAAAGCATACGTTAACTATATTTTATAATATGAAATATATAAAATCAAAAAATCCTAATAATATTAGATCTTATATGACTTTATAAACTGTAAAAAATTTAATAAAAGCTAAAAATTTTATTTTAATCTCTCAATAAACTTATAAAAAATAAGATATTAAAATTTCATTTTTTATTTTAAATGCTTGTAAACTGATTTATTTCACTATCATACTTATAGTCTATAGTTTTCATTTTAGTTATAATTTCATCTTCTTTAAGATCATAGGTTTTACAAAAATCTTTTAAATTTTCAAATTCATCTCTTAATTTAGTATTCACTAAACTAAGTAATATGTATGGATTCATATTCTTTATTTGGTCTTTATCAATAATCATAAACAAACTCCTCCTATGCTATCTTTTCTAATAAATTTTAAAAACTATTTATTAATAATTATGGCTATTGTTATTAATATTAAACATTCTTTCTGATATTTATAAACATTGTTGATAAGTTAGTTGCTATATTATAAAAAATAGCCTCCTAATCATAGGTTCAAAAATAATTATCCTACTTTTAGGGGGCTTCCTTTTTTAATTACTATCTATCGTTTATAACATATATTTAAATTAAAATATATAAACAATATTATACCACATTTGTATTTTAAAACTACTTATAAAATGGCTTTGGTAATTCTAAATGTTTTTCTTGTTCTTTTATTATTTTTCCTATAATATTATAAGCTAGCATATTAGTATCTATTTCTTTTCTTATTAATTGTCCTTGTATATCTACCAATAATGCTAAATTTTCTTTTGAAAAATCTCTAGCGAAATTTATTAACTCTTTTATATCTGTTACTACAGGTACAGTCCTGGATGTTTTAAATTGTTGCATTCTAGAGGATATTTTATCATATACAGAAAAATCTATATCTTCTTTATCTAATGCATCTATATCTTTTTTAAGATTTTCATAATATTGTGTGTGCTTCTTTTCTTGATTAGAAATAGTTTTAGAAACTATTGAAACTCTAGGATCCTTACAGTTATTACTTATTTCTCTAAATATACTAAAGCCTTTTTTCTCAATATCTATTAAATTATCTATTATATCTATTATTGTGTATGCCATTAAATTATGTCCTCCCTAAACTTTAGTATATATTTTTGTATATACCCACTACTCATTATAAATAAATCTAAAAAACTAATTTTCTATTTCATAGGGCCAATCCATTATTCCACCCATATCATATACATTGTCATAACCTAACTCCTTTAAATATTCACATCCAATTTTAGCTTTTTTTCCACTTCTACAATATATAAAAATTGTAGAATTTTTATCTGGTACTTCATCTTCAACATTTGCTTCTAAAAATTCTAGTGGTATTAATTTACTACCTTTTATATGTCCTTCTCTATATTCACTTTCGCCTCTTACATCTAAAATTGTTATATCTTCTCTTTCATCTATCATTTTCTTAGCTTCTTCTGATGTTATTGTATTAATATACATTTAAAATTCATCTTCTTTCTATAGTATTATTTTTTGTATTTATATATTGCTATTATATTAATTTAAATTAAATTGGGGAAAGCTCTATAAATATTAATGATACTTTTATAATATCCTCTTAGTCAAATTTTTAACCTAAGTTTTAAAAATTATACTTTAAATAAATTTAGCTCCCTGCTTTCTTAAATTATTTAAAGTTTTTTCATGCTCTTTTTTATTTACATAACCTACCCCATCTACATATAATTCTACATTAAATCCATTTCTAATTAAGTCCTCTACCGTTTCTTTAACACAAAACTCAGAAGCTATACCACATACAATTACATCCTTATCTAATACTTCATTGATCTTATTACCTAAAATATTTTCTCCTTCATAGGCTGAATATTCTTCTATATAATCATTTTTTCCTTTTGAAAACAATATTTTTTTATTATTAGGTGAATGATTTTTATGTTGTAATTCTTTATAAAAACTCTTCTCTAATTTAGCACCAAATCTATCAGCTACACAATGTACTGGCCATATACCACCATTTATTTTAAAAGATTTATTATTTTCACTATGCCAATCTAAAGAGTAAAATACTTTTAAATCTTTATTTATATTTAATAAATTTATAATGTTTTTAACAGCTAGCTCTCCATTATCACAAGCCAGTGAACCTGATATGAAATCATTTTGGCAGTCTATTATAAGTATTGATTTAAACATAACTATTCCCTTTCTTTAACTAAAATTTTAATTTTCATATAATTATCTTTAAAATATTATAGAATTCTTATACTTTAATGAATTCTTAAGAATATATGCTAATCAATAATAATTATATAATTATTATTATACCTATTTAAATACTATATATATAAATTAACCAAAATTTAAAAATTTCAATATATTCTATTGTATAGTATAAAATTATTTTTAACTCTTTAAATAAAAAACAAAAGCCATTGATAAAATATGTTTATCAACAGCTTAAGAAAAATAATATATTATAATTTATAGCAATTTAAAATTTCGCCATAGTATAAAACATGATTATTTCCATCATTATAAAATGTATCTACTAATTCTTTATCCATAGCTTTTAAATCTAATGGTTGTTTATAGATAACCTTACATTCATAGTGCATCCCATTACCTTGTATAACTGGAGTATCTACTTTATCGCCATCTCTTAATTTTAAATTACATTCCTTTATCTTATCAAATTCTTTTCCTGACTTTGATCCACAAAAAGCTAATGCTTCCTTCATAGTATCATTAAAGGGGATTGTTACTGTAAATTCATTACTTTTGTCTATAAATTCTTTAGTATATCTACTTTCTCTAACTAAAGCTATAAAAACAGGTTTTCTCCACTGAAATCCTATGTTTCCCCAAGATATAGTCATTGTATTTACTTTACCATTTACACTACCTGTTAAAAAAGCACCTTTTTTATGTAAATGCTCCATAGATTCTTCTAAATTTAATGTAAAATTTACTGACATAATATACCTCCTAGAATCCTATAAATATTTTTTACTTACTATTTTATATTATATATCACTATAAACCCAATTTATACTTTAAAGTCAAATTGAATACTTAAAAATAGTCTTAGTTTATTCCCTGCTGTATATAATTTTTGGCTCTATTTAAATCATCTTCGCTACATATGATTCTTGCAATATCCCCTGCTTCAAATCTAAAATAAGGTCCTGGAGATATATACATTTTATCCTTTCTTTTTACAGATATTATAGTTCCATTAGTATGTTTCCAAAACTCTGTATCAGAAATAGTTTTATTTACTATATAAGAATTTGAATATATAACTATTTCATAAGCATCTTCTAAATTTATATTTTCAAATTGAATAGAATTTTCCAAAATTAAGTCCATATATTTATCTATTTCTCTTTCAAGTTTATTTTTTTCCTTTTTGAGAGATTTTATTTTTTGTCTAAGTTCTTTAACATTGTTTTTAGCATTAAATCTATGTATAAATAAATATGCATTTTCAACAGATTTAATATATATGCCACTCTTTTCTGTAACCTCTACTACCTGCATATCTTTAAGCAATGAAACAGCTCTTCTTATAGTTTCTGGAGATACATTATATTTGCTCGAAAGTGTGGATCTTCCTCTAACTTTTTCCCCTACCTTAAATTCATTATTATAAATCTTTTGAGCTATATCTATTGCTATTTTCATATATTTGGGAGTATCTGTATTTTCCATAATCCTTCTCCTTATGTTCCTATTATTTAAATTATATTAAAAAATTCACCTGCTATCTATAAGCTCCATCCTCTATAAGATAGAATAAAAGTCAGCATGATCCTGGCTGAGTTCTTCTAACCTTCATCAGAAGTAATTTAGTTTCCTAAAAAACTCCAGCTAAAGCCAATTAAATAACAGATAATACTATAATTATACATTGATTTCATATAAACTCAAAATTTTAAAGATTTTAAAAATAAATTTAGTAAATTTTACAATTTTAAGCTTGTATGCTATAATGGGAATCACAATCTGACATACTTGCATATTTTATAAGTTGTCAGTTATAGGAGGATTTATATGATTCAAAAATTAAAAAAAGAAAAGGTTTTTTATGTATCAATTATAAGCTTATTACTTCTATTGTCATTGGCTTTTTTTAATATTGATGCTTTTGCAAAATCCACTAAAAATATATTAAATTTCTTATTGGATAGGTTTTCTTGGTTTTATATACTGGTTATGCTATCTTTTTTTATTTTTTGCATGTGGGCAGCCTTTAGTAAATATGGAAAATTAAAATTAGGAAAGGATAATGAAAAACCAGAATATAGTTTGATTTCTTGGTTTACAATGCTTTTTAGTGCTGGTATGGGCATAGGCTTAATCTTTTGGGGAGTTGCAGAACCTTTAAATCATTATATTCATCCATTTAATTTGCAAGGATTTACAGAAGAAGCAAAAACCTTTGCTATGACAAAATCATTTCTACATTGGGGGATTTCAGCTTGGTCTTGTTATGCTATTCTAGCCCTAGCATTAACTTATTTTCAATTTAGAAAAGATAAGCCAGCTCTAATGAGTAGTTTATTAATACCTCTGATTGGTGAAAAAAAAGCTTCCGGATGGATTGGAAATACAATAGATATTTTTACTATATTTGCAACTGTAGCAGGAGTAATTACTTCTCTTGGACTTGGTGCACTTCAAATTAATGCAGGTTTAAACTATTTATTTAATATTCCTGAAAACATTATGGTTCAACTTATCATAATAATTTTAGTTACTATATGCTTTATAGCTTCTGCATCTTCAGGTCTTAATAAAGGGATTCAAGCCTTATCTAACTTAAATATGTTATTAGCAGCAATTTTATTAATATCCGTAATACTAATAGGTCCTACTTTAGATATAAATAAAAATTTATTTAAAGGCTTAGGAGTTTATGCAAAAGAACTACTAATAGATAATAATAATATATTTGTTACTGGTGATTGGTATAAAAAATGGACTATATTCTATTGGGGCTGGTGGATAGCTTGGGCTCCTCCTGTAGGAATATTTATAGCTAGAATTTCTAAAGGAAGGACTATAAAAGAGTTTTTACTAGGAGTATTATTTGTTCCATCAATAATATGCTTTATATGGTTTGCCGTATTTGGAACTATGGGCTTTAATGTAAGTCACGCTGTTGCACTTACTGCAATTAAAAGAGCCGAAACAGCTTTTTTTGTTGTTATGAATGAATATCATTTTGGATATATCATTTCCTTAATAGCTATAATGCTTTTAGGAACTTTCTTTGTAACTTCAGCGGACTCTGCAACTTTTGTATTAGGTATGCTTTCCTCTAATGGAGACTTAAATCCTAAAACCTCTAAAAAGTTCATTTGGGGAATACTTCAGGCTTCTTTAACTGTTGTTTTTCTAATAGCTGGAGGGTTAGACATGATTCAAACAGTTTCTGTAATAGCAGCCTTTCCCTTTGCTTTTATAATGATAATTGCAATGATATCTCTAAGGAAAAGTTTAAAAACTGAATTTATAAAAGCACCTTCTCTTTCCAATAATAAAAAAATTGAAAAGGTAATATAATTAATAATAGTAAGGGAGGTTTCTTTTATGTTAATGTCCTTCCTTACTATTTAATTTCCTTATTTAAAATTTTATTAGCTAAATCTCTTATTTTTTATTTCCACTTTATCTTTTTTGTTCTTTTCTAATTTTTCTAGATTTTTAATCGCAGTGGAAAGCATAAGTTTTATCCTATTTAATTGATTTACTTCACTAGCCCCAGGATCATAATCTATTGGGGTAATATTTAGATAAGAATATCTTCTTTTAATTTCCCTAATCATGCCTTTGCCTATTACATGGTTTGGTAAACATGCAAAAGGTTGTATGCAAATCATATTATTAACTCCAGATTCTAATAATTTAACAATCTCTGCTGTTAATAACCATCCTTCTCCAGCCTGATTCCCAAGAGATAAAATATCATCCGTTCCTTTAGCTAATTTTTCAATTCCTTGTGGTGCCATAAATCTTTTACTATTCCTTAGTGCTCTCTTCATTTCTATTGAATAAAGTTTTATATATTTGATAGCCAATCTGCCCCCTAAGAAATCTTTTAAGTTTCCGCCTAGCTTCTCATATTTAAATTTCTGATTATAGGAGCAATATAATAGAAAATACATTAAATCTGGTATTATTACTTCTGCTCCCTCTTTTTCTAATATTCCTATAATATTGTTATTTGCTAAACTATTATACTTCAAGAAGATTTCTCCAACTACTGCTACCTTTGGCTTAATTACATTTTTAATTTCCAAACTATCAAAATCATTTATCATTTCTTTTGTAATATTTTTGAACTCCTTAAAACTTCCATTACATATATTATTTTTACATCTATATAACCACTTCAAATAAAGTAATTTTGTTGAATTTTTTATTTTTTCATAGGGTCTTACTCTATTTGTCATTTTTAAAAGCATATCTCCATAACATAATGCCATTAATGCTCTATTAATCATTGGTAATGTTATTTTGAATCCCGGATTATTTTCTATTCCTTGAGCACTTATGGATATAACTGGTATTTTTTCATATCCCGCATCTTTTAATGCTTTTCTTATAAGAGCAATATAGTTAGATGCTCTACAAGTACCTCCTGTTTGAGAAATCACTACAGAACTATTATTTAAATCATACTTCCCGGACTTAAGTGCACTTATAATTTGACCTACTACTACAATTCCAGGATAGCACGTATCATTGTTTACATATTTTAATCCTTCTTCTATAATATGTGGATTAACTGTAGGTAATACTTTCAAATTATATCCGGAGCTTTTAAAAGCAACTTCCAACAGTTCAAAATGTATTGGTGAAAATTGAGGACAAAGTATTGTATGTTTTTCTCTCATTTCTTTTGTAAATATAGTTTTATCATAGGGTTTAATTGATTTAATATTTTTTGAATTGGAAATTAGGGATTTATTTATATTATCCATGGCAGCTTTAAGAGAACGAATTCTAATTCTAGCTGCGCCTAAATTATTAACCTCATCTATTTTTAAAAGTGTATATATTTTACCAAAGGTCTCCAATATTTCTTGTACTTGATCTGTAGCAATGGCATCTAGTCCACATCCAAAAGAATTTAATTGAATTAACTCTAAGTTTTTTCTAGTACCTACAAACTGCGCTGCTCTATATGCTCTTGAATGATAGGTCCATTGATCTAGTACTCTTAATGGTCTTGGAATTTCAACTAAATCCGCTACAGAATCCTCTGTAAAGACTGCCAATCCTTCTTCTGATATCATATTTGCTATCCCATGATTTATTTCTAAATCTAAGTGATAGGGTCTGCCACTTAGTACAATACCTTTTCCATTATTTTTATCTAAATCCTCTAATATTTCTAATGCTTTATTTTTTATATCCTCTTTAACCTTATCAATTTCTTCATAGGCTTTATCAATTGCAAAACTTATTTCCTTTTGACTTATATCAAATACTTTTAGCTCCTCATATAAGTTTTTCTTCATTGATTTTATATCATTAAAATTTAAGAATGGGTTTTTATATATTATATCTTTACTTCTCAAAGATATAATATTATTTTTAACAACCTCTGGATAAGAAATTACTATAGCACAATTATAATGATTATCTGCCCTCTTATCCTCTAATCTCTCATAAGAAATACATGGATAAAATATAAATTTCAAGCCTTTTTTTATAAGACTTGCTATATGCCCATGAGCAATTTTGGCAGGATAACAAATAGATTCTGATGGTATAGTATCAATACCCTCATTATAAATTTTCTTTGTAGAATTAGGAGATAATACTACCCTAAAGCCTAGTTCTGTAAAAAAAGTATACCAAAAAGGATAATTTTCATACATATTTAAAACTCTTGGTATACCTACTTCCCCTCTTGTTGCTTTTTCTATTGAAAGAGGTTGGTATCCAAAAATTCTTTTATATTTGTAATCAAATAAATTTGGTGCTTTTTTCCCATTCTTATTAGATCCTGTACATCTTTCACATCTATTGCCAGAAATAAACTTTCTGCCATCAGAAAATTTGCTTACAGTAAGTAAACAATTATTACTACATAATCCACAATGTCTAAATTCATTTGACATTTTAAAATTCTTAAGCTCAGATTCTCCTAAAACATTAGAAATCTCATTTTCATTGTATTTATCTTTTGCAATAAGAGCAGCTCCAAAGGCTCCCATGAGACCCGCAATATCAGGTCTTATAACTTCTTTACCAGTAATTTTTTCAAAGGCTCTTAAAACAGATTCATTATAAAAAGTTCCTCCTTGAACTATAATTTTTTCTCCAAGATCCTCTGGTCTTTTTATTTTTATAACTTTGTAAAGGGCATTTTTTATAACAGAGTAGGATAATCCAGAAGATATAGCTCCAATATCAGCGCCTTCCTTTTGGACTTGCTTAACTTTAGAATTCATAAACACAGTACATCTTGATCCTAAATCCACTGGATTTTTTGATAACAAACCCTTTTTTGAAAAATCTTCAATGTTCATATTTAGAGATTGTGCAAACATATCGAGAAAAGAACCACAACCTGATGAACATGCCTCATTTAATTGAATAGAGTTTATTGCTCCATCTTTTATCTTGATGCACTTCATATCTTGACCTCCTATATCAAGAATAAAGTCTACATCTTTTAAAAAATGCTTTGCTGCTCTATAGTGTGCAACAGTTTCAACTTCTCCAATATCAATATTTAAAGCTGACTTTATAAGTGCTTCCCCATATCCAGTAACAGTGACTTTAGCAATTTTTATTTTTTCATTGATTTTACTATATATATCCTTTAATATGTTTATAGTAATTTCCATAGGATTACCTTTATTACTACCATAAAAAGAATACAAAATAGCCCCTTCATTATCTATTAGTATAGCTTTAGTAGTTGTAGAACCAGCATCTATACCTAAAAAAGCTTCTCCTTCATATGTAGTTATATCTCTCTTCTTGGCTTTGCAGCCATAATGCCTTTGTCTAAAATTTTGTAATTCCTTCTCATTTTCAAATAATGGTTCTAATGTATATGAAGTAGCTATATTATCACTGTTATCTAAGCTATCAACAGCTTTTAACAATCCTTCAAATGTTATAACTTTCTCTTTTTTAGATTCAATAGCTGCGCCAATAGCTACAAATAGTTGAGGATTTTGTGGAAATAATATTTCTTCCTCCTTTAATTTCAAAGTATCAATAAACCTTTCCCTAAGCTCTGATAAAAAGTATAAAGGCCCTCCTAAAAATGCGACCTTTCCTTTTATTGGCTTTCCACAAGCAAGCCCACTTATAGTCTGGTTTACAACAGCCTGAAATATAGATGCAGCTATATCTTCCTTGGCAGCTCCTTCATTTATAAGAGATTGTATATCAGTTTTTGCAAAAACTCCACACCTTGCAGCAATTGGATAGATTATTTTATAATTTTGGGCTAATTCATTTAATCCTTTAGCATCTGTTTCAAGTAATGTAGCCATTTGATCTATAAAAGCCCCTGTGCCACCAGCACATACTCCATTCATACGTTGCTCTAAACTATCTTCAAAATATGTTATTTTTGCGTCTTCTCCACCTAATTCTATTGCTACATCCGTATTATTCATAAAGGTTTCAACCGCTTCTGTACAAGCAATAACTTCTTGAATAAAAGATACTCCTAAAAGCTTTGACAATGATAATCCACTAGATCCTGTTATCATTACTGTAATATTATAATCTTTATATTTCTTAAAAACTTCTTTTATAAAGACAACTACAGCTTCCTTTATATTAGAGTAATGTCTTTCATATTTACTATAAATAATGTTGTTTTTCATATCTAATAATACAAGCTTAATAGTGGTCGACCCTATATCAATTCCTAAATGTAATATTTCTTTCATAAACTTTTCACCTCGATACCAATTATTATTATCATAATTAATATGTAAACACTATTTTGTAATTCTTCCCTTTTTAAGGCATAATATACTTATTTTAAAGCATAAAAAAGAGAGGTCATAAATATTTAATCCTAACCTACTCCTTTTTATAGATACTTATATATTATTTAATACTTTTCCTATGTTCTCTCCAAAACTTCTACATCTATCTAATGCCTCGTCATCAGGATTCCACATTTCTCTTATTCCATCATTTATTATTTCAAATCCTGCTTTATTTAATTCTTCTGTAATGAGTTTAACAGATTCTCCACCCCATCCATAGCTTCCAAATGCTGCAGCTTTTTTTTCTTTAAATCCAAGTCCTTTTATCATTTCTAATATTGATGCTGTGGATGATAACATACCCCTGTTTATTGTTGAAGATCCAACAAGGGTTACTTTTGATTTAAATACTTCTGTTATAATATCATTTTTATCATTTTTTGAGGAATTAAAAATTTTTATTGCAACATCTTTATTTATTTTCTTTATGCCTTCTGCTATAGTCTCTGCCATTCTTCTTGTACTATTCCACATGGTATCATAAATTATAGTAACTTGATTTTCTCTATAATTTTTAGCCCATTTTATATATTTATCTACAATTTGAAGAGGCTTTTCTCTCCAAATGACACCATGACTAGGGCAAATCATATCAACTGGTAGATTAAAACTTAATATTTCCTCTATTTTCTTTATTACTAATGGACTAAAAGGTGTTAAAATATTTGCATAATATTTTATTGCCTCTTGTAATAATTCTGAACTATCAACTTTATCATTGTACATAAGTTCTGATGCATAATGCTGTCCGAAAGCATCATTACTAAACAACATGTTTTTACCGCTTAAATAAGTAAACATACTATCTGGCCAATGAAGCATTCTTGCTTCAATAAATGTCAACTTATTTTTTCCTATTTCTAAAGTATCCCCTGTTTTAACCTCAACAAAATTCCAATCTTCATGATAATGAGCTTTCAATAACTTTGCTCCATTTTTAGTACAATATATAGGAGTCTTTGGAATTTCTTTCATGAGTTCAGGTAATGCTCCACTATGATCAATTTCTGAATGATTTACAATAATATAATCAATTTTATCCAAATCTATTTCCTTTTTTAAGTTAGAAACAAATTCCTTTGCAAATGGTTGCCAAACAGTATCTATAAGTACATTTTTTTCATCTTTTATTAAATATGAATTATAAGATGATCCTTTATATGTAGAATATTCTTCACCATGGAAACTTCTTAATTCCCAATCTATTTTTCCAACCCAAGTAACCATATCATTGATTTTAAATGCCATAATCATTGTCCTCCCTGATCGTATATTTTTAAATAATATATTATTTTTAAGGTTTATATATTTAAATATATCTTGTTCTAACTCTACTAATTTTTTATATGTTACCTCAATTTTTTTACAAACATCCTTAGAAACTATATAGAACAATATAGTTAGTATATCCTTATTGTGTCTAAAAAAACTATTTATATCATTTAAAAATTAATTTTTGTATTAGACTTATTTATTAAAATTATTAAGCTTCATCTAAACATACATCATGGGAAATATGAAAATACCAAGAGTATTTAGAATTATTACTTGAACAAGTATAAAAATATTGGATAAAAAAATCAGAATAAATACACTAGATGGATATAAGAATAAAATCATATAAATGAGGAAATTAAAAAGGAATAAGGTTTTTCAATATTTTTCTTCAATACTTTTTCAAGCTTTGAAAATTAATACTTCACCTTATTCCTTCTACCCTATTTTTTCTATATTTAATGCTCACTTTTTTATTGTTTCACTTTAATTTTACCTTACCTTTTCTACTACTTCTTCTCTAACTTCTTCAATGCTTTTTATTCTTATTTAAAAATTTGATGTTTGATAATAAACTACCCCTGATATTTATATTTTCAACATCCTATTACTTTACCTTTATCACTTCATTATATTTCATGTATAAATAATCCGCTTCTTAATTTTGGTTCAAACCAGGTGGATTTTGGTGGCATAACTTTATTATTGTCTGCTATTTTTATTATTTCTTCTATGGCTGTAGGATACATGGAAAAGGCTACCCCGTTTTCTGTTTTATCCACTAATTCTTCTAATATTTTTAATCCTCTTATACCACCTACAAAATCTATTCTATTGTCCTTTCTTGGATCTTTTATTTTAAGTATTGGTTCTAATAAATTATTTTGTAATATAGCAGCATCTAGTGATTCTACTTCATCCTGAGCATTAAATGTATTTGGTTTTGCGGCTAACACATACCATTTATTTTTATAATACATACCAAAATTATATTTTTCTTTAGGTCTATATTGTAAATCTTCTGAAGATATTTTTTCTAGTTGTTCACTTTGCAACTCATGCTCTACTTCACAATTTTTTATAGTTTTTTTATTTTCTAATTTAGGGTTGTACTCTCTTACTATAAATTTTTCTTCTATTTTATTTATAAATTCTTCCTCTGTATAGTATAATGTATCCTTTACCACTCTATTATAATCCATTATTTTTAATTCCTTATGTGGGAAAAGTACACCTAAAAAATAATTGAATTCTTCTTCTCCTGTGTAGTTTTTATTTTCTTCCCTTCTTTTTAACCCTACTTTTACTGCTGAAGCTGCTCTATGATGGCCATCTGCTATATAGACTGAAGGGATAGTTTTAAATATATGGCATATTTCTTTTGTAGTATTTTCATCATCTATTTGCCATACTGTATGTCTAACCCCATCCTCTGCTACAAAATCATATAAAGCCTTATTTTTAGTACAGTTTTCTATTATAGTATTCAATTTTTCTTCATATTTATAAGTTAAAAATATAGGTCCTGTATGAGCACTGCAAATATCTACATGCTTTATCCTATCCAGTTCTTTTTCTTCTCTAGTGTGCTCATGTTTTTTTATTACATTATTCATATAATCATCAATAGATAAACAACCTACTATACCTGTTTGCACATTTCCATTCATATTAAGACTATAAATATATAACATTGGTTTTTCTTCTTTTATAAATAGTTCTTTATTTATCATATTATTCAAGTTTTCTCTTGCCTTATCATAAACTTTTTGATCATAAGGGTTAATATCTTTATTTAGATCTATTTCCGCTCTATCTATATGTAGGAAAGAATAGGGGTTTTTGTCCCCTATTTCCTTAGCTTCCTCAGTATTTACTACATCATAAGGTAATGCTGCTATTTTACGTTCAAATCCTTTATTCGGTCTTATTGCTCTAAATGACTTTAATATGGTCATGCTTTTCTCCTCCTATATTAAAAAAATTATCTACTATATCTACTATTTCTTCTCCTATTCTCATCTGAGCTTCTTTAGTAGATGCTCCTATATGAGGTGTTACACTTACTCTTTCATGACTTATAAGTTCTTTTTTTGGTTTTGGTTCATTTTCAAATACATCTAAAGCTGCTGCTGTTACTTTTCCATCATTAAGAGCTTTTAAAAGAGCTTCTTCTTCTATTACTCCACCTCTAGCACAATTTATTATATAAACTCCATCTTTCATTATATTAAATTCTTCTTCCTTTAATAAAGCTCCTCTATCTTTATTGAAAGGTATATGAACAGATATAAAATCTGAATTCTTTAATAAATCCTCTAAAGTACAGCATTTAAATTCTTCATATTCTTCACACTTGCCTGCTATATCATAATAAATTACATTCATCCCTAAAGCATTAGCTCTTTTAGCAACTTCTCTAGCTATTCTTCCAAATCCTATTAAGCCTAAGGTTTTTCCATATATTTCTGTTCCTTTATACTTTTTCTTTTCCCATTTCCCTTCAAGCATAGTGACATTTGCTGTATTTATAAATCTACTTATGCAAAGCATGTGTCCTATAGTTAATTCTGCTACAGATACACTACTAGCTTTAGGTGTATTAAAAACAATAACACCTTTTTCTTTAGCATATTCTAAATCTACATTATCAAGCCCAACACCTGCTCTTACGACCAATTTTAGATTTCCTTTTATTCCTGCATCTATTATTTCCTTGTCTACTTTAGTAGCTGATCTTATTATAATAGCATCAAAATCTTTTATTTTATCTTTAAGCTCTTCTTTTTCAAAATGTTTATCTAATACTACAAATCCCTGTGCATTTAATTTATTTAAAGCATTCTGCTCCATTCCATCAGAAACTAATATTTTTATCATAAATTTCATCCTCTCAAATATATATGGGTAATCCCATTAATCTTTTTTATTTTTCTTATTTTATAAATATAATTAATTCATTTTATAATTCTTCATATTTTGAAGTACAACTGCATTATTATTTAACTTATAAATCAATAACTTATTTTAATTCCTTATATATATAATTATAATTTTATTATTTTTTAAATTAGAAATTATAACTCTATTCTAATCCTAAGATATCATTTATATTTTCTAATAATTCTTTTATATCTTTTAGTGTGCATTGTCCCATGTGAGCTATTCTAAATCCTTTATTTTTTAATTTTCCATAACCATTAGATATTTGAAAACCTCTTTTACCTAATTCTTCATTTAATTTTTTAATATCTATATTTCTTGTATTTTCTATATTAGTTAGGGTATTTGATAAATATTTTTCATCTCCATAGATTTTAAAGTATTTTCTAGCCCAAGCTCTTACATACTCTGCCATTTCTATATGTCTTTCGTATCTATTTTCAAGGCCTTCTTCCAATATTTTATCTAGTCTATAATCCATAGCAAACATATGAGATAAAGAAGGTGTAGATGGATATTGATAGTTTTTCTTTTGTATATATTTATAAAGAGAAAGTAAATCTAAATAATATCCTCTGTTAGTAACTTTTTCTGCTCTTTCTACAGCCCTTTGAGAGAATGAGCAGATAGCCATTCCTGGTGGTAATGCTAATGCCTTTTGAGTAGAGGTTATACATACATCTACCCCTAGCTTATCTACTTCTATTTTTGTTCCTGCCATAGAGCTAACACAATCTAATGACCATATTACTTCTGGATATTTTTTTATTACTTTGCTTATTTCTTCTACTGGATTCATAATGCCTGTAGAGGTTTCATTATGAGTTATAAAAATAGAATCATATTTTCCTGTAGCTAACACCTCATCTACTAATTCTGGTTTTACAGCTTCTCCCCATGGCACTTCATATAAATCTGCTGGTACATTATTTGCTACAGCCATTTCATACCATCTCTTACCAAAGGCACCTATAGCAAATACCGCTGCCCTTTTAACTGTAGTACATCTTATAGCACCTTCCATAAGTCCACTACCAGAAGATGTAGATAGTAAAATCTCCTCTTTTGTATTAAAAACTTTTCTTAATTTATCACTAATGTCTTTCTGAAGAACTGAAGCTTCCTTTGTTCTATGACCTATCATAGCCATACTCATTTTTTCTAATACATCTCTTTCTACTTCTACCGGTCCTGGAATAAATAATCTTTTATGCATAATAAATATCCTCCTCTTAATTTGAACTATATTTTTGAATGTTTTTTCAATATTCTGAACTATGAATTTATAGTATATTTTTCTTTTACTATTAAAGTACTTATTCAATAATATACTTCATACTACTTAATTTGTTTTTTATATTTTATTTTAAAGTTATGCATTATTAAAGTAAAATCCTAAGAAAAATATATAGAAATCTTTTTTGAGAATACAAAAAGAGTCTACCGTCCCTTGGTAGGGACGATTGACTCGCGTTGCCACCCTTATTAATCATATAAAAGATTATATGATTCTCTCAAAAATATAACGGTTTTAACCGTATTGCTCATCGCAATTACCTCCGAGGTGGATTCACTAAAATAACAGTATCAGTTTTCACCAACCACTGACTCTCTTTAACCTATATTTAAGCTACTATTCTCATCATGGGCTAATATGAATTTTTAAATGTGTTAAACCTTCATTTTTCTCTATTATAAATTTTATTTTATGAACTGTCAACGATAAGATTTTATAATTTTTTATAAAATTTTATAAATCCATAATATATTATAATTTTATATAGTATACTATATAAAATTATTCTTAAATAACAAAATCATATCCTGCTACAAATACCAATTCACTTACCTAAGCCCTTATTACCTTTAAGTAACATCTTTATTACTGAATTTTAAAATATTATATGCCTTTACAGAAAAAATTTTATAAAACTTCTACATAAATTATAAATTATTATTAAAAATATATTTAAATAAGCATAGGTATGTTTAAGTGCCTTAAATATACCTATGCTCACTTCTTCTAATATTTATTATATAATTACTTTTTAGTAAAATTATTATTAATTTCTTTTATTATATTCCAAGTAATATTTTAGCTATACCAAAGTAAATTAAAAGTGCTACTGCATCTACTATAGTTGTAATTAATGGGCTAGCCATTATAGCTGGATCTAACTTTAATTTCTTAGCAACTATAGGTAATATTCCACCTACAACTTTTGCCAATACTACTGTGAAAAATAAACTTATGCAAACTGTCATAGATACCATAAAACTTACCTTTTCTATAAAGTATACTCTTAAAAAATTAACTACTGATAAAGCTATACCTACAACTACACTCACCCTAAACTCTTTCCACATAACTTTAAATATATCTTTAAGCTTTATTTCTCCTAATGCTAAACCTCTTATAACTAAAGTTGAAGATTGTGAACCTGAGTTTCCACCGGTATCCATTAACATTGGTATGAAGGATGCAAGTATAACTACAGATTGAAGTACATCTTCAGATTTTCTAATAATATTTCCTGTAAATGTGGCTGATATCATAAGTACTAAAAGCCAAATTATCCTATGTTTTGCTAATTCAAAAACTCCTGTTTTTAAATACTCCTCTTCTGAAGGCTCCATAGCTGCCATCTTATGAAAATCCTCTGTGTTTTCTTGATCTATTATATCAACTATATCATCTATAGTTATGATACCAACTAATCTATGTTCTTTATCAACTACTGGCATAGAAACTAAATCATATTTTTTAAATTGATTAGCAACATATTCCTGATCATCAAAGGTATTTATAGAAACATAATTTTCTTTCATAATATCTTTTATTAATACGTCTTTATTGCTTAATATAAGTCTTCTTATAGAAGTAATCCCCTCTAATTTTCTGTTTTTATCAATAACATAACAAGTATTTATAGTTTGCTTATCCACACCAGTTTTTCTTATACGTTCTATAGCCTGTTCTACAGTCATTTCTTTTTTCAAGTCTACAAACTCTATAGTCATTATGCTTCCAGCTGAATCTTCTTCATATTTTAAGAACTGGTTTATAAGCTTTCTTTTTTTATCATCTGTATTTAGTAAGATCTTTTTAACTATATTAGCAGGCATTTCTTCTAATAAATCAATAACATCATCAAAATATAATTGATCTATTATAGTAGTCATTTCCTCATGGGTTATAGATTGTATTATATATTGTTGCATATCATTGGACATATAGGAAAATACATCTATTTCTATATCTTTAGGTAATAATCTAAACAAAACTAGCATATTTTTTTTATTATCTACTTCTTCTAATAAAGTAGCTATATCTACACTATTTAGTTTCAAAAGTTCTTCTCTAGCTTCTGAATATTTTTTCCCGTTTATAAGTTCTAGTATTTTTTCCATTGTGGTTCCTCCTTTAGGCACCACAAACAAAACCTTTTATATTAAATTAATTTTAGTTTTTAGAGTACAGTTTTCATTAATAAGCATTATATAACTAAATCAACTTTTCAAATATAAATATAATATTTATACATGAATTTATAGTTTACTTATGAAATTTAGGCCTAAACTAAATAGAAAGGCTTTGTAACTGTGGTACTTGCTATTTATTGTATTAAGTTCCGATTTGGGTTCATAAGGTCCAGATTCCACAACTACCACCAACCTTTCTTATCAAAATATTATTCGCCTAACACTTATTTGTTTAACTCATACATTATAACACAAAAATCTTATATTCTATAATTTAAGAATATTTTTATTTTAAATATAATAAAACTCCCTTAATTTATTCTTATGCTACATTTATATTTTGGTTAACAGTATCTATAAATAAAAAAGTTGCTAAAGATACTTTAATAATCATCAGCAACTTTTCTTAAACCTAATAAAATTTTTATTTAAGCTATATTTTTTAAACTGTTTTTTATAATATTTATTGTGTCCTCATATGCTTTTTGTATGTATTTTTCTGGTTCATCATATTTAATCTTATTCTCTAAATCTTTTCCATTAAATTTTTCTAACCCTTTATATTTATATTTTATTTTCATATTATTTGAATCAACTATTAGTATATTTTTATAATTATTATCTTTTAATATTTCTATAGGCAATTCACAATTTATATCTCCTGTAATAAAAGATTTACTCTTAACTCTATTATTAAATATACTAGGTTCTGCCACTGAATTTAATATAACTTTCTCCATATAATTACTATCATAATTGTTTAATTTAAATACTGATTTTCTCATAAAAGGCAACTCATAGCACCCTAAATAACAATCCATGTTAAAATCATTCTTTCCTACATTTGTATATTTATTATTTATAATTTTTAGCATATCGCTCCAACTTATCATGCCTTCCTCAGAAATCTTTCTACTCCATATATGTATTTTTTCATTTAAACTCTTATTCATAGTATGCATATTCAAAATTTGATAAATTTCATCTTCTTTAATATGTATTCTTTTTATATTATTCATTAAAGTACATATATATTTAAATGAATTACAATCTTTTTTCCCAAACATTATAGCACTTAATGATCCTAACCCATTTCCTGATACTGCCTTAAATTTATTATACATATTATATTCTTCTATAGCTTTAACTACACCTAAATGATAAAAAATATTATTTCCTATAAAAGCTATTGCAAAATCTTTTTCCATATAATCCACCTCTAAATTTATACTATCCTTCATTGTAAACCTTTAGATAAATAATCTATAAATATATATTACCACAAATTTTAAAATATAAAAACAAAAATTGTTATAAAAATAACATCATTTAGCTTAATTATATCTTATTTATCTTAATATTCATTTAAATATTAATAAATTTTTATTATTTTATGTTTATCTTTTAACATTAACAAGGTCTATCTGTAAATAAAATAGATTTAAACTTTTTTAGAGACAGACCTTGTTTCAATTGTATAGTTTTATTTTATATTTATATGTACTTTTAACATAGTAAAAAACACTATAATTAAGCTCATAATTAAAAATATAACATTAAATCTATTATTCTTTTTCACCATTTTTATCCTCCTATAAAAATCAATAGATAAATTAATTTTTATTATTACACTCTAAAGATATATTATATTCGTTCATATACTTTTTCGTACAAAATTTTAATATTTTAAGTAATATAAAACAGTCTTTATGTAAAAAATAAGTTTATCACATATATAAGTTCTTTCAATATTAAAAAAGCTAAAAATACTTTTTAATAAAATAACTCTGATTCTAAAAGAACTTAATAATTTACAATAAGGAGAGATGTTTCATGCCTAAAGATAGTCAACCTGATAATAAAAAAGCTAGAATGGAAAAGTGTAATTATCAGACCCCTATAATTTCAGAAGAAGGAAAAAATAAAATAACTAATAAAAATAAGAATAAAAACAAATAAATTTTTAAAATCAATTTGCCTAATAAAATAATAAAAGGGAGGTGTTTCAAAATATATTTAATTTTGAAACGCCCTCTTTATTACTAAAGACAAATATAAAGGTTTTTATTCAAATAGCGCTATCATATATTTCTGGGAATTCAATTTTTACATTCTGACCTATATTTTTAGTATATATTTCCTTACATTTATCAGCTTCTTTAACTCTTCTAGAAGGAAGATCAAATATTATTTCTGTACCTTTATTTTCTTTACTATTTATATGAATATTTCCTTCATGCATATCAATTATAGATTTAACTAAAGCAAGACCTATACCACTACTACAAGTTGTTAAATCATATTCTTTTCTATTAGATTGTACAAATCTATTAAACACATTCTTTTGCATATTTTTAGCTATGCCTATACCATTATCTTTAACAGAAATAATAACTCTATCTTCTTTATCTTGTACAGTGACTTGTATACAGCCTCTTCCACTTTGTTTATATTTAACAGAGTTTGATATAAGATTTAATACAACTCTTTCTATCATATCCTTATCACAAGCTATAATTTTTTCTTCTGTATCTGTATCAAATATTATATCCATATCATTATTCTCAACATATGTAGAAACAGATGTAACTATATCTTCAACTAAACTAACTATATTATTATTATTTAATTTAATTTTGCAACATCCAGATTCGATTTTATTGGTATTAACTATATTATTTACAAGTCTTAAAAGTCTGTAACAATTTTGTTTTATTACTCCAATATATTTTTCAATAGTGTCTATTTTTTTATTGTCTAAAGCCATATTCATAACCTGAATAGCAGAATATATAATATTTATAGGTGTCTTTAAATCATGGGATATATTAGCATAAAATTCAGCTCTTTGTCTATGTTCTACTTTGTTTTTTTCTAACTCTTCATATAATTTTTTATTTTCTTGTAATAAGATATTATTCTTAATAGATATACTTACAAATTCTTCGTCATTTAAGTTTAAAACAAAGCATCTTAAATCTACCTTCAATATTTCTCCATCTTTTAAAATAATTTTTTCATTTAAATAAGTAACACCTGTAGAATTTTTTATATTATTTATCTTTAATAATCCTTCTTTATAAAATTTCTCTTCTAAATAATCATATATATTTATATTATTAAAATTTATGTTCTTTTTAATTTTTATAAATTTTTTAGCTTCATCATTCATAAAATAAATTTTTTCATCTTTTAATATTATTATAGGCGAAATAATATTATTAATAAAATTTTTATATATTTTTGTTTTATTATTATACTTACTGTTAAATTTATTTTTAAAATTTTTCATATCTCTACTAGAAAATCCATACAATATATTATTAGCTATTATTCCCTCTACCATTGCAATATTAAAAATACAAAAAGATTCTAAATCTGATTTAACATGACTTACATAAATAAAAACAATTACCACGTTAATTAATATAAATCTTATGGGTAAAAATTTCTTTATAACTTCCTGTTGTTCTTTAATAATTACAGTACTTATATTTTCCATTTCCCCACTCCCCTTTTAATATATGCATATTTTTACATTATATATAAATAATTCAACTATTTCTATTATTTTCCTTTTATTGGTTTTAAAATTTAAAATAAATTAACATTTTGTTTCTAATTTATTTATTATCTAAAAAAAGAAAGGCAAGAGCACTTTAGCTCTTGCCTTCTTTTATTATAATATCCTTTTTTTCTTTAATGCAATCATAGCAATAATTTATAATTTGACTTCTTTTTATTATTCCTATGAATATATGATTATCATCTACCACAGGAACAAAATTTTGATTTATTGATAAAGATATTAAATCCTCTATTTCAGCATTAATATGAACAGGCTTATTATATGTATGCCTTGGAACATCCTTTAAACTTATTTTATTTGTGTCATTAAAACTTATATATGGAGTATTTTTAATTTTCCATAACATATCTCCTTCAGTTAAAGTGCCTACATATTTACCATTATCATCTATAAGTGGAATAGCTGTATACCTATGATATTCCATTCTCTCTAGTGCCTGCCTCATTGTACTATTTTCATTTTCATAAATCACTTCTAACTTAGGTGTAAGAAAAAACGCTATATTCATATATATTCCTTTCTATAATTTAGTTTTATATAAGAAATATATTCCCCCCTTTAAACTTGTAAAAATAAAACCATTATATATATTTCTATATAAAATAAAAAAATCCTATATGATAATATTATATTCATTAAAATTTAATAAATATATATTTATCATTTACATTTATATACTTCGTGCTAAATTATAGTAACTTAATATTTTACCTTTATTATATAACATATAATTTTGAGTATCTATATCTTAAAATATATTTAATTTTAGGACAATCTCCTCTATATTATTTTATATCCAGTATGTTCTATACAATTTTTTATATCCATTTCATTTGTAGGCTTATCATAGCCTACCTCCACAGTACCTCTAGCTAAATCTATAGCAACTTCTTGAACACCCTTAACCCTGTCTAAAGCATTTAATAATCTAGTTTTACTTTCATTATTTGCCATTCCTGATACATTTAAATGTAAATTATTCATAAAAATTCCCCTTTCTTTTTGATTCTATATGTTTATTATTTTCTTTATCATTGAAAATATTTATAATAAAACAATTTAAGTTTAAAATATTATATTATAAATATTTTTATGTAGTATAATATAGTAAAGAAACTTTTAGCTATAAACTAAGGAGGCAAATAGTTTGAAAGAAGCCATAATAAATATATTAAAAAATAGTTCTCATACATTTATATCTGGACAATATATTAGTGATAAATTAGGTGTTTCAAGAACAGCCATTTGGAAATATATAAATGGGCTAAAAAAAGAAGGTTATAATATCGAATCTGCATCCAAAAAAGGATATAGATTGATTTCTTGTCCTGATATTTTAACCTTTGAAGAAATTGTAAGTCTATTAAAAACTAAATTTTTGGGTCAAAATATTATTCATTTTGATTCTATTAATTCTACTAATGACAAAGCGAAAAAAATAGCCTCTTCTGAAAATGACGGTACAGTAATAATATCTGAGGAACAAACTCTAGGAAAGGGTCGATTAGGTAGAACTTGGTCCTCCTCTAAATTTAAAGGTGTCTATATGTCCATCATACTAAAACCTGATATAAACACTATGGATGTACCTAAAATAACTCAAGTAGCCGCTGCTGCTGTAATAACAACTTTACTTAATAATAATATTAAAGCTTATATAAAATGGCCTAATGATATTATAGTAAACAATAAAAAGGTATGTGGTATTCTAACGGAAATGAGCGGAGAAATAAACAAAGTAAATTATGTAGTAGTGGGTATGGGCATAAATGTAAATTGTGAAGAAGAAGATATACCAAAGGATTTAATTTCAAAGGCAACATCTTTAAAAATAGAAGATAATAAAGAATTTAAAAGAAATATTTTAGTTGCAGACATATTAAATAATTTTGAAAAACTATATACAGAACTTATAGAATATAACAATATAGATACTTCTATAGAAATATGCAAAAAAAATTCTATACTAATTGGCAAAGAAGTTAGAATAATAAACAGAAATAAAGAACGTTTGGGAAAAGCTGTGGGTTTAAATTCTAATGGTGAACTTTTAGTTCAATTTGAAAATGAAGAAATAAAACCACTAATCTCTGGAGAAATATCTGTAAGAGGAATGAATGGATACATATAAGGGTAATGCTACCCTTGGTTTAAAAAAGGGATATGTGGTTACAAGGGCAACTCACTTCAATAAGAGATTCTAATCTTGTTCAAATACCTTTTACACCACATATCCCTATCTTTTTAAACCAAGGGAAGTTAGCATAACTTTTTGAAGATATTTATATCATTGTACGCACATAAAAAATTTTTAATTATTTATATTCTTTTCAGTAAAGGCTTCAAAAAAATTTTCGATAGAAAATTAATGCGGTAGCATGTCAAGAGACTATATTTTTCATAAGATTTATAATGCATGAACTTACAATTTAAACCATTTACGGTAGCAAACAAATTTAATCTTACAGTCTTTAAATTAATGATTAACTTAGTGGAATAATTATAATTAAAAATTTTGTGTAAAGGAGCGAAACAAAATCATCCTTTTGTAGGTTTTTATTTCAGCAGGAAATTATTATAACAACTTTTAAAGGTATTAAAACAAGAAATACTTTTAAAGAAAATAGATATCTAAAAAAATAATTAGAATGCTTTATTTGTGAACTAATATTTAAGCGTGAAGTAAACAGGACGTGGCATTAGAGCGTTAGCTTAAATATTAGGGCACAAATATTAGTATTCTTTATTTTTATAGCTATCTATTGACTAAAAGTATTTCTTGTTTTAATTCTCACTCTTTAAAGGTTGTTAGGTAGCAATTTCCTTATATTGTGTATATGAAGGATATCAGTATTGGTACTAAGGAACTTAGTATTACCCCATTTATAAAGGATGCTATAGCTACCTCTGGGGATGTGTTTTTTGATATTATAGGTAATGTGGTGTCCATAGATGTGGCTCCTGCTGGAGCTATGGCTGTAAAATGATTTAATTTTTTTGCTAGAAATGGTATTGTAATTACTGCTATTATTTCTCTAAATACATTTGTTAAAAATGCTATGGTACCTATTTGGGCACTTTCAAGACTAGTAAGCATAACTGCAGATAAACTATACCATCCAAAACCAGCAGCTATAGACAAAGCTGATTTTATAGATAATTTAAAAAACATTGCAGTTATTATTCCCCCAGTAAGACTGCCTATTATTATTGATAGTGGTATTAAAAGTACTTTTAATCCATTCCTTTTTAAGTCCTTTATTAGATTTTTGTTACTTCCCACATCGATACCTACAAACAGAATAAGTAAGTTTAAAGCTATAGTGCTTATAAATTCTATATTAGGAATAAGGGTTTCTGGAATAAAAAAATATCCGCATAAAGCACCTAGCAATACAGATAAAAACATAAATAAAGTCAATTATTCCTCCCCCTTTTGCAAAAATCTCTTAGAAACTATATAAAGTATTATTATACTAAATATAGTTGTAGTTATTGCAAATACTATAGAAACCTGTCCTATATTTTTTATATCTTTTACTACAGATTTATTAGCTCCTATGGAGGCTCCCATAAAAAATAATAACGCAAATACCCCTATTTGCTGTAAAATTCCATTTATCTTTTTACCCTTTTTAGAAAACTCTTTAAAGTATCCTATTAACATTCCTAAAAATAAAAACAATAATATAGCCCACATAAAATACCCCCTATAAGGGAATATCTCAAAATATATTTTATTTTGAAACATCCCCATATAAATCACAATATCTTTTTATTTTTTCTTCAAATTCTATAAGACTTATATATCTACCTTCTCTTAATATTTCTTTCCCCTCTATATAAAATAAGGTAGTTGGAACCGTAAATATATTATATCTTCCGGATGTCTCCTTAAAATTATCTATATTTACATTGAAAACTTTTATATTATATTTTTCTCCAATAACATTTATTTTATCTTTAAGGATAGTACAGACATTACATTTTTCATTTGATGAAAAATATATTAACACCATAGAATTGTGTTTTATTATATTTTCTACATAATCTATATTCTTTATTTCCTCCATAATAATCTGCTACCTCAAGCTTTCCCATTCTCTTCTTAAAATGCCATACATATAAAGATCATATCTTTTTCCATCTCTATGAATAAATTCTCTATAGGTTCCTTCCTTTTTAAACCCTACTTTTTCATAAAGTTTTATAGCTCTATGATTATATTCTAACACTGTTAAATGAATTCTGTGAAGATTTAGCTCTTTAAATGCAAAGTTTAAAACTAATTCTGTAACCTGGGTTCCATAACCTTTTCCTCTAGCTTCTTCCTCTCCAAAACCTATATAAAAGATAGCTGTTCCATTATTCCATACTATATCTTCAAGACCTGTTAGACCTATAATCTTGTTATCTTTTATATTTCTTATAGCAAATACATAACCATACTGTGATTTATAGGAACTATTTATAATTTCCTCTACTTGCTCTTTATTTTTAGGGAATGCTGATATTATATCGTAATGTCTTAAAAAATTTACATCTCTATACCAGGAAGCTATAGTTTCTATATCGTCTTTTTCAACAGCCGTAAGCTTTAAATTTTTTCCTACTAAAAGAGAATCTATAGACATAAATCTCATTCCTTTCCTTAATATTTTGTATATTACATTATGCACAGTTTTCTTTTAAATATTTTATAAATACACTACCTACAAACAAAATGTAGTATCTACCTTTATATAATCTGTCTTTCTCTTTCTTCCCTACCACTACATCCACAGTTACAGCATATATCCACCATATATTTTTTTTCAAAATCTAGGGGTGAATAGGACAATTTAGCTTTTCTTAGTCCTTCTATTCCTAAATCTTGTTCCCTATTTATTATAGGTATATCACTAAAATAATTTTCAACGAAAGCTTTATTTACAAAGGTATAAGCCCCTCTAAGATCCTTATTAGCTTTTTCTATGTGTATAATAGCCATATTATCACTAAATTTTTCTCCTATACTAAACCCTGCAATTTCTTCGTCTATATATAAAGCCATACCTTCTAATCCTAAAACATCCATGTTACAGCACATATCTCTTATGCTTTGAAGCTCATAAAGTAAATGTTTATCCTTTGTATCATTTTTTTCATACCATAACTCAGCAATTCTTAAACTATCTTCTATAACTCCTTCTTCTGTAAAATCCTTTATATCATAGTTATAATTTTTTATAAAATAGTTATAGTGATTCTTCTTGCCATGAAGCTTTTTACCTGATAAAGTTATAAGTTTTTTATTCCCATATAAATAATCAAAGTTATCTCTATCCTCTTCTACCATTATATTACTATAAATTTCTTCATCTTTGTATAGATTTTTTAATTCTTTAACAAAATCATATCTTAAATCTTTAAAGAGATATTTAATGCATTTTTCTTTTTTATAATTCATTAAAGTTTCTATTATATCCTTTAGATTTTCTTTTTTATATCCTAAAGGTTGCATAAAATGATATTCATCATTAAAATCCTTCTTTTTAATAATAAGAGTTTCTTTATATATAGCATACTTTATATCTAAAGCCTTTCTCCAAATATATAAAGTTGTAAAAGAATACTCGCAATTTAAAAAATCATATGGTTTTATATAGCTTTCAAATAATTTTTTATCATTAATAGTTAATCTTTTAAAATTTAACACACTATCCCCTCTTTTAATAAATATATTTATTTCCTAGTAACTTACTCTACTTTAATATTAAAAAAATAACCCTTCGAATATTTATTATTGAATAAGAAGGGTTATCTATTTATATTATACTTTCATTACTAATTTTTTGCAACCTTATCTATATGAATTTATATTCTTTTAAAGATTAGATAATCCAAAGTAAAACTCAATTCAGATGAAATCTTTACTTTTAACTAAGTTATAAATTGTAGAATCAAGTGATTCTTGTGCTCAAATGGAGTTTGCTTGTGAGAAATACCCCTTTCCATCTAAGTCTTAGGAAAACTTATCCAGAGGCATATCAACCGTCATCTTCCACCTAAAAATGATAATAGTATTACGGATGGTAGTCATAGGATAAATAATATTTTTTAATTATAATAAATTTTATGCTTAAAATCAAATAATGTTAATATAACAACTAAATTAATACCCCTTTCGAAAAATCAATACTAAAGGATACCTTTTCTCCCATTTGTAATAAATTATTACTATAATCTATTATTTTTATATCTTTATCATTATATTTTACAACATAATAAATTCTATCTCCAGCGTACTTAGAGGACACTACTTCTCCTATACAATTTTTATTCTCTAAATCCTTATATATTTTTATATTTTCTGGGTTTATCATTATTTCTGAATCACCTTGTTTTTTATCCTTTACTTCAAATTCTCCAAAATCACAATAAAACTTATTTTCAATAATTTTTCCTTTAAAATAGTTTCTTTCTCCAAAAAAATTAGCCACTTCTTTAGAATTGGGGGTTTCATATATTTCCTTTGGAGTTCCCTGTTGCATTATTTTACCATCAATCATTAAAGATATATGATCCGACATCATTAAAGCTTCTTCCTTATCATGAGTAACTAATATGGTAGTTATTCCTAATTTTTTTTGTATTTTTAAAACTAATTCCCTTATTGAATTTCTAATATTAATATCCAAACTGGTAAAGGGTTCATCTAAAAGCAAAACTTTGGGCTCTATTGCTAGTGCTCTTCCTATAGCTACTCTTTGCTTTTGCCCCCCTGAAAGCTCCTTTGGATATTTATGTTCCAATCCTCGTAAACTTAGCATTTCTAATATCTTATTTACTTTTTCTTTTATTCTGTTTTTATTTTCTTTCCTCATATTAAGTCCAAAGGCTATATTATTATATACATTTAGATGTGGAAATAACATATATTCTTGAAAAACTATTACTATTTCTCTTTTTTCTACAGGTGTATTTTTTATATTTTTACCACTTATTAAGATTTCTCCTCCATCTTCTTGCAACAATCCTGCTATTATATTTAATGTAGTGCTTTTACCACAACCAGAAGGTCCTAAAAGACACATTAATTCTCCCTTTTCCACTGAAAAACTTATACTATCCAATACATTTTTATTATTAAATATTTTCTTTATTCCTTTTACTTCTATTTCCTTCATTATATATACCTCTATACATTTAAAAATTTATCTATTTTGTAATAAGACTTAATACATTTATTTATAATTAATAAATAAATTAAAGATGTAATAATAAAAATAAGACTAAAACTAGAAGCTATAGTTCTATCCCCACTTTGTATAAAGGGAAACATTACTATAGGATATGTAATAACCTGTCCTCCCCCTATCAAAAAAGTTAAAAAATATTGACTAAAGGATATTATAAAAGTCATAAATACAGTGGACATTATCCCTGAAGAAATCAATGGTAATGTTACATAAAAAAAGCATTGATATCTATTGGCTCCTAAAACCTTAGCTTGCTTCTCCATTTTATCTCCAATTATTTCAAAAATATCTGTAAGCATAAACACTGAATAGGGGATACAAGGCATCAAATGTATTATTATTACCCCTAATATAGTGTTAGCTAGACCTAATTTTAAAAAGGATACATGAATTCCTAATGCCACAGAAACACCAGGTACTATTATAGGGGAGAATATTAATATCTTTATAAAATTCTTACCTTTAAAATTATATATTCCTAAAGCCTTAGCTGCTGGAATACTTATAATTATAGTTACAAAAGTTACTATTGTTGATATTCCTATACTTTTAAATAAAATACTTAAATTTTGAGATTTAGGATCTAATGCATATTTTAATCCTCTTAATCCAAATTCCTTTGGTATAACTAGTGGCCAACTCCAATTTTTTGCAAAACTCCATAGACATAATATTATTATAGGAAATAGGAAGAAAAATGCGAAGCTATATATTATTATATTAGAAATTATTTTTTTATTTTTCATCTATAATATTTTCCTTTCCTATTTATTATTTAGATTTCTTTTTTTTAAAATATCCAAAGATTTTCTATACAAAATTATTAAGAAGGTTGATATAACTATAAGTATAGTATTTATTACCATAGCATAAGGCCTATTGGTTAAATCTGGATTAGAATATTCTATATATGCCTTAACTGAAAGTGATTTTGGAGTAGTTGGTCCTAACAAATAAGGCACCTCAAAAGCTCCAAAAGAAAAAGCAAAAATTATTATAAAAGAAGATAAAATAGAGGTCACAAGCATAGGAAATATGACATAAAAAAAAGTTTGCGTTTTGCTAGCCCCCAGTGTTCTTGAAAGATGCCACATTTTTTCATCTATATTAGTTAACACAGCATAGATAACCAGTATAATAAAAGGTATCTCCTTCCATACATAAGTTATGATTATACCTATACCTAATCTATCCATTATAAGCGCAGGAAAAACATTTCTAGAACTTATTAGCCCTAAATTGTATAATATTCTAGCCAATATTCCATTTTGGGATAACATATTGATGATAAGTAAAACTGCAACAGTATGAGGTATTATTATAGGCATCTTATATATAACATCTAAAATTTTACTCCTCTTCTTATGGATAAATATAATATAAGCTAAACTAATCCCAATAAATTCAGCTATTAAAGAAGATATAGTACAAGTAAACAAACTAAATTTTAAAGATTCTATAAATTCCTTAGAAATTAATACTTCTTTATAGTATTTAAGTGTAATTTCATTTAAGCCCACTGTAGGAAAATAGCCTAAGCTTTGACTTAGGCAATTTATTATTCCTACTCCTAATATAGAAACTATTATTATTATAACTGGCAATAATAATATATAAGGTTTCATTTTTTCTTTCACTTTATTTATCTCCTGGTATATTTTCTTGCCATATTTTTTCTATAATTGGTACTAATTCTGCTGGCAGCTCTGGTAGCCTATGTGGTAATAATTCACTTTGTGGAAGGGAACCAGAACCTACTTTGATTTTTTCTATTTCTTTCTTTTCCTCTTCACTTAATTTTTTATTATCAAATACAGGTAAATCTCCCCATACTTTAGGATCATATTTAGATTTTTGCATTTCAAAACTTAATATGCTATTAATAGTAACCATAGCACCCTCTTTATTAGGTGAGTTAAATGGTATTGCTACAAAATGTGTGTTTCCTATAGTTCCATTTTTAAATAATGACACTTGTGTTTTTTTAGGAAATGTCCCATTATCTATTTTCTCTGTTACTGAGTTTGGATTATAGCTCATAGTATTTATAACTTGTTTATCCGCATACATGTTATCTAGCATAGCTATATTAGCAGGATAAGTTTTACCCTTATTCCAAAGATAAGGCTTTATTTCTTTTAAGTAATCTATAGCTGGTTTTATTTCTTTTTCTACTAATTCTTTTTCTGGTTTTATTTTTATAAGTTTTTCAAAGCCTACTATATCGTATATTATATTTCTTACAAAAGCACTTCCAGTAAAATCTGGTGGTGCAGCATATGTAAATTTCCCTGGATTAGCTTTTACAAATTCTAATAGTTCTTTATGATCTTTTGGCACTTTTGTTACCTTTTCTTCATCATATACCATAACAAATTGTGCTTTTCCATAAGGAGCTTCAAAAGCCTCTACTGACTTTCCAAAATCGTATTTTACGTCATTTGAATCCTTATCTATGTATTTTTTATAATTAGGAAGGTTCTCTGAAAACGGTCCATAAAGAAGATTATTTTTCTTTGCTGTATAAAAATTTTCTCCATTTATCCAAACTACATCTATTGTTCCTTTATCATTTCCTGCTTGCTTTTCACCAAGCATTTTATTTAATATATCGTCAATATCCATTGGTACTCTTTTTAATGTTATATTATATTTTTCTTTTAATTCCTTTGCTAGATGGTCATCTATCCATTTGTTTGTAAGTTCACTACCACCCCATCCGTAAAATGTTACAGTAGTTCCTTTACTTTTTTCAACTATAGAATTCCAATCTTTATTCTTTAAATCTGCTTCATTTTTACTTTCTTTTTTATTACCACAAGCTACTAAAGAAAAAACCATTGTAAAAGTAATTATAATACTTATAAATTTTTTCATTTTTATCCTCCTTTTAAAAATAACTATATATACCAATACACATTATAGCATATTTACCCTTATTCTCCCATAAATTTACCTATTCAAAGTTTATAAACCCCTACTGCTCTTCTTTAATATTTCATATTATATTTTTAGCTTCTTGCATATTATGATTTATAACAAACCACCTAATATTGAAGATAATATATACAATATTCTATAAATTATATATAAGGCTACTTATAGCAATCTAACTTTAACGATATTTAACATACTAATGAAATATATAATATTCTAAAAATTACATTTGACAAAATTATCTGAATATTGTATAATTTAATCATAATAGATCATATAAAGAGAGGTATAAACACCATATAATTAATGAGCAGTTATAATATCTCTAAATTAGATATTATAACTTAATGGTGAATTTACTCCCCTCTATACAAGGTACCTTAATAACTAACTTTGTTATTGGGACTTTAGTAAAAATCTATTATATGCTATTTTTTTAGTAAGGATAGATTCTGAATCAAAATTATTTAAATTTGGTTACAGAATATTCTTTACTAAAATTAATTCTTAATTATAAATGAAAGGAGGATGAAAAAATTCAAATAATTCAATTAGATGAAAATTCATTTCTTTTAAAATCTACTTAAATAGCTGATTTAAATTATTATAATTTAAATCAGCTATTTACTTTTAATCTATTTACTTTTTATGAGTTTACTTATCCATTACAGACTACCATTTATAACTTCAAGCTTATAATACTACACTTATTATATTTCCATTTCTAGCTTATATTTACCTAGATCTTATCCCACACTTTTTTATATATTTTAATATCTTAAAGGTATCTTAGATTTCTTTATAATTATTTTGTAATATCCTTCACTTTCTAAAAAAGACCTCAATCCCATTTCTGCAATATCTAAATTGTTTTTAGGACCTATAGTTATTTTTTCTATAGGTAAATTTCCTTCTTTTGTATTTGGATTAAGACCTAATTCTATATAAGGAATAAAAACTCTATTTGAAATTCTATGTTTTACTATTTTCTTTTTTATATTTTTATTAATAACTCTAAACACTAACCTATGCTCCTGTTCCTCTTTAAAACTCTCATCTTTAAAAAAGGTAGCTATATAAGCTATATTATAAAGCACA
Source organism: Clostridium sp. CTA-1 (assembly GCF_054768215.1). Taxonomy (NCBI): domain Bacteria; kingdom Bacillati; phylum Bacillota; class Clostridia; order Eubacteriales; family Clostridiaceae; genus Clostridium; species Clostridium sp. CTA-1. Next base: position 37,350 of record NZ_BAAAAP010000027.1, read on the forward strand.
TATACTATTAAAGATTTAAAATCATCGTCTTCTTTAAATTCATAAAAATTTTTATATAAATTATATAAAAATTCTACTCTTTCCTTTATTATATTTTGCTGATGTTTCTTATTATATATAACCTCTCCAAAATACCATACAAAATCTTCTCCCTCATTTAAAAAGATAGAATTTTTATTTTTATCTATAAACCTGTAATTTTTTCCTGTAAATATATTTTGAAAATAATCACAATTAAATGCTAAATTATATCCATCATAATTAGAATAATTAGACCAAAGAGCTAAAGAATCTTTATTTTCTGTAAGAGACAATATGTAAGTATCCCCTAATTCCATATCTATGGTATGCAACAAAATTTCTATATTTTCTTTGAAAAATTCATCAAATTCTTCATTCTCATTTAGATATTTTTCACATATATCATAAATCAAATTGTTAGTGTAATTTATTTCTGTACTATCATTAAGATACTTACTATTAGATAGCCAAATATTTTCCTTACTTATTATATTTTCTAAAGTACTTATACTAGTATAATAATATAGTTTATTTATACTTTTACATTGATATAAATCCAAATTATATCTAAATATTTTTTCTTTATTTTCAAATCTATTTATATATGTATCTATAATAGGTTTGCTCATAATATCAATACCTCATTTAATGTAAATTTATAAAAGCTATGATTTCTACCATAGCTTTTACTTATTATTCTTATCCTTTAGAAAATATTTTATTTACTTTAATTAAAATATTTTTTATTTAATATGCTCTTTAATTTTTTGCCTTCTTCATTATCTTTATCTAATTTAAAAATATTATTTAAATATTCGTTAGCCTCTTTATATTTTAAATTATGTATAGATTTTTCTGCATTTTTTAAATTGTCTTCTATATATTTTTCTGTACATTCTTTAATTTTTTCCTGAGCTTTATTAAAGTTTATAGTATCATTCTCCATAACTTGTCTAAAACATTTTAAAGCCTTTAAGTATTGCTTTCTATTATAGTATATCATTCCATCATGATAGGATTTTCTAGAATTCTGCATAGACATTGCTAACTTTAACATGTTTTTATCAGTATCATTTTTATCATATTTTACTACTTCCTCATATACTGCTATGGCTTTAATATATTCTTTTTTATTTATATATACATCTCCTGATTTAATAAGATTGTTTATTACAACATTTTTACCATAATTATAACTAATGACCGATACAATCATCAAAACTAATCCTAAAATAAAAAATATTACAAAATATTTTTTCTTATTAAAATTCATTATTTACCTCCATATATATGGTCAAAATTTATTTACAAAATATACACATTTTAATTATACTACAGTTCTAAATAAATTTGTTGATGCTATCTAAAATTCGTCTTAGTATATATTCCCTTTAAATTTATAAAAAGCTTAGAAATAACTAAATAAAATTATTTCTAAGCTTTAATTATAAGTTATAAAGATTTATAACCTTAATATGAAGCAATTGTTAATTAAATTTAACTTTATTTATAAGAACACTTAATCTTATAGGATTTTTCTCTACCTAAATTACTCATTTCCCTGTAAATAAATATAGCTGTAACTACGGAAGAAATTCCATCTGATATAGGTGCACACATCCAAACTCCTGTAAGTCCAAAATGCTTTGGCAGTATTAAAAGTAATGGTATTAAAATTATCACTTGTCTTAATAAACTTAAAAATACAGATATTTTAGCTTTTCCTATAGCTTGGAAGTAATTTGAACTAACAATTTGAAATCCAATTACAGGTAACATACATAAAACTATCCTTAAACCACTAATTCCTATTTCCATAAGTTTAGCATCATTATTAAATATTTTTATAATATATTGTGGGAATATCTGTACAAGTAAAAACCCTACTGTAACCACTATAGTTGCAGAAAATATTGCTATTTTTAAAGTATCTTTAACTCTTTTATATTGCTCTGCTCCATAATTATAACCTATTATAGGTTGAGCACCTTGGTTTATACCGAATATAGGCATTAAAACCATTAAAGATACACTATTTACAACAGTCATTGCCCCTATTGCTAAATCTCCTCCTGTATTTTTTAATGCATTATTTGAAATAACTGTTATTATACTAGCTGCCAATTGTAATGCAAAAGGAGCCATACCTATAGATATTATTTCTAAAAATATAGTTTTTTCAACTTTAAAATTTTCTTTTTTGAGCTTCAAAGTACTTTTTTTACCAGTAAAATATCTAAGTACCCATATAGTATTAGCCGTCTGTGATATAACGGTAGCTATAGCTGCTCCCTTTATCCCCATATTAAATCCAAATATAAATATAGGATCTAAAATTAAGTTTAATACAGCTCCTAAAAGCATAGTTACCATCGCCATTTTAGGATTTCCTTCGGCCCTAATTGAATTATTTAAACCGAATCCCAAAGCATTGGTTATAGAGCCTATTAAAATAATAACCACATATTCTTTGGCATAATAAAATGTTTTAGTGCTAGCTCCAAATATATTTAAAAGAGGATCTATAAATATTAGTCCTATTATAGTTATAGAAATCATAATAATACAGAGTAAAGTAAAAGCATTCCCTAATATTTTTTCTGCATCATCTTTTCTTTGCTGTCCTAATCTTATAGATATAATAGAGGCTGAACCTATACCTATTAACATACTAAAGGCCATCAATACAGTCATTATAGGTAATGTTAAGCCTACTCCTGTAATTGCTAAAGATCCTACATCCTTTATATGTCCTATATACATTCTATCTATAATATTATATAAAGCATTAACTATCATTCCCATAATGGCTGGTGCAGAAAATTTTAACAATAATTTTTTTACACTTTCTTCTCCTAATTGTTTTTGTCTATCCATTTTATTCCTCCAATCTATTATTTAACTTTATGATTGTGACAATTTAAAGAAGCTTTTTCCAATAATTTCAAAAGTTCTTTTTTTTCCTTTTCCGTAAAATCTGAATACAACATTTTGTCCCAAGCATTTAGAATTTTTGTTATAATATGTTTTATTTCAAAACCCTTTTTAGTAACTATTATATGATTAATTCTTCTATCATTTTTATCAATTTCTTTATTTATATAGCCTTCTTTCTCCAATTTTTGTAATGCTCTAGCTGTAGTCCCTTTGTCTATATTTAAAGCACTACTTATTTCTTCTTGATTACATCCATCATTATTAGATAGATATAATAAAAAAATATATTGTCCACTACCTATACCATATTTACAAAGTTCCTTATTTATATAACAATTGCCTGCTCTATATAACATAGATATATACCTACCTACGCACTGCGTATTTTTACCCAATTTTGTACTCCTCCATTAAATTTATAATAGTTGCAAATACAACTTAATATATCACAAATTAGTTGTATTTGCAACTAATATTCAAATATTTTCCTTTATCTCTTTTAAAATTAACAAATAACCTTAAATTCATATTTTTATATCATAAAATATTGTTAAATATATAACGATAAAAGTTATATTTTAACTTTTAAAATAGTTGGTAATACCCTCTTTTTTTAATAATACATCATTATTTATGCAAATTATTTGATAAAATATACATATACCCTCGCTATCTTTTTCTTAAGAAAAGCCTTTATTTTTCAAGCTTTTCACTATATATTTATTGTTATTTTAATAATATTATATATTTATTTTTATAGGTTGAAAGTTTTGACAATAAATGATATAATTTTAACATAAATCTYATTTTTATTAATATATTAGGAGGGGTATAATGGAAACATTTATGAGTTTTATTAGTAAAATCTCCAACTGGATATGGGGTCCACCTATGTTAATATTATTAGTTGGTGGAGGAATTATTTTAACTTTTACATTAAAATTTTTTCAAATTAAATATTTTCCTTATATAATGAAAGAAACTTTTGGTAAAATGTTCAGCAAACCTGCTGAAGGGGAAGGTACAATTACACCCTTTCAAGCTGCTTGTTCAGCATTAGCATCCACTGTAGGAGCTGCAAACATTATAGGAGTTCCTGTTGCAATAGCTTTTGGAGGTCCTGGTGCTGTTTTCTGGATGTGGATAGTTGCAATTTTAGGACAAGCTACTAAATTTTCCGAAATAATTCTTGGTATAAAGTACAGAGAAAAGAACGAAGAGGGAAACTATGTAGGAGGACCTGTTTACTACTTAAAAAAAGGTTTAAAATCACCTTTCCTTGCTACAATGTGTTCTTTCTGCTTTATGATTGAAATCATACCATCTATTTCTACTCAATCATTATCAGTCTGCCAAACTGCGGAAACCATAGGATTACCTAAAATAGTTACTGCTATAATTGTAACCGTTTTAGTTGCTCTAGTTGTTTATGGCGGTATTCAAAGGATAGGACAAGTTACTGAAAAAATGGTTCCTATAATGGCTTTAATATTCATTATTTGCTCAATAATAATATTATTATTTAATATTACAAAATTACCAAATGCTTTTGCATTGATATTTAAAGGTGCTTTTACACCTCAAGCTGCTGTGGGTGGATTTGGTGGAGCTACACTTGCTCAAGCATTAAGATGGGGTACTGCTAGAGGTACTTACTCAAATGAAGCAGGTATGGGAAGTGCTCCTATAGCTCACTCTGCTGCAGTTACAGATCACCCTGTTCGCCAAGCTTTCTGGGGTATATTTGAAATAATGGTAGATACAATAATAATTTGTACTTTAACAGCTCTTGTTGTTATAACTACAGGAATGTGGAATACTGTTCCAGGTTCTCAAGCAGCTTCTATGCCTTCAATGGCTTTCCAAAATGTATTTGGTAAAGCTTTTGGTGGTGCTATAGTATCAATCAGCTTATTATTATTTGTTCTATCAACTATTATAGTTATAGTTTACTACTGCGAAAAACAAGCCGAAGCTTTATTTGGACTCGCATTCTCAAAAATTATAAGAGTTGTTTGTCTAGCGGCTATAATATACGGCGCCGTTGGTAAATTAGAATTCTTATTCGCATTACTTGATATTCTTTTAGCTCTAGTTGTTATACCAAACATGATTGGTTTAATAGCTATGAGAAATGAAATAAAAGAATTGAAAGAAGAATTTTTCTCAGACCCAAAATATTACCCAGGAGCAAAAACTTCAAAATCTGATTCTTAATAATATAACCCCTATGTATCTGCATAGGGGTTTCTTAAATCTAAACATAAAAAATTCTCTAAAGAGAATTTTTTATGTTTTTTTGCAATTCATTAATAATAATATATATATTCCTTATTAATAAACAAATAAACATATATATTTATATTAATTAATGTATAAAAACTATAAATATTTATACATTTGTTTTTTAAATATTTATTATTTAACAAAGATTTATTAAATTTTATGCTGATATCTTTGTTTTAATGTGGTTTTTATTAAATTTTATACATAATATTACATTAAATTACACATATCCTTAAAAAGGAGTAAAACATTAAATTATTAAGATAATAAAAGATAATGTWTATTCCTATATATAATTTATCATATCTTTTTATGTATTTTTTTCTATACAAAAAACAATATTTTTAATTTTTTAATGCTGTTTTTAATATCATTTTAAATAATAAATTAACCATCTTCTATTGAAAAACATTTTTTTTTATGTTATCGTTTAAATATACATAAAATTCATAATTATAACATAAAACTAACTACTTATATTTTAAGGAGGTTAATCATGCAAACGTTTTTAGACATTATCTCAAAGATCTCTGGTTGGATCTGGGGCCCGCCTATGATGATTTTACTTGTAGGTGGCGGAATCATACTAACTTTAACATTAGGTTTTGTTCAATTTAGATACTTACCTTTCATATTAAAACAGACCTTTGGTAGAATATTTGATAAACCTGAAGGTGAAGGTACAATAACACCTTTCCAAGCTGTTAGCTCCGCTCTAGCTTCATCAGTTGGTGCTGCTAACATCATAGGTGTTCCTGTTGCTATTGCCTTTGGTGGCCCAGGCGCTATATTCTGGATGTGGGTAACAGCAATTATAGGACAAGCTACTAAATTCTCTGAAATAGTGTTAGGAATAAAGTATAGAGAAAAAAATGAAAATGGAGAATTCGTTGGAGGACCTGTTTATTACTTAAAAAAAGGTTTAAAATCTCCTTTTCTAGCTACTATGTGCTCCTTCGCATTTATGTTAGAAATTATTCCTTCAATTGCAACACAATCCCTTTCTCTATGTGAATCTGCCGAAACTATAGGAATACCAAAATTAGCAACTGGTATTATAGTTACAATTCTTGTAGCTCTAGTTGTATATGGTGGTATTCAAAGAATAGGACAAGTTACTGAAAAATTAGTTCCTTTAATGGCTTTAGCATTTATATGCTGCTCTCTTGCAATAGTATTTATTAATATAAAACAATTACCATATGCTTTTGCATTAATATTTAAAGGAGCCTTTACTCCTATGGCAGCCGCCGGTGGTTTTGGTGGTTCTGTTATTGCACAAAGTATTAGCCGTGGTATCGCAAGAGGTGCTTACTCAAATGAAGCTGGTATGGGAAGCGCTCCTATAGCTCACTCAGCTGCAGTTACAGATCACCCTGTTCGTCAAGGTTTCTGGGGAGTATTTGAAGTTATAGTTGATACTATATTAATTTGTACTATGACAGCTCTTGTTATTTTAACTACTGGAATATGGCAAAAACTACCTGCATCCCAAGCAGCTTCTATGCCTGCATTAGCATTCCAATCAGTATTTGGCAAAAGTGTTGGTGGTGCAATAGTTTCTTTCAGTTTATTGTTATTTGTTTTATCAACTATAATAGTTATAGTTTTCTACTGTGAAAAACAAGCAGAAGCTTTATTTAACCCAACTTTCAGTAAAATAATAAGATTTATTTGTCTAGGTGCTATAATATATGGATCTTTTGGAAATCTAGAAAATTTATTTGCAATTCTTGATATTCTTTTAGCTCTAGTTATTATACCAAACATGATTGGTGTACTTGCTATGAGAAAAGAAGTTAAAGAATTAAAAATAGCATTCTTCTCTGATCCAAAATATTATCCACCAGCAGGAAAAAAAATGAATAATAAAAATAATGAAAAAGCTTGCTAAATAACAAATGAGGGGCTCTCAAAATAGATTTTATTTTGAGAGCCCCTCTTATTTATTTATGTTATTTTTTACTTAAATAATTTTCTCGCTAAATTTATTTTTCCTTTAAAAGGTGCATATCTTATTTTTATATCTACTAAATTACTCTTCTTAAGTATACTTTTTTTATGAGAAAAGGTTTCAAAACTAGTTCGCCCATGGTAGCTTCCCATTCCACTACTTCCTACACCACCAAAGGGTAATGTAGAAGTAGACAAATGCATTATAGTATCATTTATACATCCTCCACCAAAAGATATGTTTTTAATGATAAATTCCTGTTTTTCTTTATCTTCAGAAAAATAATATAGTGCCAGCGGTTTAGGATTATTTTTTATTATGTCTATAACTTCATCCATGCCTTCAAATTCTATAACTGGGAAAATAGGACCAAATATTTCTTCTTCCATTATTCTATTTTTAAAATTTATTCCTTCTATAATAGTTGGTTCTATATATAAATTACTTATGTCTGTTTTTCCTCCAGAAATTATCTTTCCTTCCTTTAAATACCCTTCTAATCTTTTAAAATGTCTTTCATTTATTATTCTAGGATACTCTTCACTTTCAAAAGCATTTTCACCAAAAAACTCAATTATATAATTTTCTATTGAGCTTATTAATTTTTCTTTTATGTTTCTATGCACAACTAAATAATCTGGTGCTACACAAGTTTGTCCAGCATTTAAAAATTTCCCCCAAGCTATCCTTCTAGCTGCCAAATCTATGTTAGCATCCTTATCAACAATGCAGGGACTTTTCCCTCCTAATTCTAAGGTCATAGGTGTTAAATGTTCTGCCGCTGCCCTCATAACTATTTTACCTACATTTATTCCACCTGTATAAAATATATAGTCGAATTTTTCTTTAAGCAAAGCTTCACTTTCCTTTACCCCACCAGTAACAACCCCTATATATTCATCAGAAAATGTTTCTTTTATTATTTTAACTATTATTTTTTCTGTTTCTACTGCTAGTTCAGAAGGCTTTAACAAAACACAATTACCAGCACTTATAGCTCCCACTAAAGGAGCCATAATAAGTTGAAATGGGTAATTCCAGGGAGCCATTATTAAAGCTACACCGTAAGGCTCATTATATATATAACTACTAGCTAGAAAATTAGTAATTGAGGTTTTTACTTTTTTAGATTTTGACCATTTTTTTATATTTTTAATTGCTCCATTTATTTCATCATACACAATACCTATTTCTGTTATAAATGTTTCAAATTCTGATTTATTTAAATCTATCTTTAAAGCTTTAAAGATATTGGTTTCATTCATCTTTATATTATGTTTTAATTTTTTTAAAGCCTCTATTCTAAAATTTATATCCTTTGTATATCCCTTCTCAAAAAAACTCTTCTGTTTTTTCAACATATCTCTTATACTTTCCATATCTATTTCCCCTCTTTACATTATATATACTATTATAATGCAAATGGAAATATTATTACATATAATTGGAACATTTCTCTATAAATAAATCTATTGCTTTAATTTCCTCTTCTCTTTTTCCTTCTGACATACCTCCTCTTCCTAATCTATCACATAAAGAAATTAGAGCTATTTCTTTAATAGAAACTTCTTTTACCATAGTTTCTATATCTTTAAAAGGCAAATTCTTATTAACAAAAAGAGGTTGCATATGCCATCTTACTAGTTTAGAAACTCCCCTTATAAACTCCTCATCTTTTGTGAAACATTTTAAAAATTTTATACTTAATCCTTCCCCTTCCTTATCATGGTTATAGGAAGTTATTCTCCCCTTTCTTATCCTTGTAGTAGTTCCTTTGCCTATATCATGTAGAAGACACGCCCACATAAATATCCTTTTATCTTCACTTTTTTCCCTTTCCTTAGCTCCATTATCTAAAACCATCATAATATGATTCCAAACACTTCCCTCTGGATGATACTTAGGTGACTGATCTATTTTTTTTAAGGTTGTAAGCATATCAAAAGGATATCCTTCTAATTTTCCTTCTTCATATAATTTATTTATATAATCAGAAGGTTTTTCATCCCTTAAAATATGCTCATCTATATCTTTAAATACCTTCTGTATATCTTTATTAATTTCATCTCTAGTATTCATAAAGTCCTCCTATACCTGCACTTATTCTTTAAGTTTTCATTAAGATTTAAACTTATATCCTGTTAATTAATTTATAACTTTTATTTTAAATTACATTAACTATTTTCCCCTTATATTTTATAATACATTCATTTAATTTATTTAAAGTACCATTATAAATCCCCCTATTTTTTTCCCTAAATCATAGACTAAACTAATTATAAATAAAAATACTATAGTTAACAGGTAGGCACTTAAAACAAATTTTTCATCTAAAGCCTTCCTCAATTTATATTTTATAAATTGAAACATATTAATCACTCCCTTAAACCCTATATATTTTACTATCTGTAAAAACATATATTTTATCCAACAAATCGCTATTCTAATACTCTTAAAATACTTTATAAAAAAAGAATTGAAGAGGTATATTAATCATAAGCAAATCAGTTAAAAATATTTATTTTCTGGATAAGAATTTTATTATTGTTATGTTTATATAAAGATAGTATTAAATAAAAAAATTTTTTATATTAAAAATTTTTCTTTAACCCAATATATATA
>NZ_BAAAAP010000028.1:0-44537 GCF_054768215.1 Clostridium sp. CTA-1
TACTGGCTGTTACAAGAATGTTTCTTGTTAATTCTCTGTTTAATTTTCAAAGACCACATCGCCTCAGCGACTTTTATATCTTATCAAATTTGTTGTTCTTTGTCAAGAACTTTTTTCAAATTTGTTTTTGAAAGTTTTTGTTACTTTCAAGCCCTTGTCTTAAGGACGAGATTTATTGTATCAAAATTTAATATTATATTTATACTATAAAATCTCATTTAATTAAAATATGATAATATTGCTTCTGTTTTTATCTTTTTTTTTAATATTTCTTATATTGATACGTCTGGAAAAGTTGTTTTTTATAATTAAAATTTATAATAAGAAAAATCAGCATTTATGCTGATTTTTCTTATTATTTATTCTTCATTTAGATTTTCTTCATTTAGATTTTCTTCATTTAGATTTTCTTCATTTAGATTTTCTTCATTTAGATTTTCTTCATTTAGATTTTCTTCATTTAGATTTTCTTCATTTAAAATTTCTTCTTCTATTATGTCTTCACTCTTTATTTTAGCTATAGCTACTATTTTTTCTTCTTCACTAGTTCTCATTAGTTTTACACCCATAGCATTTCTACTAGTTTTAGATATTTCCGAAACATTTATTCTTATTGCAACATCACCACTATTTACAAGCATAAGTTCATCATCTTCTTTTACAAACCTTGCTCCAACTATAGGTCCTGTTTTATCTGTTATTTTATAAGTTATAACACCTTTTCCACCTCTTCTATGGATAGGATATTCTTCTATGTCTGTTCGTTTACCAAATCCATTTTCACTTATAGATAATAGTGTTTCATCTTCTATTACTACATCCATAGATACAGCCTTATCAGTTTTTCTTAGTGTTATAGCCTTAACACCTGTTGCAACTCTTCCCATAGGTCTTACATCTTCTTCATTAAATCTTATACAGTACCCATTTTGTGTTACTACTATTATTTCATCATTTCCTTTGGTCATTTTTACATCTATTAATTCATCATCTTCTCTTAAATTTATGGCATTTAATCCACCTTTTCTTATGGAAGAATATTTACTTATCTCTGTCTTTTTAATTATTCCATTTCTCGTACACATTACAAAATGCTTCATGTCATCTATGTCTTTTAAACCTATTACTGTTTGTATTTTTTCATTATTTTCTATAGGTATAAGATTTATTATATTTGTACCTTTAGCTGTTCTTCCTGCTTCTGGTATTTCATAAGCTTTAAGTTTATATACCTTACCCCTATTAGTAAAGAATAATATAGTACTATGAGTAGATGTTACAAACATATTTTCTATAAAATCATCCTGTTTTGTAGATGTAGCTTGAATACCCTTTCCTCCTCTTTTTTGTGAAGAGTATGTATCCATATCTAATCTTTTTATGTATCCACCATGAGTTAAAGTTACTATCACCTTTTTATCTTCAATTAAGTCCTCTATGTCTATATCATGTTCACCTTTTACTATTTCTGTTTTTCTTTCATCACCATATTTATTTTTTATCTCTATTAATTCTTCTTTTATTATACTTAGTACTAATTCTTCTTTATCTAATATTTCTCTAAAATAACTTATCTTTTCCATAAGTTCTTTATATTCTTCTTCTATTTTTTCTCTTTCTAAACCTGTAAGCCTTTGTAACTTCATATCTAATATAGCTTGAGCTTGTTTTTCTGAAAGATTAAAGTTATTCATTAATCCCTCTTTAGCTTCAGCTGTATTTTTAGATGCTCTTATAAGCTTTATAACTTCATCAATATGATCTAAGGCTATTCTTAAACCTTCTAATATATGAGCCCTTGCTAATGCTTTATCTAAGTCAAATCTAGTTCTTCTTCTTATTACTTCCTTTTGGAATTCCACATAATTAACTAATATTTCTTTTAAATTTAAAATTTGAGGTTGGTTATTAACTAAAGCTAACATAATTATTCCAAAGGTATCTTGAAGTTTTGTATGCTTATATAATTGGTTTAAAACTATATTAGGATTTGCATCCCTTTTTAATTCTATAACAATTCTCATACCATCTCTATCTGATTCATCTCTTAAATCTGAAATTCCATTTATTTTTTTATCCTTTACAAGGTTAGCCATATTTTCTATAAGTCTAGCTTTATTAACTTGATAAGGTATTTCTGTAACTATTATCTTATTTTTCCCTTTTTCCTCTTCAATCTCAGCTTTAGCTCTAATTATAACTTTTCCCCTACCCGTTTCATAAGCTTCTCTTATTCCTCTTGTACCTACGATTAATCCAGAAGTAGGGAAATCTGGTCCTTTTATTTTAGTCATTAAATCAAGTATATTTACATCTTCATTTTCTATTAGCATTATTATTCCATCTATAACCTCTGTTAAATTATGAGGTGGAATATTAGTAGCCATACCTACTGCTATACCTGAAGAACCATTAACTAAAAGATTAGGAAACCTTGATGGTAATACAGATGGTTCTTCTTCTTCCCCATCAAAGTTAGGAATAAAATCAACTGTATTTTTATTTATGTCTTTTATAAGTTCCATAGATATTTTACTCATCTTAGCTTCTGTATATCTCATTGCTGCTGCTCCATCACCATCTACAGAACCAAAATTTCCATGACCATCTACTAATGTATATCTTATTGAAAAATTCTGAGCCATTCTTACTAAAGCTTCATAAACTGCTGTATCTCCATGAGGATGATACTTACCCAGTACATCTCCTACAATTCTTGCACATTTTCTATAACCTTTTTCTGGAGCTAATCCTAATCCCTGCATTGAATATATTATTCTTCTATGTACTGGCTTTAATCCATCCCTTACATCTGGTAATGCACGGCCGGCTATTACACTCATGGCATAGTCTATATAACATTTCTTCATTTCTTTACTTACATCTACAGGCAAAATCTTTCCTTCGTTTAGCATGATTACACCTCTTTACAATCTTATCTTATATATCCAAGTTAACTACTTTATCAGCATTACTTTCTATAAAGTCTCTTCTTGGTTCTACTTTTGTTCCCATAAGTATAGTAAATATTTCATCTGCCTCCATAGCGTCCTCTACTGTTACCTGTAATAAAGTTCTATGTTCTGGGTCCATAGTAGTTTCCCAAAGTTGTTCTGGATTCATTTCTCCAAGACCTTTGTATCTTTGAATATTAGTATTGGTATCTTTTCCACCCAATTCTAATAATGCAGCATCCAATTCTGGATCTGAATAAACATAAATTTCTTTTTTAGCCTTATATATTCTATAAAGTGGTGGTTGAGCTATATAAACATGACCTTCCTCTATTAATTCTTTCATGTATCTATAAAAGAATGTTAAAAGTAAAGTTCTTATATGGGCTCCATCTACGTCAGCATCTGTCATTATAATTATTCTATTATATCTTATTTTATCAATATCAAATTCTTTTCCTATACCTGCTCCAAATGCAGTTATCATAGCACGTATTTCATCTGAAGCTAATATTTTATCCAATCTTTGCTTTTCCACATTCATTATTTTACCCTTTAAAGGTAATATAGCTTGGAATTCTCTATTTCTTCCCTGTTTTGCAGATCCACCTGCGGAATCTCCTTCGACTAAATAAATTTCACATAATGATGGATCTTTTGAAGAACAATCTGATAATTTTCCTGGAAGAGACGTGCTTTCTAAAATAGATTTTCTTCTAGTAAGTTCTCTTGCTCTTTTTGCAGCCTCTCTAGCTCTTGAAGCTGATAGGCCTTTTTCAATTATTATTTTACCTACATTAGGATTTTCCTCTAAAAAAGAACCTATACTCTGACCTACTATTGTATCTACAATTCCTCTTACTTCACCATTCCCTAATTTTGTCTTTGTCTGTCCTTCAAATTGAGGATCTGTTAATTTTACTGAAATAACTGCTGTTAATCCCTCTCTAACATCATCCCCTGATAAATTTTTATCTGTATCCTTTAAGTAATTAAATTTCCTAGCATAGTCATTTATAACTCTTGTTAGAGCTGATTTAAATCCAGCTAAATGAGTTCCACCTTCTATGGTATCTATATTGTTAGCAAAGGAAAAAATATTTTCTGCATAACCATCGTTATATTGCATAGCAATCTCAACTATACATCCATCTTTATTTTCATCAACATATATAGGTTGTTGATGTAATTTTTCCTTATTTCTATTTAAATAAAGTACAAAAGATCTCAATCCGCCCTCATAGTGGAACATTTCTTTTTTATCATATCTTTCATCTGTTAATGAAATTTTTATACCTTTGTTTAAAAAGGCTAATTCTCTGAGTCTGTGAGCTAAAGTATCATATTCAAATTCTAGTTCATCAAATATTTCAATATCTGGCTTAAAATATATTTTTGTACCGTGATCTTTTGTATCTCCAACTATATCTAATCCAGTTTTTGTTATACCTCTTTCGAATTTTTGTTTCCAAATATGGCCTTCTCTTCTTACTTCTACTTCACATTGTTCTGATAAGGCATTAACAACAGAAGCTCCAACACCATGAAGTCCACCAGAAACCTTGTAGCCTCCACCACCAAATTTTCCACCTGCATGTAGTATAGTCATTATTACTTCAACAGCAGGTTTTTTTACCTTTGAATGCATACCAACTGGCATTCCACGTCCATCGTCTACCACAGTTATAGAATTATCTTTGTGTATAAAAACTTCTATATGTGTACAAAAACCAGCTAGCGCTTCATCTATACTATTATCAACTATTTCATAAACCAAATGATGAAGTCCCCTTAAACTAGTGCTTCCAATATACATTCCTGGTCTTTTTCTAACAGCTTCTAAACCTTCCAACACTTGAATTTGACTTTCATCATAAACTTGTTTATTTTCTTGTGACATGTTTATCCTCCTAACTTTTACAGCTCATTATACAAAACTTTTGTTCTTTTAGTCAGTGTAGCTGAAGATATAGGAGACAAATATATCTTACTCTTTTTATCTACTTCAGCTATAACAAAAGATTTTGGTTTATCTTTAGTTATTCTTTCAACAAATCCATCCTCTTCAGCTAATCTTAAAAATTGTATAGTATCTGAACTATACATAGAAGTTTCCATGTCGAATATTCCTATAACATCTTTTATTGGTACTACTACATTTTCTCCTAAGTGAAGAAACATAAATTAATCTCCTTTCAGCTTTAAACTCTTTTTATTTTACCATTATTAACTAAATATAATTGAGATTGTTTCTTATCTAAGTATTTGTCTATTTCTTCTATACCAGTACAAGTTATTATAGTTTGTATTTTATCAATAGAATTCAATACAAACTTCTGTCTATTTGAATCTAATTCAGATAGTACATCATCTAATAAAAGCACAGGATATTCCCCTATTATGTTTTTTATTATTTCCAATGATGCAAACTTTAAAGTTAATACAGCTGTTCTTTGTTGTCCTTGTGATCCAAAAATTCTAGTATCTATATTATTTATACTTACTTCAAAATCATCTCGGTGAGGACCAATAGAGGTTGAATTTCTCTCAAGATCTTTTTTTCGATTTTTCTTAAGAACTATTAATAATTCTTTTTCTGCATTATCAAAATCTTTTATATTAGTTAAATATCTAAAGTTTATGTCTTCTAAATCATTGGTTATCTTCTTATGTATATTTTTGCCAATAATATTTAATTTATCCAAATACTTATTTCTCTCTTTAATTATAAAAGCTCCATATTTAGAAAGTTGCTCATCATAAATATCAATTATATCATTAATTTTGTTATTCCAATTTTTTAAAGCTGTATTTCTTTCAGATAAAATTTTATTATATTGGACTAAATCATGATAATAAACATTGTTTATTTTACATAATTCTATATCTAAAAATTTCCTTCTATTTCCAGGGGAATCCTTAATTATTCTTAAGTCTTCTGGCGAAAACATAACAACATTTAAGTTCCCCATTAGTTCAGATATTTTTTTTATTTTTATTTTATTTACAGTTATAGCCTTTTTGCCATTTTTAAATATATTTATATCTATAGTTTTATCTAATCTTTCTCTGGATACATATGTCCTTAAGTATGTATTATTTTTATCCCATTTTATAAGATCTTTATCTTTATTTGTTCTATGAGACTTTCCTATACTTGAATAATATATACTTTCTAGTATATTAGTTTTCCCTTGAGCATTATTACCTACAAAAATATTTGTATTTGGACTTAATTCTAAATACATATCATCATAATTTCTAAAATTTATTAAGTGCACACTTTTTATATACATTCTAAACACCTAAATTAATTATACCATAATATTTTTTAGTAACAATTATTTAAAATTTATATAAATTTTTAAATAATTTTATATGTTTCATTATTAAACTCTATTAAGTCGCCTATTTTAAGTTTTCTACCTCTTCTTTTTTCTATTTCTCCATTAACTTTAACTTCTCCGTTTTGTATAAAAAATTTAGCCTCTGAACCTAAAGTTGTTGCCCCTGACCATTTTAAAAAAGAATCTAATTTTATTATTTCTGAATTAATTTTTATTTCAACCATTTTTAATACCTCTTTTAATTAATTATTGTTTAATCTTACTGGTAAAACTAGGTAAGTGCAATTGTTTATTTCTGTATTTTTTATAATACAAGGACTTACACTACTTGAAAATTCTAATACAACCTCATTATCTTCCATAGTTTTTAACACATCTAAAAGATATTTTGAATTAAATGCAATTTGCAAATCTTCTCCTTGCAATACAACTTTTAATTCTTCTCGAACCATTCCTAATTGAGAATTTGATGTTATTACAATTTTATCATCTGAGAAATCAAATTTAACTAAATTAGTGTTTCCTTCTTTAGCCATAAGAGAGGCTCTTTCTATAGAATTTAAAAGCTCTGATCTTTTAGCTATTATTTTTAAGTTAAATTCTTCAGGTATTATAGACTTATAGCTAATAAATTCTCCTTCTAATAATCTTGAAATTATTTTTGTTTCTCCTATACTAAATAAAATATGATTAGGAGTAAATGTAATATTAACATTTTCATTATCTTCTTCTAAAATTTTTGAAACTTCATTTAATGTTTTCCCTGGAATAACAGCATTTATCGTATTATCATTATCAACAACTTCGCTTCTTAAAGCTAACCTATAACCATCTAAAGCTACTAAATTTAACATTTTGTCTTTTATTTGAAATAAAACACCTGTAAGAATAGGTCTTGTTTCATCTTGAGCTGTAGCAAATATAGTTCCTTTAATCATATTTTTTAATTTACTTTCACCTATGGAAAATATCATATTTTCATTGATAATAGGTGGATTAGGGAATTCATCTGGATTCATATATATTAGATTAAATCTAGAATTTTGACATATTATTTCTATAGAATTATCTTCTAATGTATTTATTTCTATTAGATCATTAGGTAATTTTCTTATTATTTCACCAAAAAGTCTAGCATCTAAAACTATAGTTCCCTCTTCTAAAATATTAGCTTTTACTTTTGTTTCAATACTAAGATCCATATCAGAACCAGTTAAGACCAATTCATTTTTATTAGCTCTAATAAGTATTCCAGATAATATAGGTAAAGTTGATTTTCCAGTTACTGCTTTTTGAACTATAGATATACCTTCTAGTAAAATGTTTTTTTGACAAGTTATTTTCATAAAATTAGCCTCCTTTATTAACAATTCCTATTGTTAGAATAGAAATAGATAATATAATAAAATAGTAGTAGTAGTAGTAGGGCTTGTTGATATGTTAATAAGTCTTACAAAGCTTAAAATATCAACATTTTTCATAACAAAATAATTGTGGATAAGTTAACATTAAAATTAAGTGCTTATCCACAGGAAATATGTTTAATTTATATTTAGTACATTATCAACAAATAAATAAGATATTATTATAAACATTTGTATATTATTTTTGATTAATTCGTTTATTTAATTCCTTTATTGCATTTTGAAGACTTTCGTCTTTTTTTAAGTTATTAGATATCTTTTCATAGGCATGAATAACTGTAGTATGATCACGTCCGCCAAATTCTTCACCAATTTTAGGTAATGACATGTCCGTTAGTTTTCTAGAAAGGTACATGG
Organism: Clostridium sp. CTA-1; assembly: GCF_054768215.1. NCBI lineage: Bacteria > Bacillati > Bacillota > Clostridia > Eubacteriales > Clostridiaceae > Clostridium > Clostridium sp. CTA-1. The sequence continues at coordinate 8,083 of NZ_BAAAAP010000028.1, forward strand.
CTATTTGACGCGGAAAAGCAATATTTCTTGTTCTTCTAGCTGATTTTAGATCTTCTATTTTTAGATTATAATAGTTTGCTACAACTTCTTGAATAATATCTATAGTGACTTGCCTTGTTTGCTTACTTGAGATTATATCTTTCAGTGCTTCAGAAGCTAAATCTACACTTATTTCTTTATTAGTAAGTGATGAAAAGGCTACTATTCTTATTAAAGCTCCTTCTAATTCACGAATATTTGATTTAATTTTTGTAGCTATATATACCATTACTTCATTAGGAATATTTAATTTTTCTACATCAGCTTTTTTCTTTAAAATGGCCATCCTGGTTTCAAAATCAGGTGCTTGAATATCAGCTATAAGTCCCCATTCAAATCTAGATCTTAATCTATCTTCTAAAGTAGGTATTTCTTTTGGGGGACGGTCACTTGATATAATTATTTGTTTGTTAGCTTCATACAGGGCATTAAAAGTATGGAAAAATTCCTCTTGAGTTCTTTCTTTTCCAGCAATAAATTGAATATCATCAACTAATAAAATATCTATATTTCTATATTTATTTCTAAATTCTACATTTTTATCATCTTTTATAGAATTAATTAATTCATTTGTAAATTTCTCAGAAGATACATAAACTACTTGAGATTTAGGATTGTTATTCAATATATAATGACCGATAGCATGCATTAAGTGAGTTTTACCAAGACCAACTCCACCATATATAAATAAAGGATTATATGCTTTAGCAGGTGATTCTGCAACTGCTAAAGATGCTGCATGAGCGAATCTATTACTATTTCCTATTACAAACGAATCAAAAGTATATTTAGGATTTAACATAGTAGACATTTCATCATTTACAACTATATTAGATTTTTCGTTATTATGATTTTTTTGATTTTCTTCTATTTTTTCTTCAGTAGTTACAATAAAATCTATATTATATTTTTTTGAGGTAAGTAATTTTAGCGCATTAACTATAAGATCTTTGTACCTACTTTCAAGAATTCCTTTTGTAAAATCATTTGGTACAGCTAGTTTCAATGAATTATTTTCAAGAGAAATAGGGTTAATACTTTTAATCCATGTATTAAAACTTACTTCTGTAAGTTCACCTTTTATAATATTTATTGCCTTTTCCCAGGTTTCTGTAAGGTGGGTATTCATAATTTAATCCTCCAGTCTTGATAGAAACTTAGAATGTTCACATATAGTAAACAAAATATAAACAACTTTATATACATTATTTATATTAACTTGACAATTGTTGAAAAAAATATTCACATGTTTATAATTATGGTTATATAAAAATAGTAAAATTAATTATTAACATAAGAAAATAAAAAAAAATTAACACTAATGAATAAGCCATAATTCGTATAAATACTAATACTAATAGATATTAGTATAAAAAAATAAAACAAAGTGAACAAGTTATGCACAAAGTTATCAACAGCTGTGGATAAGTTATATGTATTAAAAGTTATCAACAGTCCTTTAATAATAATATCAAAACCTATATAGGTATTCAAGAAGTTATCCACAAAAAAATAAAAACTAAGTATATTGCTTTACTTTTCTTGACATTATAAGACTACAAATATATAATTTAATAGTGAAACTTTAAATTAGGAGTATAATGTATGCAAATAAGGATAACATCTTTAATATAAAAAAGGATGTTAATTATTTATAAGATCTCAAAAGGAGGTGCTGTGAAAATGTTTATGACATATCAACCAAAAAAGAGACAAAGAAAAAAAGAACATGGTTTTAGAAAAAGAATGAAGACTTCATCAGGAAGAAATATTCTTAGAAAAAGAAGACAAAAAGGAAGAAAAAGATTGACAGCATAAGGGCCGCATTAGTGGCCTTTTTCTGCAGATGCAGAAAAAAGGAGAATATAATCTATGAAAGAAAATAAAATAAGAAAGAATAAAGAATTTAGACATGTATATAGAAGAGGCAAGTCTTATTCTAATAGGCTTTTAGTATTATACATATGTAAAAATAGGTGTAATATAAATAGATTAGGTGTATCTGTCAGTAAAAAAGTTGGGAAAAGTGTAATTAGAAATAGAGTAAAAAGATTAATAAAAGAAAGCTATAGATTGAATTTAGATGAAAACATGAAAAAAGGTTATGATTTAGTTTTTATAGCTAGAAATAGTTCTAATGATAAGGATTATAAGGATATAGAAAATGCATTAATAAATTTATTAAAAAAGGCAGGCATATATAATTGAAAAATTTATTAATATGTATTATTAAGATATATAGGAAATATGTATCTCCTTTAAAGAGGCCTAGTTGTAGGTTTTATCCTACTTGTTCTCAATATTCAATGGAAGCTATAGAAAAATATGGTGCATTAAAAGGCACATTAATTTCAATAAAGAGAATAATAAGATGCCATCCTTTTAATAAAGGTGGTTATGATCCGCTAAAATAAATGCAAAATCAGGAGGTTTAAAAATTTGAAATATTTAAATAATGCTTTTGTACAGTTTTTTGCATTTATACATGCAGCTGTATCAAATGTAATTAGCAATCCTAACTTTTCTTATGGTATAGCTATAATTTTAGTTACATTAATAATAAGACTATTAATACTTCCTTTAAACATAAAGCAAACAAAATCTTCACTTAGAATGAATGAACTACAACCAGAAATAAAGAAATTACAAGCAAAATATAAAAATGATCCTCAAAGATTAAATCAAAAAACTATGGAACTTTATAAAGAAAAAGGAGTAAATCCTTTAGGAGGATGCTTACCTTTATTAATACAATGGCCAATATTTATAGCATTGTATTATGTTTTTAATACTTTAACTGGTATAAATGGTGTAAGTTTTTTATGGGTAAAAGATTTAGCTAAGCCAGATGTAGTTTTAGCAGTGCTTTCAGGTGCAACTACATATTTTTCTGGAACATTAATGGCATCTGGAGATAGTTCACAGGCTGGACAGATGAAGTCAATGAATATAGGTATGTCTATTTTTATGATAGTAATAAGTTGGAAGTTAAAATCAGCCCTAGTATTATACTGGGTTATAAATAACTTAATTCAAATAATACAAACAGTTATAATGAAAAAAATGGAGCTAAGAGGTAAAGCTGAAGCCTAGGGGGTGTGACTTGGGGCATGAAAGTTATTGAAATGACTGGGAAAACCATAGAAGAAGCCATTAATCATGGATTAAAGGAGTTAAATACTTCAAAAGATAAGGTAGAAATAAAAGTTATTGATGAAGGAAGCAAGGGATTTCTTAATTTTATAGGTACAAGACCTGCAAGAATAGAAATGAAGTTAAAAAAAGATTATGAAAAAGAAGTTAGAGATTTTTTAGAATCTATATTAAAAAGTATGAATGTAGAAGCTAATATAAATATAAAGGAAAAGAAAGATGTAATAAAAATAGATTTATCAGGATCAGACATGGGTATAATCATAGGGTATAGAGGCGAAACTTTAGATTCTCTACAATATCTAGTTAGTCTTGTAATTAATAAAGATCAAAGTTGCGATTATAAAAGAGTTATACTAGATACAGAAAACTATAGAGATAAAAGGGAAGAAACATTAAAAAAACTAGCAAGAAGATTAGGCCATAAAGTAAGAGAAACTGGCAGACCAGTTAAGTTAGAACCTATGAATCCTTATGAAAGAAGAATAATACATTCAGAACTCCAAAATAATAACTATGTTGAAACCTATAGTGAAGGTGAAGAGCCTTTTAGAAAAGTTGTAATAAATTTAAGGAAAGCCTAAAGGCTTTCTTTTTATATTATTTGTAATTTGTAAAAAGAGGTGATTTTATGAAAGAATTTGATACTATAGCCGCTGTAGCAACACCACTAGGAGAAGGTGGTATATCTATTATAAGAATATCAGGAGATAAATCATTAGATATAGTAAGTAGTATATTTAGAGGTAAAAATGATAGATTATTAGATGATATAAAACCTTATTCTATGAGATATGGTTTTATAATTGAAAAAGAAAGTAAAGAAATAATAGATGAAGTCTTGGTAAGCTATATGAAAGGACCTAGAAGTTTCACTGCTGAAGATACTTTAGAAATTAATTGTCATGGTGGTGTAATACCAACAAAAAAAATATTAAAAGAATTAATTAAATCTGGAGCAAGGCTTGCAGAGCCAGGAGAATTTACTAAAAGGGCTTTTTTAAATGGAAGAATAGATTTAAGTCAAGCAGAGGCTGTTATAGATATAATAAGATCTAAAACAGATCTTTCTATGAAATCTGCATTAAAGCAGGCTGAAGGAACTCTTTCAAAGGAAATTAATTCTATTAGAAATAAAATGATTAAAATTATAGCACATATAGAAGCTACTGTAGATTATCCTGAAGATGATTTAGAGGAAATAACAGGTCAAAAAATTAAAGTAGATTTAAAAGAAATAATAAATAAAATAGATAATTTGATAAGTGCATCAGAAGAAGGTAAAATATTAAGAGAAGGGTTAAATACTGTAATAGTTGGAAAACCTAATGTAGGAAAATCTTCTTTGTTAAATGCATTAATTAATGAAAATAAAGCTATAGTTACAGAAATACCAGGTACTACAAGAGATGTTATAGAAGAATATATAAATATTGATGGAATACCTATAAAAATAGTAGATACAGCAGGAATAAGAGAAACAGAAGATGTAGTAGAAAAAATTGGTGTAGAAAAATCAAAGGAAAAGATAGCTGAAGCTGATTTAGTTATATTTATGTTAGATTTAAGCAGAAAAATAGATGAAGAAGACATAGAAATAATGGATTTTATAAAAAATAAAAAGTATATAGTTTTATTAAATAAATCAGATTTAAATAAAGATTTAAATGAAGAAAATCATTTTATAAAAGGATTAGATTCTAAATATATAATAAGAACATCAGTTAAAAACAATTCGGGATTGAATGAATTAAAAGAATGTATAAAAGATCTGTTCTTTAGTGGAGAAATAAAATCTGATGAAATTATAGTTACAAATGCTAGGCATCAGGAAGCCTTAATAAGATCTAAAGAATCTTGTATTCAAGCTATAGAAACTTTATCAGATGAAATATCAATAGATTTAGCATCTATAGATATTAGAAATGCATGGAAATATCTTGGAGAAATTACTGGTGATACGTTAGATGAGAACATTATAGATAAAATATTTTCTGAATTTTGTTTAGGAAAGTAGGGAGTTATATGAAATATTTAGCTGGAGATTTTGATGTAGTAGTTATTGGCGCAGGTCATGCGGGATGCGAAGCAGCATTAGCTTCTGCAAGAATGGGATGTAAAACATTAATATGTACTATGAACTTAGATAGTATTGCTCTTATGGCTTGCAATCCTAATATAGGTGGAACAGCAAAAGGACATTTAGTAAGAGAAATAGATGCTTTAGGTGGTGAAATGGGAATAAATATAGACCATACATTTATACAATCTAGAATGCTTAACACTTCTAAGGGACCAGCAGTGCATTCTTTAAGAGCCCAAGCAGATAAAAAAAGATATAGTGAAAGAATGAAACATTTGCTAGAAAAAGAAAAAAATGTTATTTTAAGGCAACTAGAAGTTATACAAATAGATGTAGAGGATAATAAAGTTAAAGGTATTTTAACTAAAAATGGAGCATATTTTACTACAAAAGCTATAATATTATGTACTGGAACTTATTTAAAGGGTAAAATAATAATAGGAGATATAATATATAGTAGTGGACCAAGTGGTTTATATCCTGCTAACGATTTATCTCAAAGTTTATTAGATTTAGGAATAAATCTTAGAAGATTTAAAACAGGAACTCCTGCAAGAATAAATAAAAGATCAGTAGATTTTTCTAAAATGATAGAACAACCAGGAGATGAAAAAATAGTTCCTTTTTCATTTATACATGATAAACTAGATAAAGATCAGATTTCTTGTTATTTAACTTATACCTCTGAACAAACTCATAAAATAATACATGAAAATATACATAGATCTCCATTATATAATGGATCAATAGAAGGGGTAGGACCAAGATACTGCCCATCTATTGAAGATAAGATTGTTAGATTTCCAGATAAAGATAAACATCAAATATTTATAGAGCCAGAAGGTGAAAATACAGAAGAATTATATGTTGGTGGTATGTCTAGTTCATTACCAGAAGATGTTCAAATAAAAATGTATAGAAGTGTACCAGGTTTAGAAAATGCGGAAATACTAAGAACTGCTTATGCTATAGAATATGATTGTATTGATCCTCAACAACTAGATTTAACCTTAGAATTCAAAAATATAAATGGATTATATGGGGCAGGTCAATTTAATGGAAGTTCAGGTTATGAAGAAGCTGCAGCACAGGGACTTGTAGCTGGAATTAATTCTGTATTAAAAATAAAAGGAGAAGATCCATTAATTTTAAAAAGATCAGATGCTTATATAGGTGTACTTATAGATGATTTAGTAACAAAGGGTACAAATGAGCCTTATAGAATGATGACATCAAGAGCAGAATATAGATTACTCTTAAGGCAGGATAATGCGGATTTAAGATTAACAGAGTTAGGCTATAAAATTGGACTTGTAAAAGAGGATAGATATGATAAATTCCTAAATAGGAAAAAGAATGTAGAAAGTGAAGTAGAAAGATTAAAAAATGTACAAATAACAGGAAAAAGAGAAATAAATGAGTTTTTATTAGAGAAAGGGTCTACTGAACTAAAAAAACCTATTAGTTTATATGAATTAATAAAAAGACCAGAATTAGACTATTTTAAAGTTGAACCTTTAGATGATAAAAGACCAGATTTAAGTGATGATGAAAAAGAAGAAATAAATATAATTGCAAAATATGAGGGATATATAAACAAACAGTTAGAACAAGTTGAGCAATTTAAGAAGTATGAAGATAGATTAATACCTAAAAGTATAAATTATCCAGATGTAAAAGGGTTGAGATTAGAGGCTATTCAAAAATTAGAAAAAATAAAACCTATAAATATAGGTCAGGCTTCTAGAATTTCAGGTGTATCCCCAGCAGATATATCAGTATTACTTATATATATGGAAAGAAAAAACAGAGAAAACTAAAAAATCCTTTTGGAGGTTTTTAAATGGAATTTTTCAACATACTACAATCAGCATGCAATGATGTTAATTTAGACTTTAATGATAAAAAATATAATCAGTTTATAAGTTATAAAAATTTAATACAGGAATGGAATAAAAAAATAAATTTAACAGCTATTGTTAAGGATGAGGAAATAATAAAAAAACATTTTATAGATTGCATAAAAATATTTAAAGCTTCCCCAATGGCAGAGGCTAAAAGTTTAATAGATATAGGTACAGGGGCAGGATTTCCAGGCACCCCCATAAAAATATTAAAAGAAGATATAGAAATAACTTTATTGGACTCTCTACAAAAGAGAATAAATTTTTTAAATATTGTAATAGGAGAGCTACAATTAAAAAATATACAATGTTTACATGGAAGAGCAGAAGATTATGCACAGGAAATTCAACATAGACAAAGATATGATATAGCAGTTTCCCGAGCAGTAGCAAATTTAGCAGTTTTAAGTGAATTTTGTATTCCTTTTGTAAGAAAAGGTGGATATTTTGTAGCCATGAAGGGTCCTTCTGTAGAAGAAGAAATAACATCAGCTACAAAATCCATAGAAATTTTAGGTGGAAAGATAGAGGATATAATAAAAATAGATATTGAAGATACAGATCTAAAACATAATTTAGTAATTATAAAAAAAGTAAAAGAAACTGCAAAAAAGTATCCTAGAAAGCCTAGTATTATTAAAAAAAATCCTCTAAAATAAATGTAATAATTTGCAACTAAAAAAATAATAAAAAAAAGAGGAAAATTACATTTAAAGAAGAAATGTAAATAATAGGAAGAGAATAAGAGGGATGGTAGTATGCAAAAAAATATTAATTATATTTCCACTGATAAAATTATTCCCAATTTATATCAACCTAGAAAATATTTTAATGAGGAAAGTATAGAAGAACTAGCACAGTCAATAAAAGTGTATGGTATAATTCAGCCTTTATCTGTGAGAAAGATAAAAGATGGTGAATATGAATTGGTTGCTGGAGAGAGAAGATTAAGAGCAGCTAAAAAGTTGGGGTTAAATGAAGTCCCAGCGGTTATTATAGATGTTACAGATAAGGACTCTGCAGCAATAGCCTTGTTAGAAAATTTGCAAAGAGAAGATTTAAATTGTTTTGAAGAAGCAGAAGCTTATCATAATTTAATACAAGAACATTTTTATACTCAAGATAAATTATCAGAAATAATTGGGAAAAAGCAATCTACTATAGCAAATAAAATGAGATTATTAAAATTATCTAAGGAAGTTAGAGAAAAAATATTAGAAAATAATTTAACAGAAAGGCATGGTAGAGCTCTGTTAAAAATTATGGATAAAGATAAACAACTAAAAATATTATCCATTGTTATAGAAAAAAAATTAAATGTTAAAAAAACAGAAGAACTAATAGAAAAAGAATTATGTCAAGAAAGTAATAAAGATTTAGCTTCTGATGGTAAAAAAAGAATAAAAGGAATTTTTTCTCCAGTAGTTTATGTTAATACAGTAAAGCAAGTTTTTGATAAATATGGTGTTAAGGCAAACTATAGATCTAAGGATTTGGAGGATAAAATACAAATAACAATAACCATACCTAAGAAATAGTAGATGTTTCACGTGAAACATCTACTTTTTATTAAATTTTAATAAAGTATATGTAAAAGACTTTCATTATTTTACTTTAAATTATATAATTAAATGTAGAATATTAATTAGGTGGTGAGGAATTGAAAGTAATATCTATTTTTAATCAAAAGGGTGGTGTAGGAAAGACTACAACCAGTATAAATTTATGTTCATGTCTAGCCATGAATGGATATAAAATATTAAACATAGACATAGATCCTCAAGGAAATACCACTAGCGGAATGGGATTAGATAAAAATAGCTTAGAACTCTCAGTGTATGATGTTTTAACATCTGATGAAATATCAATAAGGGAAGTCATAAAACAAAGTGAACTTATAAGCAATTTTTATATTTTACCATCAACTATGTCTTTAGCTGGTGCTGAAATAGAATTGATAAATAAATTGGATAGAGAAAGAATTCTTTTGGAAAAATTAAAAGAAATAGAGAATGATTTTGACTATGTATTTATTGATTGTCCACCTTCGTTAGGTTTGTTAACAATTAATGCACTTGCAGCGTCTGATAGTGTTTTAATTCCTATACAATGCGAATTCTATTCATTAGAAGGAGTAGGGCAATTAGTTAATACTATTGAGTTAGTACAAAAATCCCTTAATTCTAATTTAGAAGTTGAAGGTGTAATACTGTCTATGTATGATATCAGGACTAGATTATGCAATGAAGTTGCAGAGGAAGTAAAAAAATATTTTAATGATAAAGTATATAAGACCACAATTCCTAGAAATGTAAGATTGGCAGAAGCTCCTAGTTTTGGGTTGCCTATAATATTATATGATTCAAAATGTAAGGGGGCAGAAGCATACAATAATTTAAGTAAGGAATTTATAGAAAAACAATAAAAGGAGGATATAAGGTTGAATAAAAAATCAGCATTAGGAAAGGGATTAGGTGCATTAATTCCTGAAAAATCCCAAGAAAATAAAGATAGTATAAATACTATATCTATAAATTTAATAAAGCCTAATAATGAACAACCGAGAAAAAACTTTGATGAAGAAAAAATAGGATATTTAGCACAATCCATAAAAGAGCACGGCATTATTCAACCTTTAGTTTTAAAAAAAGAAGGTAACTTATACACTATAGTAGCAGGAGAAAGAAGATGGAGAGCTGCTAAGTTAGTGGGTATAAAAAGAATACCTGCTGTGGTTATGGATTTAGATGATAGAAGTGTACTAGAAATATCTTTAATAGAAAATATACAAAGACAAGATTTAAATTGTATAGAAGAAGCCCAAGCTTATAAAAATTTAATTCAGGAATTTAAAATAACTCAAGATATTTTAAGTATAAGAATAGGTAAATCTAGAGCAGCTATTGCTAATTGTATGAGATTATTAGCATTAGATAAAAGAGTTCAACAATATTTAATTGATGGCGTTATAACAGAAGGGCATGGAAGAGCATTATTAGCTTTGAAGGAGAATGAATTACAATATAAATTATCACAAACAATAATTGATGAAAATTTAAGTGTTAGGGAAACAGAACGAATAATAAAGAATATATATAAAGAAAAAAAGAATAACAATAATATAAAAGATAATGAGATTTCACCTTATTATAAAGATATAAAGAGTAAACTAGAAAGCTTATTTGATACAAAAGTTAATTTGCAAAATAATAAAAACAAAGGCAAAATAGAAATAGAATATTATTCGGAAGATGATTTACAAAGAATATTAGATATACTAAAATTATAAAATGTTTCACGTGAAACATTGACGGAGGAGATAAGTTATGACAAATGTAATAGAATTTATAAATGTAAATTCTGCTTTTATAATTATGGGATTAACAGCAATAATGATTTTATTATTTATAATTCTTATAATTACTATGATTTCTTTAAAAAAACTAAAGGAAAAATATAAAAAATTCATGAGGGGTAGTAATAATAGAAATGTTGAAGAATTAATAAATGATTATTTAGATAAGGTAGATAAAGCAAAAGAAGAAACTGAATATGTAAAAGAAATATATAGTACTATAGATAAGAGAGTTAAAGCATGTATACAAAAGGTGGCTATAGTTAGATATAGAGCCTTTGATGATGTAGGAAGTGATTTAAGTTATTCAATAGCATTTTTAGATAATGATAATAGTGGAGTTATACTAACAAGTATATTTGGACGAAATGAAAGTACTACTTATGCTAAACCTATAGATAAAGGTATATCAAGATATGACTTATCAGATGAAGAAAAACAAGTATTAGAAAATTGTATAAATAATGTTACTGAAAATTAGAATAAAACCTCCCTTTATGAAAAATAATATTTCATAGAGGGAGGTTTTTATAATGAATATTTTTGTGTCAGATACATTACAAAATTTAAAGAATGACCTAGAAGAGAGAGGCTATAGTACTTATAATAATAATAACTATGATGTAATTATATGTGATTTAAAAGGGGATATGTTAATAGATAAATATTTAAATAATAATAAAAGAAATACAGATATATTAATTATAGATAGTGCTGGTAAAACTATAGAGGAAATAGAAAATATATTAAACATTAGAATAAATGATTGTATAATTTAAATTAAATATTTTCTATATTAAAGCTATTTTTTTTGCTCCCTAAAGTTTTTATAATAGAATGATATATACCTTTTGAAATGTAATTAGCTAAATTCATAACAGTGTATAGTCTAGTGTTTTGTAATACCATAAATTCCATAGCTCCAGAAATATTTACCACTCCGTTAATACTTAGATCTCCAATAGCAGGCAGGTCTTTATTAACTGCTGATCCAGGATAAAGGGGTTTACTATCTACTATTATTTTACCTATATTTTCTATACTTCCTAAACAGGCATCTATAGCTATTATGTACGGATTTTTGTACTTAGAATTTATAATAGAAATAGTTTCCTTTAAATTTTTAGCATGTACTGGATTTTCTAAATTACCAAATAAACTAACTCTACCTCTAATTAAAAATTTAAGTTTTTCTCCAACTAGAGGGCCTAAAGAGTCCCCAGTAGACCTATCAGTTCCAATGCATACTATAACTATTTCTCTATTTGCTTTAAATGCGTAGTATAATTCAGTACATAAAATATCTCTTAAAGTAGAAATATCATCGGGTATAGAAGTGTCTATAATAGTTTTACTTATCATAAAAAAACCTCCTGTTAGGGATTATATCCACTAAAGGAGGTTTTATACATTTTGTTATTATAATAATTCAACTTTTCGCAATATATTATAAAATATTACGAAGAATAAACAAAAGAACATACCAGATATGCCATTTGCTTTTAAACCTATAAATATTGCGGCTAAAACAGAAACAGGATGTAAACCTAATGAAGAAGATAAAAGTTTTGGTTCTAGAATTTGTCTTATTATGGATACAGCCACATAGGATATTAATAAGCCAATTCCAACAACATAATTTTTATAAACTAGGATGTGTATTAGAGCTAATGGCACATAAATGCTTCCTATACCTAGTATTGGTAGAAAATCTGCTATAGCTGCTATAATACTAAACATAATTGAATATTTAATATTAAAAATAAAGAAAACTATTAAAGTTTCAAAAAATGTTATTCCAATCAGTGTTAAGTAGGATAAAATATAGCCACTTAGCATTTTTTTACTTTCTAGATATATCTGAGGAAACTTAGATGAATGTTCATTAAATATAATTTTAGAAATTTTATTATCATGTTTAGTAATATCTTTAGTAAAAAAATAAGTTGATAATAAAGTAAATAATATCAGCATTAATATATAAGGGATTGAAGTTAATAATCCAATAAAAGAAGAAACTATTCTACTTGTAATAAATACAATTATGTTAGAAATTTTTGAAAATGAATTCCCAATAGTTTTTTCTATTGAATCAATTATAGATGGTGGTAAATTCAAATAATACCTATATATATTATCAACATAATTACTTATTTGGTCCTCATGAGAATATAAATAAGTTTGAGTATTTTTACCAAAGTCTATAACTTCATGAACTAATGAATTTATTCCCCAGAATAATAAAGTTATTATTATAGAAAAAAATATTAATGTAACTATAAAAGAAGCTAACGAGTTTTTTATTTTTAGTTTTTTTATTAAATAATTAGCGGGTTTTTTTAAGGCTAATGCAAATAAAAAAGCTAAAACAAAAGGTAGAGTATAGGGCAAGGTTTTAAAAAATATTAAAAAAGAAATAGTATATATTATAAAAAATAATATTAGGTTATCTAATTTTTCTACAAATTTATTCATTTTATTTTACAAATCACATCCTACTAAGTATACTATTTAAAGCGTATAGAGCGTAATTAATATCTTTAATATCATTAAATGCACCAAAGCTGAATCTTAGTGTACCTTGAGGGAATGAGCCTATAGTTTTATGTGCTAAAGGTGCACAATGAAGACCTGTTCTTACCATTATGCCAAACTCGCTATCTAATAAAAATCCTAGTTCAGAATTATCAATTTTTGATGAATTAATAGATATTGTTGCAGTTCTTAAGGAGGCATCTAAAGGACCATAAACTTTAATAGAGTTTATATTTAATAAGCCATTTATAAATTCTCTAGAGAGATATTCTTCTCTTTCTTTTATAGTATTTAACCCCTCTTCATTTATGTATTCAATACCAGCTAAAAGTCCAGCAATTCCAGGAGTATTCATAGTACCACTTTCAAATTTATCAGGAAGAAAATCTGGTTGCAATGTACTTTCAGATAAACTACCTGTACCACCTTCTATAAAGTTAGTAGCAATATTATTTAATTTATCATCAATTATGAAGCCGCCTATGCCTTGAGGCCCAAGTAAAGCTTTGTGTCCCGTAAAAGCTAATGCGTTACAGTTTAAATCTTGAAAATCTAGAGGTAGAACACCAGCAGTTTGAGCAGAATCTATGATAAAATAAATTCCTTTTTCTTTACATATCTTACCTATAGTTTCTAGAGGTTGTATTGTTCCAACAATGTTTGATGCATGAGATAGTACAACTAATTTTGTGTTATCTTTTATTGCATTTTTAAAATCTTCAATATTTATTAAACCTTCTTCTGAACAATTTAATATATCTAGTTTAATTTTATTTGATTTTTCTAATGAAACTAAAGGTCTAATTACAGAGTTATGATCCATTGCAGAAGTTATTACATGCCAGCCATCCTCTACAATAGATTTTATTAATATATTTAATGATACTGTAATATTAGATGTAAATACTACATTTTCTATTTTATTAAAATTAAATAGATTTATTAAAGACTGTCTACATTTGTAAACCATTCTATCTCCTGTAAGAGCATTTTCATATCCACCCCTACCAGGACTGGCACCAACATTTTTCATATAGTTTAATATAGAAGAATAAACTTTCTCTGGTTTTGGATAAGTAGTAGCGGCATTATCTAAATAAATTTTCATTTAAAAACCTCCTATTGAATAATATATCCAAATAAATATTAAATATTTGTTAATAATATTTAAAATTACATTAATTATGAAAATATTTATATATAATTATAAACTAAAGTTATATAATTGTATATGTTGCAATAAAGTTTTATAATTATATTGTAAAATGAATAAGAATAAATGGATAGGTGATAAATTTATGAAAAATTATGTAATAACATTTGAAAATACTCACACAGCAATGGATGGGGAAAGTGTTTTAAAAGAAAAAGGAATAAAGCTTATTATAATTCCTACGCCAACATATATAACTAAAAGTTGTGGTATAAGCATAAGAATCGATGAACAAGATTATGAAAATGTAAAAAAAGTAATAGAAAGCAAAGAAATAAATATTAAAAATGTATATTTAAAGGAGGGTAAGGACTACCAGTTAGTCATGTAATATTTTATGAAATCATCATTTAACTTTGATTTTGATTTATCAAAAGGCGGAATAAAAATAGGAAACTTACTTATAGAGGCAGATTCTATATATAATTTTATATCAGTAGTTATTAAAATAGCAATTATATGTGTAATAATGTACTTATCTATAAAGATAGGTAATAAAATAATAAATAGATTTGTTAAAAAACAAAGAAATTTAAAATTTTCATTAGATGATAAAAAAGCTACAACTGTAGGAACTATATTAAATAGTATATTAAGGTATACAGTTTATTTTGTAGGGATCTTCGCTATAATAGAAATTTTATTTGGAAGAATAGGTTCCATATTTGCAGGACTTGGTGGTGCAGCTATAGGTTTAGGAGCCAAAGATCTTATAAAGGATGTAATAAGTGGATTTTTTATATTATTTGAAGATCAATTTTCAGTAGGCGATTATATAACTGTAGAAGATAAATCTGGGATAGTTGATACCATAGAACTTAGAGTAACTAAATTAAAAGATTTTAATGGAGATCTTCATATAATACCTAATGGTTTAATAAATAAAGTAACTAATCATGCTAAAAATAATATAAGATTTAAGATAGAAATTAATGTAGCTTATGAAGTAGATATAGAGGAAGCAATAAATATAATTAATAAGGTATGTTTAGAGTATGCAAAAGAAAGAAAAGACATAGTAGTAGAACAACCAGGAGTATATGGAATAACTTCATTGGGCAACAATGGAATAAGTATAGTTGTATATGGAAGAACAACTCCAATGAATCAATGGACTGCAGAAATTGAATTGAGAAAAAGAATATTAATAGAATTAAAAAATGAAAATATAGAAATACCTTATAATAAATTTCAAATTATAAAATAGAAGGAGAGATTAATTATGACTAAGACCTTTGATTTAGGAGACATAGTGGAAATGAAGAAATCTCATCCTTGTGGTAGTAATAGGTGGGAAATAATAAGAATGGGTGCAGATATAAAAATAAAATGTTTAGGCTGTAGTAGAATAATAATGATACCAAGAAGCACCTTCGAAAAAAGATTAAAAAATGTATTAGAACATAAACCAAAAGATTAATTTAATATTATTTTTTTAATTAGCTATTGATAGAGTAATATCAATAGTTTTTTTTATGTATAAATAGGAATCTATAATTTTTATTTATATATATTTTTTTGTCTATAAATATTATAAATAACTGTAGAAAAATATATATGTTATCATAAAAATGGTGCTAAGAATAAATTAATTAGGAAATATTATTATTTTGGTTTTAGATATTCTATTTATAATTATATTATGATGGAGTAAGTCTTTAATAAAAATGTAAATATAAAAGCTCCAAGAATAATTTTCCTTGGAGCTTTTATAAAATTAAAATTAGGAGCAGTGATATTATGAATCAGTTGCCTAAAAATATAAATAAATTTGGTGAAGCGAGGAGAAAAGGGTTTGTAAAAATAAAAGAATTAAAGGATAGTGGATATAAAATCGCAGGTGAATTTTGTGCATATACCCCTTGGGAAATAATAGCGGCATCAGGCGCTATACCTGTAGGTCTTTGTGGAACTAGTGAAGAACCTATAGAAGATGCAGAAAAACATTTACCAAGAAATTTATGCCCACTTATAAAGTCTTCTTATGGTTTTGCATTAACTGAAAAATGTCCTTATATGTATTTTTCTGATGTGGTTATAGGGGAAACTACTTGTGATGGAAAGAAAAAAATGTATGAGTTATTAAGTAAAATGAAAAGAGTACATATAATGCAGTTACCACAAACACAAAATACAGAAGATGCATTTAAATTATGGAGAAATGAAGTTATAAAATTAAAAAAATTTTTAGAAAAAGAATTTAATGTAGAAATAACTGAAGAAAAAATAAGAAAAATGATAAAAATCAAAAATAAAGAAAGACAATCTCTAAGAAATTTTTATGAATTAGGAAGGTTAAGTCCTCCACCTTTAACAGGTATGGAAATTTTAAAAGTATTAAGAGGAGCAGAATTTACGTGGGATAAAGAAGATCAAGTAAGAAGTATAGACAATATCGTAGAAGAAGTAAAAAAGCAATATGAAATGGGAAAAACTAATGTTACTAAAGATTCAAAAAGGATATTAGTAACAGGATGCCCATTAGGAGAAGCTACAGATAAAATAATAAATACTATAGAAGAAAATGGAGGCGTAGTGGTAGCCTATGAAAATTGTGGTGGAGCTAAAAATTTAAATTATTTAGTGGACGAAAGTAAAGAACCTATAGATGCTTTAACTGAAAAATATTTAAATATAGCTTGTTCTTGTATGAGTCCTAATAAGAAAAGAATAGATTTAATATCAGAAATTATAAATGATTATAAGATAGATGGAGTAGTAGATGTTATATTACAAGCATGCCATACTTATAATATAGAAACTACTACAATAAAAGAATTTGTTACTAAAGAAAAAAACATACCTTATATTAGTATAGAAACAGATTACTCACAAAAAGATATAGGACAGTTAAAAACTAGATTAGCTGCTTTTATAGAAATATTATAAAGTTAAAAATAAAAAATCAATTAGGGGGAATTTATAATGAATAATTTACCAGCAAAATTTGATGAGTTTAGTGAAGCAAGAAGAAATGGATTTATAACTGTAAAAAATCTAAAGGATGAAGGGAAAAAAGTTGTAGGTGTATTTTGTACATATACTCCATGGGAAATAATATCTGCATCAGGAGCAACTGTGGTGGCTTTATGTGGTAAAAATGATGAAGCTATACCAGATGCAGAAAAAGTATTACCAAGAAATTTATGTCCTCTTATAAAGGCTTCTTATGGGTTTGCTATAACTGAAAAATGTCCATATACTTATTTTTCAGATTTAATAGTTGGGGAAACCACTTGTGATGGAAAGAAAAAAATGTATGAATATTTAAATGATATAAGACCAGTTCATGTTATGCAATTGCCTCAAATAAGCACAGGAGAAGATGCTTATAATCTATGGAGAAATGAGATAGTAAGATTAAAAGAAAGATTAGAAAAAGAGTTTAATGTAAAAATAACTGAAGAAAATATAAGAGAAATGATAAAACTTAGAAATAAAGAAAGACAAGCTCTTAGAGAATTTTATGAATTAGGAAAAATGTGTCCACCACCAGTAACAGGACTTGAAATAATGAAGGTTTTAAATGGAGCTAGTTTTAAATGGGATAAAGAAGAAGAAATAGAATTTTTAAAATCTATGATAAAGGATGCAAAAGATAAATATGAAAAAGGTGAAAGAAAAGTATGTAAAGATGCAAAAAGGATACTTATAACAGGATGTCCTATGGGGGAGGGAACAGAGAAAATAATAAGATTAATTGAAGAAAATGGTGGAAATGTTGTAGTATTTGAAAATTGTAGTGGTGTTAAAGAAATAGAGAAATTAGTAGATGAAGAAAAAGATCCTATAGATGCAATAACAGAAAAATATTTAGCTATAGGTTGTTCCTGCATGAGTCCTAATACTAATAGACTAAATTTATTATCAGAATTAATAGATGATTATAAGGTTGATGGGGTTGTGGATGTAATATTACAAGCCTGTCATACCTATAATGTGGAAACTCAATCTGTAAAAGAATTCGTAAATAATGAAAAAAATGTACCATATATGAGTATAGAAACAGATTATTCTCAAACTGATATAGGGCAATTAAAAACAAGAATAGCAGCATTTATAGAAATGTTATAAAAAATATTGATTTATAATAGTTTATATGATAAAATTATTTGATGTACGATAAGATCCCTGCTGTACAAAGTACAGCCGTTAGTCCGTGGGGAGGAGGTGAATATAATGAGAAAGTACGAAACTGTATTTATACTAAACCCAGCATTAGATGAAGAAGGTTATAAAGCTAATGTTGAAAAGTTTAAAGGTGTAATCGAAAATGCAGGTGGAACAGTAGACAATGTTGACCTATGGGGTAAAAGAAAATTAGCTTACGAAGTTAAAAAAGTTAGCGAAGGTTACTATACTTTAATGAACTTCACAGCTGATACAGAATTACCAAAAGAGTTAGATAGAGTGTTCAGAATAACAGATTCTGTTATAAGACACATGATAATAACTCAAGAATAATAGGGTGGTGTTTTTTTGAATAAAGTTGTTTTAATAGGTAGATTAACCAAAGATCCTGAGTTAAAATTTACTCCAGGAAATGGGACAGCAGTTGCCACCTTTACTTTGGCTGTAGATAGAAGATTTTCAAAAGATGGCCAGAGAGAAGCAGATTTCATCCCTATAGTAGTATGGGGAAAACAAGCAGAATCTACAGCTAATTATATGAGTAAAGGAAAACTTATGGGTGTTAGTGGTAGAATTCAAACAAGAAGCTATGAAGCTAAAGATGGTACAAGAAGATATGTAACAGAAGTCATAGCTGAAGAAGTTAAATTTCTTGAGTGGGGCAATAAGCCTACAACGGATTCAACATATAATAATGGGTCAGAACCAAGTTACCAATCAGGCCAAGGCTTTGGAAATGGAAACAGTTTTGACGACGATATAATTCCAGTGGATGATGGAGACATCCCATTTTAAAGAGAAGGAGGGATAGTTATGGCAGGAAGAGAAGGCGGAAGAAGACAAAGAAGAGCCAAGAGAAAAGTTTGTACTTTTTGTATGGAAAAATCTGAAGCAATAGATTACAAAGATATCAATAAGCTTAGAAAATTCGTTACAGAAAGAGGAAAAATTCTTCCAAGAAGAATTTCCGGAAACTGTGCTAAACATCAAAGAGAATTAACTAGAGCTATAAAAAGAGCAAGAAACATTGCTTTATTACCATTTACTACAGAATAATATTTAAGTTTACATAAAACTGACTACGAAATTGGTAGTCAGTTTTTTTGTATATCATTGATTTTATAAGTAATATAAGGTATTATTGCATAAAAAGTGAAATACAACTAAAATAGTAGTATAGGTTAAAAAAGGGGATGGATGCGGTATGAAAAAAGATGATTTTAATATAATGTATAGTGTAAAAATAATAGAGGATTTAAAAGCAGAACTTTTATGTATAATAGGGGATCTTTTTAAACTTTTAACTAAAGGAAGTAATGTGGCACAGGAAGCTATATTAGATTGTATATCAGGTGCTATTATAATTTTATATTTATTAGGGGAAAAATTAGGATATTCTTTTATAGCAGTTGATGAAAATGTGAAGAAAAAGTTAAAAGTGGGCATAATTGAAGAAGATGACATAGAAAAGGATGGAAGAAATTTAAGTAAACTATATAATCATCTTAAAGAAAAAGAGTAATGGAGGAACATATGTATAATAGACAAAATAAAACTAATTCTTTGGTTGAAGCAGGTCTTATAGTCTCATTAATGATAGTACTTATAATGCTTAATTTGTATTTCCCTATATTTAGTATTTTTATTACTTTTTTATTACCTATACCTATAGCCGTTTTATACTTAAGACAAGATTATAAAATTACTCTCTGGGCTATACTTGTAACAGGTGTAATAACAGCTATGATAAACAATCCTATTACAGCAGTAATAATTACTATTTCATTTGGCACAATAGGATTTTTATTAGGCTATTGTATAAAAAAACAAAAATCAATTTTTATGACTATTATGATATTAGCAGCTGGCTTTTTATTATCAAATATTATGATTATATTAATACAAATTTTATTTGTAAATAAAGATGGAATAATGAATTTTATAAATAAGAATATAAGTATGATAAAAGATACTATGGAATCAGCTAAGGATTTTTATTCTCAAGCTGGAGTCCCTAAAGAACAACTACAACAAATGGAACAAAAACTTAATTTACTACAACCGGATTTAATATTAAAAATGATACCTGGAGCTTTAATAACAATTTCTTTCGTGTTAGCTTTTTTAAACTATGCAATAACAAGAACAGTACTTATAAAGTTAGGATATAAAAATGTAAAACCATTACCACATATATCTAAAATATATGTTAATGTAAGAATAGTAACTATAGTAGCAATAGGATTGCTTATAGGAGTTATATTAAAAAGAAAAGGAATAGAAGTAGGAGATTATTTCTTTATGACTTCTAGTAATTTATTATTTACAATGCTTTTAATTGATGGAGTGTCTGTTTTCATATATTATATGAAAAATAAATTTAATATTTCCAAGGGAATTTTGATTTTTATTCTTTTTATTACTGTTTTGGGTTCTCTAAATATTATTTATATTTATTTAGGGTTAATGGATATAATGCTTGATTTTAGGAAATTAGATCCCTTTAGAAAATATGAGAATAATAAAAGTGGGGAATTATAAATGAACGATAATAGGTACGATAATTTTATTACAAATAATAAAGTATATATGTTTATTATAGCCGTATTAATAATTATTATCTTTTCATATAAACATTCACAAGTAGGTATAGTATTAACACTTATATATTTTTTCTTATTACTTTATAATTTTAAAAACACAAGAATTAAGAAGAAAGAGCTAAAAAAATTTATAGAGGATTTTTCTACAAAAATGGATAGCGCATTTAAAAGTTCTCTAATGAATTTACCTTTTCCTATGATGGTTTTATCTAACAAGGGAGAGGTTTTATGGTATAATCAAAATTTCTCACTATTGTTAAAAAAAGATGGGATATTAGGAGAAAACATAAATCGTATATTAAAAAATTTTAATTTTAAATATGCTTTAGAGGGAAAAAAGAATTCCTTCAAAAATATTAATTTTAAAGATAATTATTATAATATATATACTAACACATTTTTTGATGAGGAAATGAGAGAAAAAATATTACTTCTTTATTTTTATGATGTTACAGATATGTTTAATATATTGATAAATATGGAGAAAAATAAAGAAGGAATAATACTTTTAGAAGTGGATAACTTAGATGAGGTATTAAAAAGTATAGATATAGATAAAAAACCGTTAATAATAGCAGAAATAGAAAGACATATAAATAGTTTTTCTGAAAACATGAAAGCTATGATAAAAAAATATGAACAAAATAAATATATATTATCCGTTCAAAATTCTTATATAGAAAAACAAATGGAGAAAAAATTTGATATACTAGATATAATAAGGGATATAGATACAGGAAATAAAATGAATCCTACTTTAAGCATAGGAGTAGGAAAGGGAGCAGAAACTCCTTTAGAAAATTATAGTTATGCTCTTGCGGCTAAAGAATTAGCATTAGGTAGAGGGGGCGACCAATCTGTAGTAAAAAATAAAGATAAGCTTTCATTTTATGGTGGAAAAACTAAAGAGGTGGAAAAACGAACAAAGGTTAGGGCGAGAGTTATAGGTCATGCATTAGTTAATTTAATAAATGAAAGTAGTAATATAATTATAATGGGGCATATAAATGCAGATATAGATTGTCTGGGTTCAGCTATAGGACTTCACAGTATAATAAATCAATTGGGCAAAAAAAGTTATATAATTCTAGAAAATTATAATAAAAGTAGTGAATTTTTATTAGATAAGATAAAAAAAGAAAAGGGATATGAGAATACATTTATAAATAGTAAGGAAGCCTTAGATATTATGAATGAAGAGAGCTTATTAATAATAGTAGATTCTCATAGTAGAGGCTATGTTCAAAATATTAGCTTAGTTGATAAATTTAATAAAATAGTTATAATAGATCATCATAGAAGAGCAACGGATTATATAGAAAGATCTATATTAAGTTATATAGAGCCTTACGCATCTTCTACAGCAGAATTAGTAACAGAAATGATTCAATACATGGTGGAAAAACCTAATATTTCACCAATCATAGCAGAAGCTCTTTTAGCAGGAATATATGTGGATACAAAAAATTTTTACTTTAAAACAGGTATTAGAACCTTTGAAGCCGCATCTTTTTTAAAAAAATTTGGAGCAGATACTATTGATGTTAAGAAGTTTTTTGCTAGTGATTTAGATACTTATATCAAAAAATTAGAAATAATAAAGTCAGTTCATGTAAGAAATCATATTGCTATAGCAATATGTCCAGAAAATATAGAAGATAATGTATTAGCTGCCCAGGCAGCGGACGAACTACTAAATATTTCAGGTATTCAAGCTTCCTTTGTATTTGTTACAATAGATAATGAAATATATATAAGTGGAAGATCCCTTGGAGATATTAACGTTCAATTAATACTTGAAATGTTAGGTGGTGGAGGACATATGACTATGGCTGGAGCTAAATTAGAAAAAATTAATTTAAAAGAGGCAGTAGAAAAATTAGAATTAGCCATAGATAAATATTTAAGGGAAGGTGAAAAATAATGAAAGTTATATTATTAAAAGACGTTAAATCATTAGGTAAAAAGGGGGATCTAGTTAATGCATCTGATGGGTATGCAAGAAATTATTTAATCCCAAAGAAATTAGCTGAACAAGCAACAGAAAATAATGTACACATTTTAAATAATAAAAAAGAAGCAGAAAGAAGACAAAAATTAAAGGAACTAGAAGAAGCACAAAAATTAGCAAAATCATTAATGGGAAAAGAAATTAAATTTAAAGTTAAAATTGGTGAAAATGGGCGATTATTTGGTTCTATAACATCAAAAGATATTTCAGAAAAATTAAAAGAACAATACAATATGGATATAGATAAAAAGAAGATAGTAGCAGAAACTATAAGACAAACAGGAGTTTATGAGGCAGAAATAAAAATTTATCCAGAAGTTTCAACTAAAGTTAAAGTTTCTGTTTTAGAGGAATAGGAGGAAAATTGTGAATTCTCATAAATTAGATGAATTACAAGATGATATAATAAATGAAATAGAACAAGATATTTCAAATGATATGTCTATTGAGTTACAGACCGAGGTTTTATTTGAAATAGTAAAAAAAATAATAAAAGATTCTAATATAAGGGCTAGAGTTGTAAAGTATAAGTTAGAAAAATATATAAATAGTAACAACCCATATGAAAAGCTATATGCACTAAATAAAATAATAAGTGATGGCAAAGGGATACAAACAGTACCTACAGATAAGAATGTTATAGAAGTGCTAACAGAAACAAATAGATTAATTGTAGAAGTTTTAGCTAAAAGATATGTTGAAAATAATATAGAAAAAGAAGTAGAACAAGTTTTAATGGAAAAACAAGATAAATATATAGAAGAAGTAAAGCTTAATATTTTAAAGAAACAAAAAGGACCAGAAAATGCCAAAACCTTGAAAAAATATGCTAATATTCAGGTTCTTGAGTCTAAAAAGTTAACTAATAATATTCAACATTTATTAAGACCAGCTTCTTTTTCAGAAATTATAGGACAGGAAAGACCTATAAAGTCTCTTTTATCTAAAATAGCATCCCCGTATCCACAACATATTATACTATATGGACCACCAGGGGTAGGAAAAACATCTGCGGCCAGATTAGCTTTAGAAGAAGTAAAAAAGTTAAAATATACACCTTTTTATCAAGAATCTAAATTTGTAGAGGTAGATGGAACTACTTTAAGATGGGACCCAAGAGAAATTACTAATCCTCTTTTAGGATCAGTACATGATCCTATATATCAAGGTTCTAAAAGGGATTTAGCAGAAACTGGTATACCAGAGCCTAAGCTAGGCCTAGTTACAGAAGCTCACGGAGGAGTACTTTTTATAGATGAAATAGGTGAGTTAGATGACATGCTTCAAAATAAACTTTTGAAGGTTTTAGAGGATAAAAGAGTAGAATTTTCATCTTCTTATTATGATCCAGATGATGAAAATACTCCTAAGTATATAAAACACTTATTTGAAAATGGAGCACCAGCTGATTTTGTTCTTATAGGGGCTACTACTAGGGAACCTTCAGAAATAAATCCAGCACTAAGATCCAGATGTGCGGAAGTATTTTTTGAGCCATTATCATCTAAAGATATTGAAAAAATAGTAATAAATGCCGCAGATAAGTTAAATATAATATTAGAGGATGGAGTAGCTCAAACTATAAGTAGATATACCATAGAAGGAAGAAAAGCAGTTAATATATTGTCAGATGTCTATGGATATGCTCTATATAAAAATAAAGAATATAAAGAAGGAACAAAACTTAATATAACTATGAATGACTTAGAACAAGTTATATCTATAAGTAGATTAATTCCATACGATAGAATAGAAAATAAAGAAAATTTAGAAGTAGGACATGTATATGGATTAGGTGTAAGTGGATATATAGGTTCTACTATAGAAATAGAAGCCACTGTATTTAATGCTAAAGACAAAGGCAAAGGTTTTGTTAGATTTAATGATACAGCAGGAAGTATGGCAAAGGATTCAGTATTTAATGCCGCTTCTGTCATAAGAAAAATAACAAAAGAAGATATAAAGGATTATGATGTACATGTTAATGCTATAGGTGGTGGAAAAATAGATGGACCATCTGCAGGAGCAGCTATAACAATATGTATTATTAGTGCTTTATTAAATAAGCCCATAAAACAGGATATAGCCATAACAGGAGAAATATCTCTTAAAGGGAAGGTAAAACCTGTTGGAGGCATATTTGAGAAAATATATGGTGCAAGAAGAAAAGGTATAAAAAAGGTAATAATACCTAAGGACAATATGAAAGATGCTCCTTCAGATATAAAAGATATAGAGATAATATGTATAGATACTATAGAAGAGCTTATAAATATAGTATTTTAGATTAAGGAGTACTTAAGGAGAGATGTTTATATGGATGCACCCATAAAAAGTATGCCACAGAGTATAGATGCAGAACAAAATGTATTAGGGGCAATGATTATAGATAAAACTTCCATAGCAGAGGCTGTGGAAGTTTTAAAAAGTGAAGATTTTTATAAAGATTCCCATAAAATTATATTTAGTGGAATTATAGAACTTTATCAAAAGGATACAGCAGTAGATATGCTGACTCTTACAGAAAATCTTAAATCACGAGATAAGCTAGAGGCAGTAGGTGGAGTTACTTATATAACAGAGCTTTGTAACTCCATAGTTTCTACAGCTAATATTCAATCTTATATAGATATAATAAAGGATAAATCTACACTAAGAAGACTTATAAAGTCATCTACTGAAATAATAGAGAACTGTTATAACAGACAAGATAATGTAGAAGAAATAATAGATTCTGCAGAGAAAAAAATATTTCATATATCTAACCAAAATACTACAACTGATTTCGAGCCATTAAGTAATGTTTTGGAAAGAGGATTTATTCAAATTGAAAACTTATTTAAAAATAAAGGAGAAACTACTGGAGTTGCTTCTGGTTTTAGAGAGTTAGATGCTAAAACATCAGGTTTTCAAAAATCTGATATGATATTAATAGCAGCAAGACCATCAATGGGTAAAACTACATTTGCCCTAAACATAGCAGAATATGCAGCTCTTAGAGAGGGGAAAAGTGTAGCAATCTTTTCCCTGGAAATGTCAAAAGAGCAACTTTCTTATAAATTGCTTTGTTCCCAAGCTAATATTGATATGTTGAGGCTTAGAACCGGTAACTTAGAGGATAAAGACTGGGAGAATATAGCTAGGGTTTCAGGGCCTTTAGCAGCAGCAAAGATATTTATAGATGATACTGCAGGTATGTCTGTAATGGAAATGCGTTCTAAATGTAGGAGATTAAAAATAGAACATGGAATAGATATGGTTTTAATAGATTATCTTCAGCTTATGAGTGGAGGCAAAGGGTCTACTGAAAGTAGACAACAAGAAGTTTCAGAAATATCTAGATCTATAAAAGCCTTAGCTAAAGAAATGGATTGTCCAGTTATAGCCTTATCTCAATTATCTCGTGCTCCGGAGGCTAGATCAGATCATAGACCAATGCTTTCAGATCTTAGAGAATCTGGATCTATAGAACAGGATGCTGACGTAGTTATGTTTTTATATAGAGATGAATATTACGATAAAGAAACGGAAGATAAAAACATGGCAGAATGCATTATAGCCAAGCAAAGAAATGGTCCTACAGGTACAGTTAAATTGGCATGGCTTGGACAATACAGTAAATTTGGTAATTTAGATGTAATACATCAAGAATAAAATATATAACACTTTTGTATAGGTAAGAAAAAGGATATTTTATATAAGATGGTAAAAAACAATTGTGAAAATTTCACAGTTGTTTTTTTATTTATATTTTTTATGACTTGATTTATATCAAAATTATACTTATATTAAATTATAATAGGATTTTTATTTATAGTATTGTTTTATTAATGTATTTTTAACTATAGTATATAAAATAATATTATTTAAGAAGGAAATACATAAAAAATATTGAAATTAATAACTAATGGAATAAAAGCTTTCAGCTAAGAGGAGAGATAATATATGGATTACAAAAAAGTATATAAAGAATGGTTAGATAATGATTATATTGATGAAGATACAAAAAAAGAATTAAAAGAAATAATAAATAATGAAAAAGAAATAGAGGACAGATTTTATAAAGAATTAGAATTTGGAACTGCAGGTCTTAGAGGGAAAATTGGAGCAGGTACAAATAGAATGAATATATACAATATATCTAAGGTTACTCAGGGCTTAGCGAACTATATAAAAGAAAAAGGTGAAGAGTATACAAATAGAGGTGTTGCTATAGCTTTTGATTGCAGATATTATTCAAAAGAATTTGCTAAAACTGCAGCCTTAGTTTTAGCTGGAAATGGAATAAAGAGTTATTTATTTGAAGATTTAAGACCAACCCCAGAATTATCTTTTGCAGTTAGAAAATTAAATACGGCGGCAGGTATAGTTATAACTGCTAGTCATAATCCAAAAGATTATAATGGTTATAAAGTATATTGGGAAGATGGGGCTCAGGTTTTATCTCAAATAGCAAATGGTATTACTGAAAAAATAAAATCCATTGGTAAATTTAGTGATATAAAAACTATAAGTGAGGAAGAAGGTTTAAAAAGTGGGTTATTAAATATATTAGGAGAAGATATAGATTTTGAATATATAGAAAAGGTTAAATCTTTAAGTATAAGAGAAGATATAGATAAGGATATAAAAGTTATTTATACACCTTTAAATGGAACCGGGAATATTCCTGTTAGACGTGTTTTAAAGGAAAGAGGATTTACTAAT
Organism: Clostridium sp. CTA-1; assembly: GCF_054768215.1. Classification (NCBI taxonomy): domain Bacteria; kingdom Bacillati; phylum Bacillota; class Clostridia; order Eubacteriales; family Clostridiaceae; genus Clostridium; species Clostridium sp. CTA-1. The sequence goes on from NZ_BAAAAP010000028.1 coordinate 35,817, forward strand.
ATTATAGTAGTTCCAGAGCAGGAAAACCCTGATCCAGACTTTACAACAGTAGGATATCCAAATCCAGAGGATACGAAAGCATTTAAATATGCAGAAAACTTAGGAAAAGAAGTAGGTGCAGAATTGCTTATAGCAACGGATCCTGATTGTGATAGATTAGCTATAGAGGTTAAAGATAAAAATGGTGAGTATTTAGCCTTTAATGGCAATCAAACAGGAGCTATTCTTATAAATTATATAGTATCAAATATGAAAGAAATGGGTAAATTACCTAAGGGTGCTGCTATAGTTAAGTCCATAGTTACCGGGGATTTAGGTAAAGTTATTGGGGAAGAATATGGAGTAGAAACCTATGAAGCATTAACTGGATTTAAAAACATATGTGGTAAAATACCAAATTTAAAAGAAGAAGGTAAAGAATTCATATTTGGATATGAAGAAAGTATAGGATATGTTACAGGTACATTTGTTAGAGATAAAGATGGAGTAAGTTCAAGCATGCTTTTATGTGAGGCGGCGGCTTATTATAAAACCAAGGGTAAAACATTAATAGATGTACTTAATGAAATATATGGAAAGCATGGATATTATAGGGAAAAGCAAATATCATTAATATTAGAAGGTATAGAAGGTAAAAAAAGAATAGACAGAATGATGGAGTCATATAGGAAGAGTTTCCCAAAAGAAATAGCAGGAGCAAAGCTTTTAAGTTATATAGATTATCAGGATAGAATAGAATACGATATTATAAAAAATGATAGAAAACCATGTAGAATACCTAGATCAAATGTATTAAGGTTCTTCTTAGATGATGGAAGTTGGTACGCAGTGAGACCATCAGGAACAGAGCCTAAAATAAAATTATATGTATATACAAAAGGCGAAAGCATTAAAGCTGCGGAAGAAAAAATAAAAGCTATAGAAAAGGAAGTTTTAGATAAACTTAATTCAGTAAAATAGATTATTTTAGTTTAATAAACTTTTATATAATAGAAAGTATTTTAACATTATAAGATGTATTTTTAATTAAAAATAAAGAAAAGATTATTTTATAGAAACAACATTTAGCCTACTACAAGTTTTCAAAGTCTGTGGTAGGCTATTTTACATAATATGTAATATAATTAAATATTAATTTAAAGGGTGGATTTAATATGAAGGGAATAATAGATAGATTTGAAGAAAATTTTGCTATAGTAGAGTTAGAGGATAAAAGAATAATAAATATAGATAAGAATATAATTCCTAAAAAAGCTAAAGAGGGAGATGTTATAAATATAGAGGGAGATATTATAACTTTAAATGAAAAAGAAAGTGAAAGATTAAAAAAAGAAATAGATGAGTTAACTGAAGATATGTGGAAAGAATAATAGTAAAATAGAACAATGAAATACTAACTATTTTTTAGAATATAATCATAAATTAAAGATATAAAAGAAAAATACGAATAATAACTATAAATACAATAAAAATATTCGTAAAATCTATTGAAAATATTTTAAACCTTTGTTATCATTATATAGCTGGAGGGGATAATTTATGAAAAAATATGATGTTATTATTGTTGGTGCTGGAGCTAGTGGCATATTTGCTGCTTATGAAATGTGTAAAAACAATAATAAACTAAATATACTAATGATTGAAAAGGGTCATGACTTAAAAAAAAGAAAATGTCCTATAGATGGCAAGAATATAAAATCATGTATACAATGTAATGTGTGTAATATAATGAATGGATATGGCGGAGCAGGCACATTATCTGATGGTAAATATAATATTACTAATAATTTTGGTGGAGATTTATATAAATATGTTGGTAGAGAAGAAGCTTTAGATTTAATGAATTATGTTGATGAGGTTTTATGTGAAATGGGAGGAAAAGATGCAAAACTATATTCAACATCTAATTCAGATTTAAAGAGAAAAGCTCTTCAAAATGATTTACATCTTTTAGATGCAAAGGTAAGGCATTTAGGAACAGATAGAAATATCAATATATTATCTAATATATATGAATATTTAAAAGACAAGATAGAAATGAAATTTGAATGTGAAGTTTTGGATATAAATAAAATAGAAGGCCAATTTGTTGTAGATACTAAAAATGGAGAATTTTCTAGTGAAGATTTAATTTTAGCTACAGGAAGGTCAGGTTCAAAATGGATTTCTAACATATGTAAAAAACTTGGTATAAAAACAGAAAGCAATAGAGTAGATATAGGGGTTAGAGTTGAACTGCCAGCTCAAGTATTTTCCCATATAACGGATGAGGTTTATGAAAGTAAAATAGTATATAGAACAAAGAAATATGGGGATTTGGTTAGAACTTTCTGTATGAATCCTTATGGGGAGGTAGTAAGTGAAAATACCAACGGAATAGTTACAGTTAACGGTCATAGTTATGCAAATCCAGATCTTCATACAGAAAATACTAATTTTGCTTTATTAGTTTCCAACAGATTTACTGAACCTTTCAAAGAGAGTAATGAATATGGTGAATCTATAGCAAAGCTAAGCAATATGTTAGGTGGAGGAGTATTGGTACAAAGATTTGGAGACTTAATAAAAGGAAGAAGAACTAATGAAAAGAGAATGGCAAAAAGTTTCACAAGACCTACACTAAAAGCTACACCAGGAGATTTAAGTTTAGTAATCCCTAAAAGACAGTTAGATGGTATTATAGAAATGATATATGCTTTAGATAATATAGCACCAGGTACAGCAAATGAGGATACTCTTTTATATGGAGTAGAAGTTAAATTCTACAATTCTAATGTAGAATTAAGTTCTAATCTAGAAACTCAAATAAAAGGATTATATATTTTAGGGGATAGTTCAGGAGTGACTCATTCATTATCACAAGCATCAGCCAGTGGAGTATATGCAGCAAGAATATTAATGAAAAAACATAATGTTAATATATAAAGGAATAAAGATATTGCAGTTATAATTTGGCTGCAATATTTTATTTTTAAGAATAATAAGCGAACGATAATTAAATTTTAATATATAGCATTCGCTTTTTTTATTGATATTTTATAATTGTTTTGCTAATATTATATATTGTAGAAGTATGTTATTTAAAACTAAAAATACATAGCATATAAATTATATTTAAATATAATAATTTTCTTAAAATGAAAGTGAGGAAAATAATATGTCAGCTTTTATAGTATTAGGTGCTCAATGGGGCGATGAAGGTAAAGGAAAAATGACGGATTATTTAGCTGAAAATGCAGATGTAGTTGTAAGATTTCAAGGTGGTAATAATGCAGGCCATACAGTAGTTGTAGGAGAAAAGGAATATAAATTACACTTAATACCTTCAGGTATACTTTATAATGATAAGCTAAATGTAATAGGAAATGGAGTAGTTCTAGATCCAAAGGCTTTATTTGAAGAAATAAGCTATTTAGAATCTTTAGGAGTAGATATAACACCAGATAGATTAATAATAAGTGATAGAGCTCATGTAATAATGCCATATCATAGAGTATTAGATGGAATAAAAGAAAGAGCTAGAGGAAATAAAGATATAGGAACTACAGGAAAAGGTATAGGACCAAGCTATACAGATAAAATGGAGAGAAGTGGTATAAGAGTATGTGATCTTATACATAAAGAAGTTTTTGAAGAAAATTTAAAAGATACTTTAGAAATAAAAAATAAAATAATAACAGAAGTATTTGGTGGAGAAGCATTAGACTATAATGAAATTTATAATGAATATTTAGGATATGCGGAAAAATTAAGACCTTTTGTAAAAGATATATCTGTTATAGTTAACAAAAAAATAAAAGAGGGCAAGGAAGTACTATTTGAAGGAGCTCAAGGAACATTACTTGATATAGATTATGGAACATATCCTTATGTAACATCTTCAAGTACAATAGCTGGAGGAGTTTGCATAGGAGCCGGTGTAGGACCAACAGCTATAACTAATGCAGTTGGTATAGCAAAAGCTTATACAACAAGAGTAGGAAAGGGTCCTTTCCCTACAGAGCTTTTAGATAAGACTGGAGACTGGATAAGAGAAAAGGGACACGAGTTTGGAGTTACTACAGGAAGAGCAAGAAGATGTGGATGGCTAGATTTAGTTATATTAAAAACTTCAGCTAGAGTATCTGGTCTTACAAGCTTTGCAGTAACAAAAATAGATACATTAGCAGGATTAGACACATTAAAGGTATGTACAGGATATATACTAAATGGAGAAATCATAGATTATGTTCCTGCTAGTTTAGAAGATTTAGCAAAATGTGAACCAATATATGAAGAATTTGAAGGTTGGGATGATAGTATAGCTAATGCTAGATGTTATGAAGATTTACCTGAAAATGCTGTAAAATATTTAAAGAAAATAGAAGATTTCACAGAAACAAAGGTATCTATAGTTTCAGTAGGACCAAAAAGAGATCAAACTATGATGATATCAAAAATTTAATGTATATTATATGGTATAGTAATAAACAATATAATATATATAAAAAATAAATATAATATCTTTAAAGAAGACTAATTTATTGATATAATAATAATAAAATTTAGGAAAAGAGAGGTATTATGTTATGAAAATAACTAAAGATATGACAATAGGTGAAATAGTAAGAAACCATGAAGGTGCTGCTGAAGTATTAATGAGTTTTGGAATGGGTTGTGTAGGATGCCCATCTGCACAAAGCGAAACTTTAGCTGAAGCTGCAATGGTTCATGGAATGGAATTAGACGCATTATTAGACGCATTAAATAAGTAAAATAAAAAAACTCTATGTTTTAACATAGAGTTTTTTTAATTAAGTTTATATTTACTAAGAAATTTGTTATTATTAAACTATATTTCACAATAGGGGGGATAAAATGCAGCCAGTAATAACAGATAAAAATTTTGAAATAAATTATCATGAGATAGACTTTAGAAAAAGAGCATTATTTACTACTATAATGAACTATTTTGAAGACGCTTCTACAGAACAATCTGAAAAGTTAGGAGTAGGATTACAATATTTAAAAGATAATGATCAGGCGTGGGTATTATATAAATGGGATGTAACTATTGATAGATATCCTGAGTTTGGAGAAAAAATAATAGTTAGAACTATACCATTATCTTGTAGAAAATTTTATGCCTATAGAAGATTTCAAATAATAGATAAAACAGGGAAGGTAATAATAACAGGAGATAGTATATGGTTTTTAATAGATATAAATAAGAGAAGACCTATAAAAGTTACTGAAGATATGCAAAAGGCTTACGGATTAAGTGAAACTAAAGAAGAACCTTTTAAAATAGATAAAATAAAATTTCCTGAGGAATTCCATTATAACAATAAGTTTAAGGTAAGATATAGCGATATAGATACAAATTTACATGTAAATAATGTAAAATATATATCATGGGCCATAGAAACTATACCATTCGATATAGTACTAAATTATACTTTAAAGAAGTTTGTTATAACTTATGAAAAAGAGGTTAAATATGGGAATAATATAAATGTATATTCAGAAATTGTACATAAGGATAACAATGAAATGGTTTTTGTACATAAGGTAGAAAATGAAGAGGGAAAAAGAGTTACTTCAGCAAAAAGTACTTGGGTTAAATAAATATTTTTATAATAAGAAATAAATAATATATTTATAAATTGCTAGAAAGTGTTTTTTTATTTATAAAATTAATTAGAAACACTTCTAGCAATTTATTTTTTTATTTTGAAGAAGCATTTTTCCCAGCTATATACCCAGAAGACCAAGCCCACTGTAGGTTAAAACCTCCACAGTCTCCATTTACATCTAAGATTTCTCCGCAAAAATAAAGATCCTTAACCTTCAAAGATTCTAAACTTTTATTTGAAACTTGAGAAGTATCTACACCACCACAGGTTACTTGAGAATTTTTAAAGGAGTTAGTTCCTGTTATTGTAAAAGTCCAATTTTTTAATGTGTTAAATATTTTTTCTTTTTCTTGCCAAGATATATCCTGACAAGGCATATGAATATTTTTTATACCACAATATTTTAAAAGAGTAGGTATTAATTTTTTGTTTATTATTCCAATAAAGGAATCATGAATAGTTCTGTAGTAAAAAGTTCCCCAATGATTTTCTAATAAGTTTATTAGGTCTTCTTTACTCATATTAGGAAGAATGTCAATTTGCAAATAAACTTTTTTATTATTATATAAAAGTCTAGAGGCTAAACTACTTAATTGTAGAATTGGAGGACCGGATATGCCATAATCAGTAAATAGTATTTCTCCAAATTCCTCTCGTAAAGTTTTATTATCTAGTGCAAGTTTTACATTCCCATCAAATTTAATTCCAGATAAAGCTTTTAAATAAGGAAAATCTAATTTTAGTTGAACTAATCCAGGCACTGGATCAATAATATTATGACCTAAATTTTTCGCAAGTTTAAATCCTGAGCCATCAGAGCCAGTATTAGGAGCTGACATTCCACCAGAAGCTAGTATTAATTTTTTACATTGAAAAATTTCATTTTCAGTATTAATTACAAATCCTTTATTAGATTTTTTTATATTTTTAACCTTATTATTAAAATAAATAGGGATTTGTCTATCTTCTATAGCTAATCTTAGTATGTCTAAGACAGAAGAAGCTTGTAGAGACATAGGATATATTTTACCTTCATTAAGGGTAATTAATGGAAGTCCTAAGCTATTAAAAAAATTTTTTGTATCCTCTAGAGTAAATTGTGACAAAATAAATTTATAAAAAGTAGTATTATTACTGTAATATTTACAAGTATATATATTTTCATTAGTTATATTACATCTACCATTACCAGTGGTTAAAATTTTTTTCCCGATTCTATCATTACTTTCTAATATGGCTACATCTGATCCCATGTCTTTTGATATTATGGAGGCTGCAATTCCAGAGGCACCCCCACCTAAAATTATTATTTCATGATACACAATAAATCTCTCCTTAATTTTTAGATAATTTAGTAAACTTTGAATTAATCAATATAATTAGTATTGTGAAAATGTTATAATTATATATAAGTATAACAAAATAGTTTATATGAATTTATAAAATTTTAATGTTTATAATAAATATTATAATATTTATTATAAATAAAGGGAGGTATACATTTGAAAGCTTATGATTTTCTAAATTATAAAAATTGGGCTGTGGCAGGTAGTGTACTTAGTGAGGATAAATATGCATATAAAATATTTAATAGATTAAAAGAGAAAGGATATAATGTAGTAGGAATAAAACCTGGTGCGGAAGAAAGAGATGTATTTAATAATATTAGAGACATACCTTATAATATAGAGGTATTAGATTTATGTATTAATCCAATAAAAGGTTTAGATATAGTAAAAGAAGCAGCAAAACTAGGAATAAATAAAATACTAATCCAACCAGGAGCAGAAAGTAATGAAATAATAAATTTTTGTAGAGAAAATAATATTAATGCTATAGAAGGTTGTGCTTTAGTAGAGTTATCAAAATTAGTGTAGAGGAGAGAGAGTATGTTTAAGATATATGCTGTGTCAGATTCTATTGGTGAAACTGCAGAACAAGTAGCTAATGCTACAGCATACCAATTTGGTAGTTCTGTAAAAGTAGAAAGAGTACCTTATGTAAAGACTTTTGAAGATGTTAATAATCTTATAAGTATAATAAAAAATCCAAATGAAGCTATGATTATATCCACTATTGTTTTAGTAGACATAAGGGAGTTTTTAGTCCAAAGATGTGTAGAATCTGGCATTCATATATCTAATGTATTAGGTCCTTGCATAAGTTTAGTGTCAACTATATTAAATAAAACACCAGAATATAAACCTGGTGCTGTTTGGGATATGGATAAAAAATACTACAAAAAAATAGAAGCAATGGAGTTTGCTATAAGATATGATGACAGTAAAGATCATTCAGGTATAAAGCATGCAGATATTGTTTTAATAGGCTTATCTAGAACATCAAAAACACCACTAAGTATATATTTAGCTAACAAGGGTATAAAAGCTTTAAATATACCATTAATGCCAGAGGTGCCTGTGCCAGAAGAGTTATTTGAAATTGATAGAAAGAAAATAATAGGGCTTACCATAGATCCCATGCATTTAATTGAAATAAGAAGGCATAGAGTAGATAATATGATGAAAATTCCTACAGAGCTTAAATATGCTAATGCGGAAAGAGTTTTAGATGAATTAGAATTTGCAGACAAGATTATGAGAAAATTAAAATGTAAAATTATAGACGTTACCAAAAGAGCTATAGAAGATACAGCATTAATTATAATGGAAAGTGTTTTTTCTGATAGGATAATATAGAAAATGATAATAAAAAATAAATATAAAAAATATATATAGGGCTTTTTCTATATATTTTATAGTAAAGATAAAAATACTATAAAAAAAAATTAAAAAACTGTTGACACTTTTAAGATTTTCATGTATCATATTCTTTGTTAGGTCGCGAGAGCGGAACAACAAAAGAAACCTAGGCCCCTTGGTCAAGCGGTCAAGACACCACCCTTTCACGGTGGTAACAGGGGTTCGATTCCCCTAGGGGTCACCATTTATTATTATATTAATGGGCGCATAGCTCAGCTGGGAGAGCATCTGCCTTACAAGCAGGGGGTCACAGGTTCGAGCCCTGTTGTGCCCACCATTAATATATGGCCCAGTGGCTCAGTTGGTTAGAGTGCCGGCCTGTCACGCCGGAGGTCGAGGGTTCG
>NZ_BAAAAP010000029.1:0-43888 GCF_054768215.1 Clostridium sp. CTA-1
CCACTAAAGCTTATTAACAGAATTCTTAGGAGTTTTACTCCTTAGAAGTCGTTATCCTTTAGGGGAAATCGTTATCCAGGGACATAGCCGCTCTTTACTCCCACTTTGAAGAAGATGGGAGTATTAGAGCGGGTAGTCATCGGATAAATTATAAAGAACACAAAAAAGTAGTATAGGATTTTATAAAAAACAGTTAATGTTTAATGATTGAGAATTAATTAATAAGGTTTAAAAATGGGGGAGTTTATATGAAAAAAATACCTGTAAAAGAAGCAGTAGGATGTGTATTATGTCATGATATAACGCAGATAATTCCAGGGAAAATAAAGGATAGAGCTTTTAAAAAGGGGCATATAATTAGAGAAGAAGATGTGCCTGTATTACTATCTTTAGGAAAAGATCACATATACATATGGGAGAAAAAAGAAGGATATTTACATGAAAATGAGGCAGCAGAAAGACTTAAAAATTTATCAGCAGGGGATGGACTAGCCTTTTCAGAAGTAAAAGAGGGAAAAATAAATTTTATTGCAAATAGAGATGGAATTTTAAAAATAGATAAAGAACTTTTAATGGAATTAAATCTAATAGATGAGATTATGTTAGCTACAAGACATAACAATATGCCAGTTAAAAAAGGGGAAAAAGTAGCTGGCACAAGAGTAATTCCACTTGTAATTGATGAAAAAAAAATATTGGAAGCAGAAAAGCTGACCAAAGGTAAAAAAATAGTAAGTGTTAAGCCATATAAAAAATTAAAAGTAGGATTAGTTATTACAGGAAATGAGGTTTATTATGGAAGAATAAAAGATGCTTTTTCACCAGTAATAGAAGAAAAGATATCTAAATTTAATTGCGACATAATAGACAAGGTTATATTATCAGATAATCCAAAAATCATAACTGAAACTATAGAAAATTATATAGATAAAGGAGCAGATCTTATACTTTGCACAGGTGGCATGTCCGTAGATCCAGATGATACTACTCCAACAGCTATTAAAAATACTGGGGGAGAAATAATATCCTATGGAGCACCAGTGCTTCCAGGAGCAATGTTTTTAGTTGCATATAAGGATGATATTCCCATTTTAGGATTACCTGGTTGTGTAATGTATGCTAAAACAACTATTTTTGATTTAATTCTTCCAAGAGTAATTGCTGGAGAAAGAGTAACAAAAAGAGAATTAGCAGCATATGGACATGGAGGATTTTGTGCAGAATGTGAAGTCTGTAGATATCCCAACTGCAGCTTTGGTAAAGGATGGTAATATAGTTATTTTAAAATATGAAAATAAAGAAATAATTTTGCTATAATAGTATTTTTATTAAGTCACCATTAGAGGGAAAAATCTTCCTAAATATTATAATGTTTAGGAAGATTTATAATTATTGTTTAAGGTATATATACTTTTTTATTAAGTAGTTAAATTTTTCATTAATAATACTGCGATTATATTTAAAAAAATATAAAAGGGTGTATAAATTAATGCTGAAACATTAAGAAAAAATAACATTATAACAAGTAAACTTAAAAATAATAATATTAATTCGACCAATAAATTAACTTTTAATATTCCAGATATAAAACCTAGAATAAGACATATTATTGGATATCCCAAAAAAAGTAGTGATAAAAGTGAAGGATTATCTGGTTTATTATTTAAATTTAATATAATAGTTATTGGTAAAGTTAGAGAAATAAATGAGAGAATTAAAAATATACCATCCTTAGTTAAATTTTTTTTATTAATTTCAAAGTTCATTTAATGATCCCCCTATGAAGTAAATGTTTTCATATAATAATTATACCATTTAATACATAATAAGGTAAGGGATAAGAAATATGGCGGAATTTTATTGTAATTCAGTTGCAAAATAATACAAATTATTACTATTTAATATGATAATATATAAATTGTAATAAAATACAATTAATTATGTGCACTAATTAATCTGAATATTTCATTACTATGAAGAATAAAAGGGGTTTTGGTATGAATAAAAAAAATATTGGTATTATATTATTAGCAATTTCCATTTTTGCCATATCAAGTAGTAATGTTAAGGCTGCTGAAAATAATATGGAAGGAAAGCAGAAATATACTATTGAAGAAAAACAAGTTATAGAAAAAAACGATAAAGAAATGAAAGAATTAATTAATAACTGGGATAAAATAAAAGAAGCTACACCAGAAGAATTTATTAAAATAGAAAAAGAAAAGAAATCAAAGTTTAAACCTAATAATGTAAGATCCTTTAGTGCAGGAGATAATACTAATAGGACTCAAGAAGAATATCTTAGAGATTATGAAGATTTTTTAGGTGGATACGGAGATATTTTGATTACTCCTATGGGAAAATATGATAGTTTTACAGGACATGCTGGAATAGTGTGTGTTGATAATCAATATACTATTGAAGCTTACCCTATAGGAAAACAAGTAGAAGGAGTTCAACGAAGGGTAAATAATTGGAAAGATAGATATGATAAAGTTATACTTGCTGGGGTTAATGGGGCAGATGAGCCTCATTATAGAAATGCTATAAAATATGCAGAAGAAAAAATAGGCCTTGGATATAATTATAATATATTAAATAAATGGACCACAAATAGATTTTATTGCTCACAAATTGTTTGGAGAGCTTGGATGGAACAAGGATTTGATTTAGATAAAGATGGCGGAAGTGCTGTTCTTCCTAACGATCTAATAAGTGATAAATTACAAATATTAAAAGCATCTAAGTAAAAATAAATATTTAACTTATGAGTTTCTTTAGACTTATTTTTGTTATTAAAAGAGGATGTCTTAAAATAAAATAGATATTAAATCTATTTGGGACATCTTCTTTTTTTATTAAATCTATAAAAAGTTTGTTAAATCAGCCTTTATAAATATTTTTTATAAAAAATATTGTAGTTTAATATTAGTAAAGAATATGCTTAAAAGAGGTGAAACATTATGAAAAAAAAGCAGATATGCATATTAGTTTTATTAGGAATATTAATATTATTATCAAGTTTAGGAATACATTATTATAAGAATAATAAAGCTTTTATTGGCATACTTTTTTCTGATGCATCAACTAAAGACAGTGAACTAAAAATTTTAAATGAGAATTTCCATAATAAAAAAAGTATCAAATTAAATGCTATGGATGCTCCTATGGTATCATATATTAACAATTCAGTATATATTCCCACTTCTCTTGATAATAAATTGTTTTATATAGATAATAATTTAAAAGTATCTGAAGAAAAAGTAGATGATGGAGCAAGCTTTGTTAGAACTAAAAAAGATGGACAACTTATATTATTTAATCTTCCAAGAAATAAAATCAATGGGGATAATAATAGAGTGTATTTTTCTTGCAATAATAAAAAGAATGCACTTGATATTAAAAATTCCCTATTATTATGTGGAGATTTTGATAATAAATATATATATGTTGTAGGTGCAAAATTTGATAGTGATACGGATACAGAAACATATCTATTTATTATAGATAGATCTAATTTTAAATTGGTAGAGGAAAAGAAAATGCCTACTAATGTGAGAGTAATTTCAACAGAACTAATAGACAATAAATTATTTATCAGTGTTGATACAAAAGTAGATTATTTTTTATATTATGATATTTTAGATAAAAAAATAAAAAAAATTAATTATAATAAATTAATTAAAAATAATTTAGACATAAGTAAAATAGTTTATGATGACAATAATATATTTTTAGTTTCCCTTACAGGCGATATTGTCAAATTAGATAGAAAAAAACTTCTTATAATTGATGTTAAAACTCTATATAACAGAAGAATAATCGGTGCGGATATAAAAGATAATAAACTATACCTATTAAATAAAGATGAGGAAAATAGAAAAGTTGCTAGAGTAAATGTGCTTGATGCAAGTACTTTAAAACAAATAAAAGAAATATCAGTAGGACCTATAAGAAATACTATGCCTCAAGATATTTTCATTTATAAATAAGTATGTTCTTATTGCTTTTAAGGAAAAGGGAAATGATCTAAATTAAATATAAATTTTTATATTAAAACCAAATCAATAAAATTTTTAAAAGATAATAAGGTAATATTGATATTATCTTTTTTCTTATTACTTTTAAAACATGGAATAAATATTAATAAAAATTATACTTTTTAAAACTTAAACTGGCTTCCTTTGGTTTAAAACATAGAGAGATACGGCGTAAAAGGCATTGAATAAGAACTTCTTATTCAATGCCTTTATGACAATACATTCTTTTTAAAAATCAGGGGTTGCACAATTTTTAAAAGTACTGATTATTTATTATATATTAGTATCAATTAAAATTTATCAGGGTAGAATTCTTTAGCTAATTTCTTTACAGTTTGAGGAACTCTTTCACCAGGATATAATTCAGTTAATTCAACTTTTATAAATTTATTGTTTTTTATAGCATTTACATCCTTTAAAGCAGGGTTTGCTTTAAGGGCTTTAACTTTGTTTTCAAAAGTTTCTCCGCCGTTCCCAACAGAATATTCTAAAACCATTATTATGTCAGGATTTTTCTTTATTATCTCTTCCATAGATACTTCAGGATAAGTTTTATCTATATTTCCGAATATGTTTTCACCTTGAGCCAATGAAATTATTTCATTACTTATACCTTTTCCAATTACTACAGCTTTATCTGTTCCAGAATCATATCCTAAGACTTTAACTTTTTTATCAACATCTTTAATCTTATCTGTAGTTTCTTTTAAGTCTGCTTTTATTTTATTATTTACTTCTTTTGCCTTATCTTCTTTTCCAAATATTATTCCGAGATTATTAAAGTCTTCATATATAGAATCTATTGTTGCATTCGCTTCGCCAGATCTTGGAATATAAGCTTTTATCTTATTTTCATTTAACCAATCTATAGTACCAACACCTTTATCGTTAAAGCTGCTACCCCAACTTATTATAAAATCCACACCATTTGATAGTAGTTGCTCTTTAGATGGGTGAGTTTTACTCATAACGGTCACCTTATCATAAGCAGGTTTTAAAGATGGTAGTATATTGTTTTCAGCATAAGCTGTACCAGCCATTTGGTCCTGTAGTCCCATAGATAACATCATTTCTATCATGCAATTTGTTATAGCTAAAGCTTTTTTAGGTTTTTTGTCATAAGTCATTGAAAATTTGCTAACACTGTCATCATGTCTGCTAGTTTGTACAAAATCTAGTTTTAGTGGTTTATTAGCAGATTGTTCATTTTTACTACTTTCTTTATTTGTGCTAGTACTTTTTGAATTAGAACAACCAGTAACACCTCCTACTAATATTAATGTTGATAATGTTATAGCAATTAACTTTTTGTTCATAAATAAATCCTCCTAAATTCTTTACTTTGTTTTACATTAACAATCAATTATAAAGTGTGCATAAAATATAGTTAATTGTTAACTAAAGAAAGAAATATCACATGACAATACCGATTCTAACATGCACTGTAAAAAAAGGCAAATCATTACTGATAAATAAAAGTATTTTTAGAAAAAACAAATTAGAATCTTTCATCAAATTGAGTCGCCTTTTCAACAACATATCTCTTTTTAAAACAAGGGTAGAATAACTCTCTTTAAAATCCTAATTTTTTATTTGTAAGGTTTATTTAAGATTAGATTTAATAAGCTGTAAGTTAGTGAAACTATAATAATAATTGTTCCGAGGGAAAAAGATAAAAAATTATAAAATATAATGAACTTAATAAATTAGGAGGAAAAAGTATGATTGGTTGGGAGATAAAAAAAATAGCAAAATCAAAAATTGCTTTAATTGCAATGGCAATCTTTATTCTTTTAACATCCATAATGGCAATAGTAAAACCAACTTTGGAGGATGAAATAAAGCATGTAAATGAACAACATGAAACAGTTGTAGATAAAAGATCACCTATTGTAATTGGTAAAGAAAATTTTAATAAAAAAATTGATGGGTTAGTAGAAGCCTCTAAATCTAAAGGAAAAGATTCTATGGAAAAAAGGATGGCAGAGGATTCTAAAAAGAAAATAGAAAATATAAAAGATAATGAATATAAAGAGGTTAATTTTTGGAAAGTTTTTAGCTATAGAAGTACTCATTCAGTTGCTAGTTTCTTTATATTAATAATGATTATGTTAATTGTTAGTAATATTTATATTAATGAAAAGATATCATCCGTAGATAATTTGATTTTATCATCTAAAAATAAATTTAAATGCTTATACTCAAAAATGTTTTTAGCTATATTAATACCTGTTATATTTTATTCAGTATATTTAGGATTAGAATTTTTAATAAGTGTAATTCAATATGGTACACCAGTAAATGGAAATTTGCAAGCCTTTAGAATAGTGGATAATTTTATTCTTCTAAAGGGTGACCCAACAATAGTAAATTATGTTTTATCAAAAATTTCTGTAATGTATTTAGTATTAATAAGTATATCTTTAGTTATATTCTTATTTTCATCTACATTAAATAATTCTTTAGCAGTAATAAGTAGTGGAGCTGTATTTATTGTATTGGGTAAAGTATGCATGTTGTTAAAGTTCTTACCTAAAAAGCTATTAATGATATTAGACAAAGTTAATTATATTGATATGCTTAGTTATTTTGATATAAATATAGGAATGAACTGGGGCAATATATCTATAATGGGTAATAATTTTGATCTCATAAATTTTTCAATAGGAATAGTTGGTTTAATAATATTACTTAGTATTTTATTAATAATAATAAACTTTAAAAAATTTATAACTAATTAAATTGTATGGAGGAATGAAAAATGAATAAATTAGAAATAAAAAATTTAAATAAAAGATTTGGAGTAAAAAAGGCTACTGATGATATAACAATAACTTTAGAAAATGGAGTTTATGGATTATTAGGACCTAATGGAGCAGGAAAAACAACTTTAATGAAACAAATAACAACTTTATTAACACCAGATAGCGGAGAAATAATTTTCAATGGGAAAAATGTTAAAGAAAATGAAGATGAATATAGAGGATATATAGGATACCTACCACAGGATTTCGAAGCATATAAGAATTTTTCAGCTAAAGAATTTTTAAATTATATGGCAGCATTAAAGGGATTAGATAAAAGACAAGCTAAGGATAAAATTGATGAACTTTTACACTTAGTTGGATTATATGATGTTAGAAATAAAAAAGTAGGAAAATTTTCAGGTGGTATGAAAAGAAGAGTTGGAATTGCACAGGTTTTATTAAATGATCCTAAAATAATGGTATTAGATGAACCTACAGCAGGATTAGATCCACAAGAAAGAAGCAGATTTAGAAATCTTATAGCAGATATATCAAGAGATAAAATAATAATTTTATCTACTCACATAATTTCAGATATTGAATCTGTAGCTAAAGAGACAATAATGATAAAAAATGG
Source organism: Clostridium sp. CTA-1 (assembly GCF_054768215.1). Lineage (NCBI taxonomy): Bacteria > Bacillati > Bacillota > Clostridia > Eubacteriales > Clostridiaceae > Clostridium > Clostridium sp. CTA-1. The sequence goes on from NZ_BAAAAP010000029.1 coordinate 7,425, forward strand.
TGCACTTTTAATGCAAGGAACCCATGAAGATATATTACGAGGTATGAAAAATAGGGTATATGTAATAAGAACTAAAGATGAAAGAGAAATTGCACAAATACAACAAAAATATAAAATAGTTAATTTCCAAAGGGGAATAGACCATACTGAAGTTAGAGTCGTGTCAGAAACAATACCTAGTTTTAAGGATGTAGATATTGCTACTCCAAAATTTGAAGATGTATATATGTTTTACTTTGATTTAGAAGATACTAAGGAGGTTTAATTCATGGGAAGAATTATAAAATTTGAAATGAAAAAAATGTTATTAAGATTAGGAGTTATAATTCCTTGGATTTTAGTAGCCATGCTTTCAACAATTTTATTGGGTACTGCAGGAAATGATGTTGTTGAAATTTATGCAAGTGTATTTGATAAAAGTTATGGTATAGCTCCATTAATAGGGTTATTAACTTTTACAATTGTTTCAGGATCCTATACTAAAGAATATGATAATAATATGGTAGGACTTATAAATAGTACAGAGAATGGTAAGAGGAATATAGTAAAAGCTAAAGCAATAGCAGCTGGAATATCTACTTCTATAGTTAATCTATCAATTATTTTAATAATATATTTAAGTGCCTTAAGAAAAACTGGTGGAAATGGATTAGATCTTCCATTAAAATCATTATGGTATTTTGAGAAGAGCGGATCAAATATTAAAGTTTATCAAATGATGATTCTTATGATTTTAACTATAATAGTAGGATCTTTTATATTTGCACAAATTGGATTGTATTTGTCATCAATAAGTAAATCAGCAGTTATACCATTTATATTCGGTGGATTAATAATGGGAGTACCTTACTTATTAGAAGGATTTCTTGTACGCGCAGGTAATAAGGGGAGTTTTTTACCTTATACACCACTTTGGGGAATGTATTCTTCTCAAATTGTAAGACATAACGCTTCTATGGGTATGGCATTAGGAACTTTAGCATTAATATTTGTAATTGTTATGACTGTATTATCAAAAGCAAGTAATAAGGCCTTTTCAAAATAAAAAATTATGTTTTAAAAAATATTTAATTTTAATATTGTAAAAATAAAAATACACTAATAAACAGACTCCTTTCCCTAAGCAGTTAAAAGGCTTACTCATATGTTTATTACGTGTATTTTTTTATCTTTTCTTACATTAAAATTAAATCTATTTTAGTGTAACAGAGATTTATAATTTTTATACTGTGCATAAGCACTGCTATGGATCGTAGTAAATTTTTATCCTAAAAAATAAGGATTTCGCTTAAAGGATAAGAACTACAATAAAAAGAAACAAAGTTTCTAAAAGCTTTGTTTATAAAATTCATATGGAGACAAGGAATTATTTTAAACAAATTCCAATTCAACATAAGGATTATTTGTTGCAGATTTTATAAAAATATGTTGTTACGGTTTAATATAATTGATATAATGTTTAAAATTTTGTTATACTAAAAATAAGTTTGTTATAATAAATTTAAGCTAATAAAAATTTAAATTTATACTAAATTTAAAAAGAAAAAGAGGGAGTTACATGGATACAATATCTCTAAATAATAAAAAAATACTAATAATTGATGACGAAGAGGATATAGTTAGATTAATAAGAACAGTACTTAAAAAAGAAGGATTCCAAAATATATATTATGCTACAAACTTAGAAGATGGGTTAAAAGAGTTTAATAAAGTAGAACCAGATATTTTAATTTTAGATGTTATGCTACCAGATGGGGAAGGGTATGAATTATGTAAAACCATAAGAGCTAAATCTAAGGTACCTATATTATTTTTATCTGCTAAGGGTGAAGAAATAGATAAAATATTAGGATTTGCTATAGGGGGAGATGATTATATAACTAAGCCTTTCAGTACAAAGGAATTAGCTTATAGAGTAAAAGCCCATTTAAGAAGATATTCTTATGTAGATGAAGTTAAGGAAGAAAAAAATATTTTATCCTTTGGGCCCTTTGAGCTAAATATAAGTAAGGCAGAATTTAAAAGAGATGGGGAAATTATAGAATTAAAACCTAAAGAACTAGCATTAATAACTTTTTTTGCAAAACATCCAAATCAAATAATAAGTAAAGAAAAAATTTGTGATAATGTTTGGGGGGAAGATTATTATGGATTTGACAATACAATAATGGTCCACATTAGAAGACTTAGAGAAAAAATTGAAAAAGAGCCATCAAGACCAGAATATTTAATAAATGTTAAAGGATTAGGATACAAATTGGTGATAAAAAATGAAAAATAATATGAAGTGGAGAATTACAGGCAGATTTTTAGTAACAGTTATTTGCGTAGTTATAACTGTAGTCATAATAAATATTGTATCTTTAATTGGACTCGCAATTTATAGAAATGCTAATGAGATTAGCTCTAAAAAATATAAAATTGAAGATTCAGTTAGAAATTTTTCTTCGAATATTAAAGAAGCAGATAATAAAATATATATTGATGATAAAGGCAAAGCTATATTAGATAGTAACAATGGTTGGATACAGATTGTAGATGCTAACAATAATGAAGTTTATAGTTATAAAAAGCCTTCTTATATAAAAAATAAACCAACTGCTGCAGAAATAGTAAATTTACATAAATATAAAACTTCTGATAAACAAAATGAATTGTCTACTAATTTTGTAGCTGAAAAAGATATAGGAAATAAAAGATTAACTTATATTATAGGATTTCAGGATAATGACATAACCAAATATGTAATTACTACTAGGAACTCAGAAGTAATCCAACTTATAAAATCTGCTACAATAATAATTATTATTGTAGATGGAATTATAGCCTTAATTTTTGGATACCTTTTTATTAGAAAATTAACTAATCCCTTAGGGGAGATATTGCTGGGCGTAAAAAAATTAGAAAATGAAGAATATGATTTATATTATGAGCCTAAAGGAATGTATAATGATTTATATTATAGTTTAAATAATTTATCAGATAGATTACAAGAGAATAAAAGGAATAGAAAAAAGCTAGATAATATGAGAGAAGAATGGATCTCAAACATTTCTCATGATATAAAAACCCCATTAGCTTCTATTCAAGGCTATGCAGAAATAATAAAAGATGAAGATTATGATTTTACAAAAGAGGAAATAGGAGAGTATGCTGAAATAATAGAAAATAAATCTAAATATATTAAAGAATTAGTAGAAGATTTAAATCTATCTACTAGACTAAAAAATAATACTTTAAATTTAAATAAGGAAAAGATTAATTTAGCTAATTTGATAAAGGATATTATAATAGATATATTAAATGATACTAGATATGAAAATAGGGAAATAGATTTTCACTGTGAGAATGACAATATTGAAATAAATGGAGACAAAATTCTTATAAGAAGGGCTATAATTAATATTTTATTTAATGCTATTGTGCACAATAGTGAAGATGTAAAGATAGATGTTACACTAAAAAAACGGGATAAGATAAGTATAATTATTGAAGACAATGGTAGGGGAATAAAAGGAGAAGAGTTAAATAGAATTTTTGATAGATATTATAGAGGAACTAATACAGGAGAGAGACATAAAGGTTCTGGATTAGGAATGGCTATATCAAAAGAAACAATTGTTGCCCATGGGGGGGATATAACAATCGAAAGTGAACTAGGCAAAGGAACCAAAGTAAATATATTAATATAATTAAGAAAATAAATATATAGAAAAATAATTAGAATACTTTATTTGTGAACTAATATTTAAGCGTGAAATAAACAGGAAGTTTATTTAGCTCTGTTGCTACAGGACGTGGCATTAGAGCGTTAGCTTAAATATTAGGGCACAAATATTAGTATTCTTTATTTTTATAGCTATTTATTGATTAAAAATGCTTTTTATTTTAATTGAGTTAAGCTTTATTTACAACAAGTTAAATAGCTTACATTTAATTTGTTATTATATGGATTTCTATATATATGAGCTTCTACTTCAAAAACTTCTCTAAACATTTCCTCTGTAAATATTTCTTCTACAGAGCCCTTTGCAACTATACTACCATTTTTCATTACATATATATAATCACAAAAAGTAGCGGCCATATTCATATCATGAAGGGTTGTAAAAGTTGTAATATCCAAATGTCTTAACATATGAATTATTTGAAGTTGATATTTTATATCTAAATGGTTAGTAGGTTCATCTAAAACTATAAGCTCTGTATTTTGGCACAAAGCCATAGCTATCATAACCCTTTGTTTTTCACCACCAGATAAACTTAAAAAACTTCTATTGGTGCATTCCTCAAGGCCTACATTTTTTAGAGATTTTTCTATAAATTTTTCATCTTCTTCATCTACACTGGCAAATCGATTGTTGGAAGAAAATCTTCCCATAGCTACTATTTCTTTCACACTAAAATCAAACTCTAATGAATGTTCTTGCATAACTACAGCCATAAGTCTAGAAAGTTCTTTATTTTTCATTCCATAGATATTTTTATCATCTATATACACAGATCCTTCTTTAGGAGTTAAATATCTGTATATATTTTTTAATAATGTAGTTTTTCCGCAGCCATTTGGGCCTATTAATCCAACAAAATGGTTCTTCTCTACATTTAAATCTATTCCACGTAAAAGTTCTTTCGAACCTATATCATATTTTATACCTTCTAATTTTAGTTTCATTTACTTACCTCCAAATCTATAGGTGCTCTTTTGCATTAAATATAGGAAGAAAGGACCTCCTAGAAATGCAGTTATTACTCCTATAGGAATTTCTTCTGGAGATAATACGGTTCTAGCTATAGTATCTGTAATTACCATTAATATTGATCCTATTACAATACCAAAAGGTATTAATTTTTTATGAGAGGAGCCAACCATTTGTCTTGCTATATGAGGAACTATAAGGCCTACAAATCCAATTACTCCTGTAAAAGCTACTATAGTACCTGTTAAAAGTGTAGAAGCTATCATTATAAATCTAATTATAAATTTAGTATTTATACCTATATTTTTTGCTACGGCTTCACCTAACAGCATAGCATCTAAATCTTTATATAATAACATACTTAAAATAGCGGTTATAACCATTATTACAAGAGAAAACTTTACCTGATTATAGTTTGCTCCTGCTAAACTACCAATAGTCCAAAATACTGCGCTTTTAACTAAGCTATCATTTTTGGCAAATGTTATTATAAAGTTTGTTACTGCAGTAAATATAGAAGATACAGCAACTCCAGTTAATATCAATTTAGTTTTAGAATATACTTTACTTACTCCGGATATTTTAAATACCATAATAGATGCGATTAGAGCACCTAAAAATGCTCCCAAGGCTATTCCAAGATGTCCAAAAGAACTTAAAACACCTAATATTATAGATAGTGTAGCCCCTGCAGATGCTCCAGAGGATATACCTAATATGTATGGATCTGCCAGTGAGTTTCTAGTTAAAGTTTGCATTAAAATTCCCACAAGGGCTAAAGCACCACCAGAAACTATAGCTAGAAGCAATCTTGGAAGTCTTAATTTAAAAACTATATTATCAATATTATTTGGCCAATCTTTAGCAAAAATTTCTTTGTTTAATATGTTATTTATAAGGGATTTAAAGGTTACACCTACATCTATTTTTACAGAACCAAAGGTTATACAAACAGTAGTTATTATAAACAAGGCTATAATTAATAGAATAAATTTTAAAGTGCAATTATTTTTGCACTTTAAAGTTTTTTTATTATTATTCATTTTTATCACCAACTAAAATTTATCTGGGTAGAATTCTTTAGCTAATTTATTTACAGTTTTAGGAACTCTTACACCAGGATATAATTCAGTTAATTCAACTTTTATAAACTTGTTGTTTTTTATAGCATTTACATCCTTTAAAGCAGGATTTGCTTTAAGAGCTTTAACCTTGTTTTCAAAGGTATCTCCACCGTTTCCAACAGAATACTCTAAAACCATTATTACATCTGGATTTCTTTTTATTATTTCTTCCATAGATACTTCAGGGTAATCTTTTTTCATATCGCCGAAGACATTTTCACCCTGTGCAAGTTTAATTATTTCGTTATTTATACCTTTTCCAACAACTACAGCTTTATCTTTTCCAGAGTCATATCCTAAAACTTTTACTTTTTTATCAACGTTTTTAATTTTGTCCGTAGTTTCTTTTAGTTCTGATTTCATTTTTTCTGTTAATTCTTTAGCTTTATCTTCCTTGCCAAAGATTATTCCAAGATTTTTAAAATCTTCATAGATAGAATCAACCGTTGCATCTGGACTTACAGATCTTGGAATATAAGCTTTTATTTTATTTTCGTTTAACCAGTCTATACTACCAACACCTTTATCATTGAAGTCGCCACCCCAACCTATTATAAAGTCAACTCCATTTGATAGTATTTGTTCTTTAGATGGATAAGTTTTACTCATAACGGGTACCTTATCATAGGCAGGTTTTAAATCTGGTAGTATATTGTTTTCTGCGTATGCAGTACCAGCCATTTTGTCTTGTAATCCCATAGATAACATCATTTCGATCATACAATTTGTTACCGCTAAAGATTTTTCTGGTTTTTTATCATAAACCATTGAAAATTTGTTTGCACTATCATCATGTCTACTAGTTTGTACAAAATCTAGTTTTAGTGGCTTATCAGCAGATTGTTCAGTTTTAGTACTGTCACTATTTGTGCTAGTACTTTTATTAGAGCAACCAGTAATACCTCCTACCAATACTAATGTAGATAATGTGATAGCAATTAATTTTTTGTTCATAAAAATTCCTCCCAAAAACCTTTACTTTGTTTTTTGATTAACAATCAATCATAAAATGTGTGCATAAAATATAATTAATCGTCAATAAATGACAGGAATTTTACATTGCCAAAAATAATTTTATCATAGCAGATAAGAAGTATCAACCCATTGCTTTATCATAGGAAAGCAATGGGTTATTAAAATAATTTAATAAGTTATCCTAACTTATTTTAACTTAAATTTGTCATAGTGATAGTAAATAAAATATGAAATATTTTTAAATTAATTAGTAAAGTTATTGTTGAAAAATAACAGCTTGAAATAGTATAAATAAAAGGACCTCTAAGTTTCAGATAGAATTTTTACTTCCAGTAAAGCTTAGAAAATGATAGCCCACTTTAATACTTATACTTTTAAGAGGATGGAAGTATTAGAGTGACTAGTAATCAGTCATCAAATAAATGAAATATTTTAAAAAAGGGTAAAAATAAAAACTCCAGTAAAAATAAGGTATTTACTGGAGTCTTTAGGTTAAATTTTAAATTATAATAATTGTATGAGTTATTATAATATTAGAAGGCTTATTTTAATGAATTTGATATTTCTGTAAATATAACTCCTAATCCATAAGCACCTGCATCTGGGTAACCAATACTTCTTTCACCAACTGTGCCTGCTCTACCCATACGTGCTACTATTTCTTCAGTCATTTTTGCACCTTTAACTGCTGCAGCGGCACCTTTTTGGAAGGCTTCATGGATAGAAGTATTGTTATTAGCACTTTCACTCCACAAATCAGCACAAGGAACTAATGCATCAATTAAAGTTTTATCTCCAACTACTGCTCCTCTTCCAAAAGAACGTTCTCCTGTAGCTTGTATTCCTTTTACTGCTGCTTGCATCATTTCAGCAAAATCTGAAACTGATAATTCTTTTTTATCTCCGACCTTTTTTCCAGCGGATCTAAATGCTGATCCCCATATTGGACCTGATGCTCCACCACAATGCTCCATAATTATTAAAGAGCATTCGTTTAAGAATTTACCAATAGTCATATTATCTTCTTTAAGTATAGCTTTCCATTCTCTTTTTAATTGTTTAAAGCCTTTTGCTACACTCATACCAAAATCACCATCACCAGCATGAGAATCTAATTCACAGAAATGAACTTCATTTGCTATTATTACTTCACTCATCTTATCTATAATATAAATCATATTATCTAAAGTGATTTTTTCATCTTTAATTTCACTGTGACAATCACATGTTTCTAAATCAAAAGTAACTTCTTTTATAGCATCATTATTGTTTTCTAAAGCTATATATTCAACCGGTTCAACTGGTCCTGAAACTTTAAATGCAGGAGTGTCACTTTCTTTTGATAATAACTCTTTAAGCTCTTTATCTAGTTTCATAATAGATACTGAAGCACCTTCCATATCTATACTAGTCATATAGTTTCCTACAAATATTCTATTTATCTTTATATTTCTCTTTGCAAGCTCAGCAGTAACTGAATTATTAAAAAGATATAATTCTTGTAGAGGGGTAGCACCAAAACCATTAATTAATAATGCGACTTCTTCATTATTTGATCCATCTATTTTCATGTCTTTTAATATGGAATCAACAATTTTTTTAGCTAATTCATCTGCTGTAGCAATCTTTTCTCTCACTATTCCAGGTTCACCGTGGATTCCAACACCGAATTCCATCTCATCTTCTGCTAATTGAAAAGTTGGAGTTCTTTTAGCAGGAACTGTACAAGATGATAATGCAAAACCTAAACTTCTAACATTAGCTATGGCTTTTTCGGCAATTGATTTAACTTCTTCTAAAGATAAACCTAATTCGGCAGCTGCACCGGCTATTTTATGCACTAGTACGGTACCAGCAACCCCTCTGCGTCCTACAGTATATAAACTATCCTCAACAGCTATATCATCATCAACTTTTACATAATCAACTTTAATACCATCTTCACTAGCTAAATGTGCGGCATTTTTAAAGTTCATAATGTCTCCACTATAATTTTTTATGATTAATAAAGTTCCTTTTTCACTGGCTGTAGCTTTTATAGCTTTATACACTTGAATTTGGGATGGAGAAGCAAACACATCTCCGCATACTGCTGCATCCAGCATTCCTTTTCCAATAAATCCGGCATGAGCTGGTTCGTGACCACTTCCACCACCACTAATTAAGCTAACTTTATTTTTGTTTATATTCTTTTTTTTCATTATTTTATATTTTCTAACAAACTCTAATTCTGGATGTGCCATAGCTATTCCATTACACATTTCCATAACTACAGTTTCAGGTTTATTTATTATTTTTTTCATATTTACACCTCTATTTATTTGATTTATATTTTTTACCTAATGTATCTGCTGTTATTATTGCTGCGGCCACTGCTTCTGGAGTTACCTTAAACGGCATAGAGTGCATTGATTCTTCTTCTATACAAGATTTTTTAGCTACTTCCATAAGTTCTTCATCAGTAATACTGTCTACACCAATATCTTCTAAACAAACAGGAAGTCCAATTTCTAAGCAGAAGTTTATTACTTCGTCGATTTCTTCTTTTGGTGCATTTTCAAGAACTAATTGAGCAATTGTTCCAAAGGCAACTTTTTCTCCATGAAAGTATTTATGAGTTCCCTCTAGTATAGTTAATCCATCATGGATTGCATGAGCAGCTGCTAAACCAGCACTTTCAAAACCTAGGCCTGATAAAAGAATATTTGTTTCTATTATGTTTTCTAATGCTTGTGTTACTAAATTACAATCTGATGCTATTTTTGCTTTTACACCATCTTCTAGTAATGTTTTATAACAAGCTTTTGCAAGTGTTAATGCTGTGTTAGTTCCTTTTGCTGGTGGACATAATCCTTCTCTAACACCACAAGGTAAACCTGCATTAACATTTGAAAAAGAATTTGAAGTTGCTCTTGCTTCGAAATATGTTGATAATGCATCACCCATTCCTGAAACTAAGAATCTTGTTGGAGCATTTGCAATAACTGTAGTATCTATTAAAATTACAGTTGGACTTTGCCAGAAATAAGCGTAATCATCAAAGGAACCGTCTGGTGTGTAAAGTACAGCAGAGTGACTAGTTGGGGCATCTGTAGCTGCTATTGTTGGAACAATTATTAGTGAATTACCTTTAGCAACACATTTTGCTGTATCGATAGCTTTACCACCACCAAGTCCTATAGTGCATGCACATTTATTATTTTTTGCAATTTCTTGTAATCTTGCAACTTCTTCTCTTGAACATTCTCCACAGAATTCACTTTCTACAAAAGTAATTCCAAATTTTTTGGCAGTTGAATCTAATTTATCTTTAACACGCTTTATATCATCTTTGTGAGCTATTAATAGAGCTGATTCCCCAAAGCTCTTTACAAAATAACCTAAGTTTAATAATTCATCTTCACCTTGAACATATTTAGTTGGACAAATAAATGCTTTTCTCATTATAATCTCCCCTTAATTTGTAAAAATATTTTTATTTTTTAACTTGTCTTTATTGTAATATCGTTTACATAAATATGCATTGGACTTACATGACAAAAAATTATGATTAAAAATCGTATTTTTTTGTGGTTGAGTAAATTTGTTGTAATTTCATATCTTTTCATTGTTTAAAATGGGATATATGTAAAAATATTAAAGGGTAAATATGTAAAAGGTTACAATTGAGAGGAAATATTCAGAATATATAAAAAAGGGAAAAAATAAAAAAGACTTAATTTTAAAGACAAAAAATACATTTATAAACTACTTTAGTTTGTTAAGAAATTCTAAATTAGTAGGTTCATTAAATGTATTTTATATATTAAAATTAAATCTATTATAGGTAATGTATGAAGAATATTTTTTTGCTTTTTCAATGATTTATATATATAAATATAAATAGGATATTTTAATACTTTTTAATTCTTATAGTAATTTGTATATAGAAAGTGTTACATATTAATATTTTTTAATTTTTTTTACAGTATTTTCTATATACAAAAGGGGTTACACCTTCATATTTTTTGAATATTTTTATAAAATAGCCTGTTTCGTTAAAGCCAAGTTCATCACTGATTTCATTTACATGCATATCTGTTTCTTCTAATAAGTTTTTTGCCCAATCTATTTTTAGATTAGAAACAAAGCTTGAAAAGCTTTTTCCTGTTTCTTTTGCAAATAGCCTACTAAAATAACTAGGACTTATATGGCAAACCTCTGCCATTTTTTTTGCAGTAATATTTTCGCTTTTATGATTATAGATATACTCAATAGCAGGCTTTAATGTATTGCTTACTGAAATATCTAAATTATCACTTGAAAGATTTTCTTTTACATAAGAATTTAGTAAAGCATTAGATATTTCTTTTTTTGCATGTTCAATATTTTTCATTGTATATCCTGTTAAGGTGTTTGAATCTATTTTTGATTCAGACGTTACAGTTTTTTGATATATTTCTGAAATTAAATTTTTATTTAAAGCTTCTTCTACTAAATAATTGCATAAAGAAAATAACATATTAGCTATTTCTTTCACTTCTTTTAATGATAAAACAGGAATTTCATCATAATATTCTTTAAATTCTTCTAAGGCGTGTCTAGCTATAGAATTTTTAGGTGTTATAACTATTTGTTCTAAAAAATCTGAAGCATTATAATCAGATAGTTTTATTTGCCCAGCCATAATTGCTCCAATATATTTGCCATCTACAATTATTGGAATTGCTATATCCACTATATTATAATGACATAAATATATGTATGGTTTATTTAAACGAACTGCTTCTAATCCACCCCTTGAATCACATTTTTGACAATACTTGACAAGATGTGGATTTGATCTTACTGCGCTGCAAAACCTATTACAACCACTATGTTTTGTAACTGGATTTCCCTTATAATCCACGATTATTATAGCTGCCTTAGTAACTAATGATAAAGAGTCCTGTAGTTTAACCCATTTTTTTAGATCTATGACCTTATCTAAATTCAAATTTTCCTTAATCAATTTTATTTGCTCCCATAAACTCATTATATATTAACAAAATAACTCTATATAATTAATTATTTTAATTATATAAAGTACTTTTTTGTAATGAATGTATCATTGTATTATATTTTATCATAACATTATAAATCATAAAATTATATTTATATATTATGTGTGTTTTAATTATAGATTTATAGTTTAAAATCAATTAATTTTAAAAATACTTAAAGTAATTAATTGTGGATTAAATGCTTTTATGAGTAAATATATACATTATATTGAAATTAATATTTATAATGTATACAATTAAGCTATGATTTAATACATATTTGTAAAATAGTGCAAGGGTTATTTATATTCTACGTTGATTGGAGAGATATACATATGGATATGATTTTTGAGCTAGGAAAAGTAAATGATATTGATGAATTAGAACAGCTTTATAACGATTTGAACGACTATTTAGAAAAAGGAGTAAACTATCCTGGATGGATAAAGGGTATATATCCAGTTAGGCAAAATGCAATTGATGGAATTAAACATGGTAATCTATATGTATTAAAATATAATAGAAAAATTATTGGTTCTGTTATCTTGAGCCATGAGCCTGAATCTGCATATCATAAAGCTAAATGGGAATTTGAGTTTGACTATTCAGATGTTTTCGTTGTATATACATTTGTAGTGCATCCTAAATTTTTGAAATGTGGTGTAGGAAAATCATTAATGGATTTTTCTATTGAACACAGTATTAAGTTAGGAGCTAAATCAATTAGGTTGGATGTTTACGAAGGCAATATACCTGCCATTAAGCTATATGAAAAATGTGGTTTTAAATATATTGATACAGTTGACTTAGGACTTGGAAACTATGGGTTAAACTGGTTTAGATTATACGAAAAAATGCTGTGAGATAATGAGCATAAATATATATATGAAAGGTTGTGTTTGTTATTAAAAAGAAAAGAAAGATATATTTGATTATACTTATCTTAATAATACCTATATCATTTATATATTACCAAAAAGTTAATAATAAAGTTAATAACATTAATAAATATATACATGTCTATGATGTAGTAAAAGAAGCCTTTCTAACAGATGGAGGGTATTCTGATAAATTGTCCAAGCATATATCAAAGGAAGTGTTTGAATATATAAATATATATGATACTTATGATGTAAATGATCCTGAATATAAGAAGCCTTTTAAAGTAGATTTCAAATTAAGAGAGGACTCTCAAAAGAAAATAAATAATAAAGTTTATGTAAAAATGAACTATTCAGTTGAAATAAAAGATTCACAAAATAAAGTGATAGGAGGCCCAAGGGATATATACCAATAACTCTTACTGTTAAAGTCACAGGAGATAGTTGGTATATCATTGAAGAAGAACCTGCATAAATTTAAACTACCATCTAGTATATATTTGTAGATAAATGCGTAGCAAGTTTAATAGAGTAATTGAAAGGTTATTTTATAATTATCGGGGGTGAAACTTTTGAAGGGAATTAAGAACATTTTATTAGGAATTGCAATAATTTTAATTGGAGGCTTTTTTATTATAAGTGAAGATAGTAGTTTGGGTGGATATGGTGAATTAATTGTTTTGATAATAGGACTTGCTCAATGTATACGGGGTGTTAGAATGAATGATTGAGCGTTGAATAACAGCATAACATTCATTTATAGTTGTGACGGGAACATTCTTAAGTTATGACTTATTTAAAAGTTAATTGGCACAAGAGGCATGCTAGTGAGGGCTAAAATGATTGCAAACAATATGTTTTTGAAAAGTAAGGAGGAACTTACAATGAACATAAGAATGTATAAATCAGAGGATTGTAGAGAAATCGTAGAATTATTTTATAATACTGTTCATTCAATAAATTCAAGGGATTATAGCCTTGAACAACTTGATGTATGGGCACCTAAAGAAATTGATATTGCTTTATGGGATAAATCTCTTTCACAACATTATTCTATTGTGGCTGAGGAAAACGGTGTTATCATAGGATTTGGAGATTTAGATGCAACTGGATATCTTGATAGACTATATGTTCATAAGGATTATCAAGGTATTGGTGTAGCAACTACAATTGCTAGTGAGTTAGAAAGTTATGCACAGGAAAATCATATCAGTATTGTAACAACTAATGCCTCTATTACAGCCAAACCTTTTTTCAAGAAACGAGGTTATGAGGTTGTAAAAGAACAATATGTTCAACGGAATGGACAATTTTTAAAAAATTTTATTATGAAGAAGGTCTTAAGATAATGATCATAGTATAATAAAATTAGGATTTAGTACATATTTGTGTTTAATTATAAATATATTCATGAAGATAAAAATGGAATAAATACAAACAAGATATTTTGAAAATGTAGATTTATTTATGGATGAAATAATTAGTTTTTTAGGCGATTAAGATGTACTTGTAAAATAAAAAGAAGTAAAGTTTATCTACGTAATAGGGGGATACCATGGAAATTAAAATAATAAAAGAGAATAAAAAGAGTTTTTTAGATTTATTACTTTTAGCAGATGAGCAAGAAAGTATGATTGATAAATATTTAAACCGTGGGGAAATGTTTGCTTTATATGATGGAGATTTAAAAAGTATTTGTGTAGTAACCAATGAAGAGGAAGGCATATATGAGATAAAGAATTTAGCAACATATGAAAAATATCAGGGACAAGGGTATGGAAGCCAGTTAATTAAGTATGTATTTGAATATCATAAGGATAAATGCAAAATAATGCTTGTAGGGACTGGAGATAGCCCATTGACGATTCCCTTTTATAAGCATTGTGGATTTAAAATTTCTCATAGAGTTAAAAATTTTTTTATTGATAATTATGATCATCCTATTTATGAAAATGGAGTTCAACTAATTGATATGGTTTATTTAAAAAAAGATTTCTAAAGATTTTGAGAATAATCCTTATTAAATTTGTGTTCATTGTTCTTATTTTTATAATTATGGACAAAGTTATAACAATAGGCTATATACATAAAATAGTGTAAAAAGAAAGGAAGTGAGTATTTAGTAGGGTTGTGTACTTGTAATACACTCTCTAACTAAAGATAAATTATGTTTAGATTTAATACGAAAGAAGCCAAATGGTTTTTTGAACCTAAGAATTATTTAATTGAAGAGGATAAGGTTGAAATAATAACAGAGCCTAACACTGATTTTTGGCAAAGAACTTATTATGGATTTAGAAATGATAATGCTCATATTCTTTATGTTACAACAGATGAAAAATATTTTTCCTTTACAGTAAAGACAGATTTTAATAGCACAGCATTGTTTGATCAATGTGGACTTG
Source organism: Clostridium sp. CTA-1 (assembly GCF_054768215.1). NCBI lineage: Bacteria > Bacillati > Bacillota > Clostridia > Eubacteriales > Clostridiaceae > Clostridium > Clostridium sp. CTA-1. The sequence goes on from NZ_BAAAAP010000029.1 coordinate 22,531, forward strand.
CCATTTATCAAAATAGCGAAAATTGGGCAAAGGCATGCATTGAATTTCATGATAATAATACTTCATGGCTTGGAAGTGTTGTAACTAATCAAGGATATTCTGATTGGGCAACTATGGATATTGGATCATCTGTAAAATCTATGTGGTATAGGTTAAGTAGGAGAGGAAGTGATTACTGTTTTGAAAATTCCTTTGATGGTGTAAACTTTAAGCAAATGAGAATTTTTCACTTATTTGAAGGAGCAAAAGAAATTAATTTTGGTTTGCTTGCATGTTCGCCAAGCAAAAATTCTTTTAAAGCTACATTTACTGAAATAAAAGTAACAGATTGTCTATGGGGAGAACACAAAGCATAATTTTAGGAAGGGATGATATGAACATATAATACTGCTCCTTATATGACATAATGTTGTCATAATTGATTTGATATTATATAAACAAGAAAATTATAATATTAAGGGGGCAATACAAAAATGGATATTGAAAGAATGTATAATAAAGAACCATTACCAACCTATGATGAAATGAGATGTTTTATTGGTAATAGTGCAGTAAAAAACTTTGATAAAATAGTTACCTTTATTGAGGAAAATTATGACTTTAATAAAGAAATACATTATGGTGGAAAAAATTATGGAGTACTGATAAGGTTTAGGAGAAGTGGCAAAACACTGTTATCATTATTCCCAGAAAAAAATGGTTTTTCTTGTGTTCTTGTATATGGTAAAAAAGAGATTGAACAATTTGAAAGTAGAAGAGATGAATTTAGTGATTATATGAAGCGAATTTTTAATGATACTAAGCATTATCATGATGGGAAATGGTTATTAATAAGGATTCAAGATGATAAATATATAAATGAATTAATAGAAATGATAAAAATTAAGAAAAAACCAAAGAAAAAACATATTGAATAAGTGAGAGTATGCTTTTGAAATAGAATTGTAGTATACAAACTAACTTATGCAGGCTATTAAGTTGTGTTAAGTAATTATGAAAAAATAGCTTTAAAAATCATACAATTACTATTTGTAAGTTTTTGATATTGATTTTTCTCTTATTTCTGGGAAGTAATGATTTTTGCTGAAACTATTATATTTCGATAGGTTGAGAAAACAGAAATATAAAAATTGTAAGGAGTGATTTAATGCAAGATATAAAAAGTTATACAATTTTAAATAACGGAGTAAAAATGCCATGGCTTGGATTTGGTACTTATAAGGCTGAAAATGGAAATATAGTTATTCAGTCAGTAAAAGAAGCACTTAGAATTGGATACCGTCATATAGATACTGCTTCTTATTATGGTAATGAAGAGGGAGTTGGCACCGCAATAAAAGAAAGTGGAATTCCTAGAGAAGAGATATTTTTAGTAAGTAAAGTTTGGAACTCAGATCAAGGTTATGAAAAAACTTTAAGATCCTTCGAAAATTCTATAAAAAAACTTGGCACAGACTATCTTGATCTATATTTAGTTCATTGGCCTCAATCTTTGACTAAAGAAACATGGAAGGCTTTAGAAAAACTTTATAAAGAAGGACGTGTAAAAGCTATTGGAGTAAGTAATTTTTTAGTTGATCACTTAAAGTGGTTATTAGAAGATGTTGAAATTATGCCAATGGTAAATCAGGTAGAATTCCATCCTCAGCTTATTCAAAAGGAGCTAATGGAATTCTGCAGCAAAAATAATATACAGTTAGAAGCATGGTCCCCATTAATGAGAGGTAAAGTATTCGAAATTGAACTTTTACAGGATCTTGCTAAAAAATATGAGAAAACAATATCTCAAATTGTACTAAGATGGGATTTACAAATGAGTGTAGTTACTATTCCTAAATCAGTAACTCCATCAAGAATAAAAGAGAATGCAGATATATTTGATTTTGAAATAAGTAAAGAAGATATGGATAGAATTCAACAATTAGACAAGGGATTAAGGGCAGGATCAGATCCTAATAAAGTTTTCCCATGTTCCAATATATCTAAATAAATATTGTATAAAATTAATATTTTTAGTCTATATAATGAATAAAAGTTATACTATGAAAAAGTTTTAGATAATAGGGGGATGAATATGGCTTCGAATATAGAATTTGTAGAATACGTTTGTGATCAAATAGGTGACGCTGGGAATATAACTTATAAGAAAATGTTTGGTGATTACGGAGTTTATTGTAATAACAAAATAATAGGATTAATATGCGATAATCAATTTTTCTTAAGGATAACAAAGGCAGGTAGAGATTTATTAAATGAAGTCATAGAAGCACCTGCTTATGAAGGTGCCAAGCCCTCATTTCTTATTGAATCCTTAGATAATAGGGAATATTTAAATAAAATTGTGTTTGCAACTTATAAAGAACTTCCTATGCCAAAATCTAAAAAGAAAAGAATTAAAAATAGTTAAATTAAAATTTACAATTTAAACAATTATAGTATTATTTAGCATAATTTCTTATCAATAATATAATATTTTATAATTATATATCTAAAGAGAATAGAGTCTGGATATAAAAGAATAATTATATATTTTAGGTGCTTAAGAAAGAAGCATTAAGAACCATGTTTATATAATAATTTTTAGATAGGAGAGAATAAGAAATGTTTAGTTATGATACCCTGGAAAATATAGGTATTGAAAAGTTGCACGAGACATTTTTAAATGCATTTTCTGATTATCAAGTAAAAATGGATTTACCTATTTTAAAATTTCAATATATGCTTCAACGAAGAGGTTATGTTGCTAAAGCCTCTATAGGGGCATTTAATGATGAGACATTAGTTGGATTCGTTTTAAATGGAGTGAGAAATTGGGATGGGAAATTAACTGCTTATGATACAGGAACAGGTGTTATAGAAACTTATAGAAAACAAGGCATAACAAGTAATATGCTACTAAATGTAAGACAATTATTTAAAGAAATGGGAGTAGAGCAGTATTTACTTGAAGTAATTCAATCAAATACATCTGCACTTCAACTTTATAAAAAACAAGGCTTTAAGATTTTAAGGGATTTTGAATGTTTTCATTTAGATAAAAATAAATATAATCCTATAACAACTTATAAGGTTGAACATGTTAATACGATTAATTCAAATGATTGGAGAGAACTAACAGAGTTTTGGGACTTCGTACCATCTTGGCAGAACTCTATTGATTCCATTAATGTTGTATCAGATGCATTCATATATTCTATTGTACGGTTGGATGATAATATTGTTGGCTACGGAGTTATTGATAAGAAAACAGGAGATATTCCACAAATAGCAGTAAACAAAAATTACAGACGTAAAGGAATTGCAAGGAGTATCCTTACAGATTTAATGAAAAATACAGAATCATATAATATTAATGTTATAAATGTAGATGGAGAATCTAGATCTATGAAAGATTTTTTACTGAAATTAGGATTTGAATGTGGAGTTAGTCAATATGAAATGATTTTAAAATTATAACTTTTATTAAAGTCTTTATTGAAAAGCTAAAAATAGCCTTTTCAAAGTGTATCGAGATTTTTATAAAATAGAGTAATATTTATATTAGCTTTATGACGAAAAAGTCATAAAGCTTTTTTAATATTGACATATACAGTTAAACTGTATATAGTAAAAGTATATAGTTCAACTGTACACCTGTAAAATGTATAATTGGAGGAATTTATGAATAGAAATAAAAATTTACCACTAACAGAAACAACATATTATATTCTTTTAGCATTATTAGAGCCTGGTTATGGCTATATTATAATGGAAAAAGTTGAAGAATTAAGTAACTATCAAGTTAAGATAGCAGCGGGAACTCTTTATGGAGCCATTGAAAATTTGTTGAAACAAAAACTAATAAAATTTGTAGGTACAGAAGATAATAGGCGAAAAGTTTATGTGATTACTGAAAAGGGAAAAGAAATTTTGCTTTTGGACATTGAAAGAATGCATCATATGATTAACATAGCAGAAAGTAAATTTGGGGGGAATTAATATGAGGAAATTTAGGATTTTTGCTGATTATAATAGAGAAGAAAAGTGGTTAAATGAAATGTATAAAAAGGGTTATGAATTAGAAAATATATCTTTTGGGTATAAATTTTATTCTATAGAACCACAAGATACTACAGTTAGAATTGATTATATAATTTTTAATAAGAAAGAAAGCTTTATTGATTATTGTACTTTATTTGAAGATAGTGGTTGGAAACATCTAGCTGGTAGTAAAAATTCAGGAGTTCAATATTTCAAAAAAATTCATGAAAACAGCCAAGAAGATATATTTTCAGATGATATATCCAAAGCAGCAAGATATAAAAGATTATCTAATAAGTCCATTATATCAGCAGTGTGTTTTTTATTGATGTCTGTAGCCTACATATCCGACGGGAATATTAATGTTAATTTAATACTTAATCCTAAATTACTGTATTATACACCAGGATTATGGGAAAGAACTGGTGTACCATTTTGGGGAGGTTTCTTATTTGAAACACCCTTTGCACTTGGAAGAAGTATTGTATTCTTAATTCCTCTAATAGCGGTTTTCTATGTTTATTTAGCAATTAAAGCTAGGATGCTATATAACAAAGGGAAAAAATCTAATTAAAGATTAGAAAATTAATTATTTAGTAATACCTTTCATAATATTTTTATTAGTAAACATATAGATTATATTGAAATTAAAGGTAGTAATGTATATAATTAAGCTGTTAATTACAAGATATTACAATGTTAGGGGGAGTAGAAAATGAAAGATATTATCATAAGTTCAGGACTAATAATTGGTGTTGTTATGCTTGTTGTAAGTAAGAAAATAAAAAAATATAAGCACGTAAATTCTATAGGAAAAGTTATTATCTTAGTTTGTTTAGCAATGGCTGTTCCAGATTTTATAAGGGGTTTTATAGACGGAATGACAGCTGTACAATAAGTAGTGATTTTAGTATTAGTGTTTATTAATTACTAAAAAGTAGGGGAATAGGAATATGAAGAAAAGCCTAAGAGTGATGTTGCTAGTGTTAACATTAGTTTTAATTGACCAAAGTATAAAAATTTATATACATAATAATTTTATGGATAAAGAATTTTATATATTTGGCAGCATACTTGGATTTAAACCAATTATTAATATAAAATATTCATACTTTAATTCTTTTAGTAATATGGGGATAAGTTTATTTGCTCATATAGTTTTAAATATAGTAATACTATTACTTTTTATAGCAATCTTTGATTTTATTAAAGAAAGATATACTGCTCACAAAATAGTGTATTGTTTATTTGTTTTGGTATGTGCAGCATCAATTTGTTCCTTAATAGATAAAGTTTTTTGGGGAGGAAGTTTAGATTTTATTTTCTTCAAAAATTTTTTCATATTTGATTTAAAAGATGTTTATATTAGTATTTTTCAGATTGTAGCAATGTTATGTGTCATATTAAATTATAAAAAATTAAAGTCTATTAATGAAAAAACTATTTATAATGATTTCAAATCATATATAAGATTAAGATGTTTTAAAAACTAAGTTTAATTGTAAATACGTGAAAGAAGGCAAAGAAAATGAAAAAAAGAACCAAGCTAATTATCTCTTGTTTAGTATTTATAATAATTGCAGGATCAAGATCAGTATATAAAAATTATTTTGTTAATATTGATTCGAATAACTATTTATCAACTAGAGATGAGTCTGAAAGAAATGTTTACAGTCTAGAAAATGATATAAGTAGCAAAAATGCCTACAGTTTTGATTTTAAGAAATTTGATGGTAAGTGGTCTGTGATGGAGGTTAAATCCAATAAAGGTAATAAAATAAATATTAAGGATAATACAAAGATAACTAAGGGTAAACTTTTTATTGTAGTTCTAGATTCAGAATACAATATCATAACCAAGAAAGATGAAACAAATCAAAAAGGAGATATAAATTTTACAACACCTAAAGATGGAAAATATTTTATTAGAATTGTAGGTTTAAATGCAGGAGGAAAATTTGATATAAGTGTAAATTCTGATAAAAATATAGATATTTCTCATATAGATTTTTTTAGTTAATTTAACTTGTTGTATTATTTAAATTTTATTAATAATCAAAAATAAAAATAATATATTACATAATGACCTCAGTAAGTTTATATAAAATAAAACTTGCTGAGGTTATTGGCTTTATTATATTAAATTTGGTTGCTAACGCAAATGGATTTGGCGCAAATTTAATTTATATAAATTTTAAGGAGTTATTCTATCTTCCCTTGGTTTGAAAAATGGGGATATGTGGTATAAAAGGCATTAAAGCAAGATTAGAGATTCCTATTTGTTTTTGCAAAATATATGTATGTTTCAAATTATTGTTTGAGCCTTCAGCGAGTTATGATTTAGAACCATATATTTTAAGAAAAAACAAATTATAATCTCTTATTGAAGTGAGTTGCCGATCTCGCCGCATATTCCTTTTTTAAACCAAGGGTAGTATAACTTTCTTTTAAGCCGTAATTTCTGTAAAATATGATTTAAGCAGTTGTTTTGTTTCATAGGATGCAAAGGATGCCTCCACTGCATTTAGATATAGTATTTTATAATCTTCTATAGATAAATCACAAAATTTATTAAGCATTTCTAGTTCCTTTGTTATGGTAGTATTAGATACAGTCATATTATCTGTATTTATAGTAACCTTAATGCCATCTTTTAGAAAATCCATAAAAGGATGGGCTTTATAGTTTTCAGAAGCCTTAGTATGAAGATTACTTGTTGGACACACTTCCAGTGGAATATTTTTTTCTTTTACAAGTTTATAAGCTTCAGGAGAATTTTTAATATATATTCCATGGCCTATTCTTTCAGCATTTAAAAGATTTATAGCCTCTAAAACATTTTCCCCCACACCAGCTTCACCGGCATGTATAGTTATTCTATATCCATATTCTTTTGCTAGTTTTAAAACCTCTACATATTTTCCTGGGAAATGAGGTTCTTCACCACCGCAAAGATCTATAGCAACCACACCTTTGCCAATAAATTTAGCTCCTTTTTTTACAACTTCAAAGGCTGAGGGAATATCCATATTTCTCATACAACCTAATATTAGATTACCTTTTATATCATAAAGTTTTTCAGCCTCTTTAATTCCTTCTAATATACTTTCTATAATTTCTTCAATAGTTAACCCTTTTTCAACATGTAAAAGAGGAGCAAATCTTACTTCTATATATTTTACATTATCTTTTGCAGCATCTTCTAATAACTCAAAGGCTATTCTTTTTAAATTTTCCTTTGTTTGCATAACTTTATTAGGGATAAAAAACTTATTTAAGTATTCATCTAAGGAATTACAATCATCCATTATAGAAACATAATTTATAAGCTCTTCTCTATTATAGCTGGGAAGAGGAATATTATTTTTTTTAGCTATATCTAATATTGTGTCTACTCTTAATGAACCATCTAGATGGCAATGCAACTCTATTTTAGGAAGTTTTTTTAGATTCAAATTAGTCACTCCTTACTATTACCTTTTGAGGTAATTTTTTATAATAAGTCTATTAAAATGTTAAGCTTAATTATAATTTATTATTGAAATTGTGTAAAGGATAGCTCTCCAAAATAAAATATATTTAAATTTAAGCCTAATATACTTAATTAAATAACTCAGTTTTATAAGAAGTTTTAAATTTATCTGTGTTAAGAAACTAAATACTATTTATTATAATCTGCTAGGAATAAATAATCCATAAATAGTTATAATTTACATATAAGTAAACTATAATATAAAAAATATATAGTTATAGGCATTTATTTTGAATTTAATCATATAAGTTAACAATAGGCTGTTGAATAAAGAAAAAATATGTAATATTATAAAAAGATGATGCTATTGAAGCGGATATTCTATTAAAAAGAATAAAATATTATTTATTGTTTTAGAAAGTTTACAGTGTAATAATACATGAAATCCAAAAAAAATGACAGCTATTAGGGTGTGATTAATAGTTTAATCAATTATATCATATTTCTGATATAATTAATGAGTATTGAAGCCATCAAAAATAAAGTAAAGGTAATAATTTAAGGCTTAGAGCTTAGTACATATAAAATGCATGTGGAAGTATCATAAATTATTTTAAATATATAAATAAAATATTAGATACTATAAGCTAAGAAATGATAGAATATTTATGTAAGTACAGTAAGATTAAATCAAAGAATAATAATTAATTATATAAGAAAAAAGATTATTTTAAGATTAAGGTTAATTAATCAGTCAGTAAATGTGTGAACAAGCTATACGTTTCACGGCTGTTTATAACTTAAATATAAAATTTATTAACTATGATATATTCATCTACTTTGGTTTTTATAAAGAATTGGGAGGAAATAATTTGGAATGAATAGATTTAAAAACATAATTAAGGTATATAAGAGAGATATTAAAAGTTTAAATAAGAATTTTATTGCAATAATCATAATATTAGGAGTTTGTGTATTACCATCACTTTACGCTTGGGTCAATATTAAAGCTTGTTGGGATCCTTATGAAAATACAAGTACAGTACCTATAGCTGTAATTAATAATGATAAAGGTACAGATTTTGAAGGTAAAGAGCTAAATGTAGGAAATGAGATGGTGAAAAAACTTAAGAGTAATGATAAAATTGGATGGAAATTTACTAATAAAAAGGAAGCGGATATGGGTGTTATAGATGGTACATATTATGCCAGTATAGAAATACCAGAGGATTTTTCAGCGGATATAGTTAGTGTTTTATCAGATAATCCTAAACATCCAGAAATAATTTACAAAGTTGATACAAAAGAAAATCCTGTTGCGGCGAAAATAACTGGAATGGCTAAAAATACACTAATAAATGAGATAACTACCACTTTTATTACTACTGTAAATAAAACTGTATTTTCTTCTATAAATGGAATAGGTAAAGATCTTGAAAAAAACAAAAATGAAATAATAAAACTTAAAGAATCTATTATTTCAATGAATCGAAACATGGATTTAATTTTAACAGGATTAGAAAGTGTAAATACTAATTCTAAAAATCTAAATGAATATTTAAGTGTAGTTAAAACTACTTTCCCAGAAATAACTAAGGGGCTAGAAAATATTAATTCTAGATCTTCAAATACAAATGAAACAATAAATCAAACTAATAATATATTTAATAACTCCTTAAATAATATAAACGTTATATTAAGGCAGGCTATATCTACTAATAATCGTGTTCAATCAGTATTAGATAATTTAATAGTTTTAAATAATGAATCTTCAAGTAACGAAGCAAATAGCTCTATAGCAAATTTAATTATGGATATAGATAGTACAAATAAAAATGTTGATTCTATGATAGAATTCCTTGAAAAAATAAACAACACAAAGCCAAATACTGAAGTGTCAAAATTTATAGTATCCCTTAATAATGTTAAAGGAGCTTTAAATGAAGAAAAACAAAAATTATTAAAGATACAAGAAATTGCTTCAAATTCTAGTAAAGTAAATGAAAATTCAATAAATGAATTAAAAAGAAATATATCTAATACAAATAAACAAATTGAAAGTGTAATGAATGTTTTTAATTCAAATATAAGACAGGAATTAGGTTCTATAATTAATAATTTCAAAAATTCTATTCAAGATGCTAGTAAACTTATAAAGGCAGGTAATGGATTAAATACACAAATAGAAAAGTTATTAGCTACATCTACAAAGGGAGCTGATTTATCAGCAAAGCTAAGCAAGGAATTAATTGATAAGCTAACAGAATATAAAGGGGTAATAGGTGAAATAAGTAAAAAATTAGAGTTGGTTAGTAATGATGATTTAATACAAATAATAAGTGTACTTCAAAATAATCCTATGCTAATGTCACAGACCGCAGCATATCCTTTTAACATTAAGGAAGAAGCAGTATATACTATACCTAATTATGGGTCTGCAATGACTCCAGTATATAGTGTGTTAGCCCTTTGGGTTGGAACTTTAATACTGGTATCTTTGTTAAAAACAGAGGTGGTGGATTTTGAAGGTAGTGAGAATATAACTATAAGACAAAAATACTTTGGTAAAATGCTTACATTTATAACTTTAGCTGCTATGCAAGGGTTTATAGTAGCTGTGGGAAATAAGGTTATACTAGGAGTTTATACAGTTAATTTTCCGCTTATGCTTGCGTTTTCTGTAGTGTCATCCATTATATTTGTTATAATAACGTACACTTTGGTGGCCATATTTGGTAAGTTTGGTAATGCTCTAGCAATAGTATTTATGATATTACAATTAGCAGGTAGTGGTGGAACTTATCCAATACAAGTGGATCCGTTAATATTTAGAATACTGCAACCATTTTTCCCATTTACTTATAGTATAGGGGGTTTTAGAGAGGCAATAGGAGGACCTCTTGTATCTAGTGTAATATTAGATTTTATAATGCTTATATTAATGGGAGGCATATTTGTTTTAATAGGATTTTTCTTAAAATCTCCATTACATCATAAAATTAGTAAGTTTGACGAAGACTTTAAGGCTTCAGGAATATCAGAATAAATAGAGAAAATAAAGAGGTGAGCATATGAAAAAGGTATTTAGAATATTTTCAAGAGATCTAACAAATATAGTTAAACATCCTGCAGCCATTATAGTAGTATTAGGATTATGCTTTATCCCTTCTTTGTATGCATGGATTAATATAGAGGCTTGTTGGGATCCCTATGCTAACACAGGAAATTTGCCTATAGCTATAGTTAATAAGGATGAAGGTATGATGGTTAGGGGGAAATATACAAATGTAGGAAATGGTATTGTTCAAAATTTAAAGGGAAATAAAAAAATGGGCTGGGTTTTTGTAGATGAGTGGCAAGCAAATTATGGACTTAATGAAGGTAAATATTATGCTCTTATAGAAATACCTTCTAATTTTACTAGTGGACTAGCAAGTTTAAAAACTACAGATCCCCAAAAACCAAATATTATATATAGAGTTAATGAAAAATCAAATGCTATAGCAACTAAAATAACCAATGCAGCAAAAGGAAGCTTGGCTAAAGAAATTCAAACTAATTTTGTTTATACAGTAAACAAAGAAGCTTTTAAATTATTGAATACTACAGGCGGTCAATTAGAAAAGAATAAATCTAAGATACTTGGCATAAAATCTACTTTAGAGCTTGGAAATAAAAGTATTGGAGAAGTAAAAAATATAATAGATGATGCTAGTAAAAATTCAGAAAACTTGAAACAGTATTTTAACGATACAAAGGACAAGCTACCACTTATAACAGATCAAATAAATAATTTACAGAAGGCAACAGAAGCTAGCAAAAACCTAGTAAATGATACGGAACGAGATTTAAATGGTATAGCAAAAAATATTAATAATGATATGATATATAGAGAAAGCACAAATAATAAAATTAGTAGCATATTAACAAATTTAAAAGAGTATAACAATGTTAGTAATAATTCAGAAATGATTAAACTTGTAGATGAAGCATCAAAATTATGTGATTCTATAAATACTAATATAGATGGGACTATAAAATCATTAGAAGTAGTAAATATTTTAAAACCTAATAAAAAAATTGAGGAATTAATAAGTAGTTTAAAAAATTTAAAAGAAAAAGTTAATAGTGAAAAAAATAAATTAGGCGAACTAAAGAATAAAGTTTCTACTTCAAACAATAATAAACAAAATATAAATCAGGTTGTAGAATCTATATTTCTATTAAATGATGAGATAAATAAAAATATGAGAAATACATCCAATATTTTTTATAATCAAACAACTATGATAATAGAAAATACTGCTAAAGGATTAGACAATAGATTAGATACAGCTAATGACATATTAGATACTACCAAATTAGTAATGCCTCAATTAAAGGCCTTGGGTGATTTTGGAGTAGGAACTAGTGATGCAGCTTTAAAGGATGGAAAAAAAATAAATGATAAATTAGCAGAATTTAAAAAAACAATAAATAAACTACAGGAAAAAACATCTTCTTTAACTGAAGATAATTTAGACAAAATAATAAATTTAACTCAGAAAAATCCAGAACAAATGGCCTCATTTATATCTTCTCCAATAAATATTAAAGAAGAGGAGATATATAACACAGGCATATTTGGAGTAGGGCTAACTCCATTTTATACAGTTTTAGCTATATGGGTAGGGGTTCTATTAATGAGTTCATTGATATCTGTAGAAGCAGAAGAATTTGAAGGAGAGAAAAAGCTTACTCATCTTCAAGTATATTTTGGAAAGTTGCTTTTATTTTTATCAATAGCCATAATACAAGGAGTTATTGTAACTTTAGGTGATGTATTTATTTTAGGAATAAAACCAGCAAGTATGGGATTATTGATGGTATTTACTATAGTAACAGCTATAACTTTTACTTTTATAATATATACTCTAGTATCTATTTTTGGGAACCTTGGAAAGGCTATTGCAGTAGTTATAATGGTATTTCAAATAGCTGGTGCAGGGGGAATATATCCAATACAAACTAATCCTAAAATATTTGGTGTATTACAGCCTTTATGGCCTTTTACTTATGCCATAGCAGGATTTAGAGAAGCTATAGCAGGGCCTGTACGAGCTGCTGTAATTAAAAATTTAGGAGCTTTATTTATATTTTCTATAGGTTCATTATTATTAGTTGTTCTTAAGAAGCCTTTACATAAGGTTACTGAATATATGAATGATAAATTTATAGAAACAGGATTATAAGGAAATTATGACTTAAAAGGGTCTTATATCACCCTTGGGTTAAAAAAAGGATATGTGGCTAGAAAGGTAACTCGTGACCATAAAGACTTCTAATTTGTTTTTCCTTAAAATATATGGTTTCAAATTAAACTTAATGAACGCTCGAACAATAATTTGAAACATACATATATTTTGCAAAAACAAATAAGAAGATCTAATCTTACTCGAATACCTTTTACACCACATATCCTAATTTTTTAAACCAAGAGAAGTTAGCATAATTAAATCTGTTCTCTGTTCATTATACTCTGTACTCTAAATAAGGAAAGTGCGTAGCACTTTCCTTATAATATGTAAAAATAGATTAGAGTTGGAAAATCAAGATAGAAAAGTTTTAAGTTTTGATTATATATTAAGGTCCGAAAATTAAAACACCTAAAGTCATATAGATAAAAGGTAATAGAAATAATAAAGTGTTAATAACAATACCTAGCTTACCCCATTTATTAGTTTCAATTCTTACTGATGATATTCCCAAAAGAAAGCCAAGAGGACTTATAAATATTCCAAAGAACAAAGGGAGGCCTTCCCATTTTTGCCATGGAGTTATTTTAAAAAGCCAATTTAATATTGGTAAAATAACAATTATAGACACAATTAAAGAAACAATTGCAAGTAGAGTAGCGGAACGTTTAACTGAAGGCTTTTTTTCCATATAACTATACTCCTTGTATTTATTAATTTATATTTAAATTATACATTATATATGGTTTAAAAATCCAGATTTTATTTTTATATTTTATAAAATTATATTTTTATAATGTGTTAAAATAGACTATATTTATAAAAGCTAAAAATTAGTTGACTTAATAAAAATAATTATAATAAATAATTATATAGATTTTAGGAGGACAGAAATAATGCCCTTTACTTTTTCACATCCAGCAATAGTTTTACCCTTAGAAAAGAAATGGAATAAATATTTTAGTTTTACTGCTTTAATATTAGGTAGTATGAGTCCTGATTTTGAATATTTTATAAGATTTAAACCTATGGCTACCATAGGACATGGATTAATAGGTTTCTTTTTATATAATTTACCCTTATGTTTTATTTTGGCTTATTTATTTCATAAAATAATAAAAAAACCATTAATAGTTCATATGCCAAAACCAATAGATAGTTGGTACTATAATACTGCATTAAAACCATGGAGAATAAATTTCTTAACACAAGTTCTAGTATTTAGTTACTCAGCTATTATAGGTATGATTACTCATGTACTTTGGGATAGTTTTACCCACAAAGGTGGAAAATTTGTTATACTATTTGAAGGATTAAAAAAAATAGATAGAAAATTTTAAAATATTTTTTTATAGAAATATTTAAAAAAAGTTGGATATAATTTTAGACAAGTAGAACAATATAAATTTCTTATTAATAAATTTATACTAAAATTGTACTTTATAAGAAGAACTTATCTATGTTCTGGCAGTGATTATTGCAGTATAAGAATTCTAAATAACTGAAACTGAACAATTAAACAATTATAACATCACCCAATTTCATAAAAGCTGTGAGTATTTGAAATGGGATAAATATATGAAATGGAAGTGAATTTATGTTAGAGGGAGCTAAAAATTTACTAAAAAAACATTTTGGATATAATGAATTTAGGAAGGCTCAAGAAAAAGTAATAGAAAGTATTTTGAAAAAGGAAGATACAGTAGCTATTATGCCTACGGGAGCAGGAAAATCTATATGTTATCAAATACCTGCATTGATTTTTGAAGGGGTAACGGTAGTAATATCTCCTCTTATTTCTCTTATGAAAGACCAAGTGGATTCCTTAAAAGAAGTTGGAATAGAAGCTACATACATAAATAGTTCTCTAAATAATTTAGAAATAGAAGAAAGAATATTTAATGCAAGGGAAGGACTTTATAAGCTTATTTATATAGCTCCAGAAAGATTAGAATCTGATAGTTTTGTAAGAAGTTTAAATAATTTAAATATAGCTTTGGTAGCAGTAGATGAGGCACATTGTGTATCTCAGTGGGGACATGATTTTAGACCTAGTTACACAAAAATAAGTAATTTTATAAGAAAATTATCTAAAAGACCCATTGTAGCAGCCTTTACAGCTACAGCCACAGAAACTGTTAGAAGGGATATATTAAATAGTTTAGAACTTCAAAATCCTAAGGTATTTGTAACAGGCTTTGATAGAGAAAATTTAAGCTTTTCTGTTATAAAGGGAGAAGACAAGGAAAAATTTATATTTGATTATTTGGAAAATAATATGGGTAAGGTAGGTATAATATATACATCTACAAGAAAAGAAGCGGAAAGTTTATATAATAAGATAAATAAAAAAGGTTATAAAGTAGGAGTATATCATGCAGGGCTAAATGATGAAGAAAGAAAAAAAACACAAGAAGATTTTTCTTTTGATAATATAGAAATAATAGTAGCTACTAATGCATTTGGTATGGGGATAGACAAATCCAATGTAAGATTTGTTATACATCACAATATACCTAAAAATATGGAAGCCTATTATCAAGAAGCGGGTCGTGCTGGGAGAGATGGAGAAGAAAGTGAATGTATATTATTATTCTCTCCTAATGATATTCGCCTTCAAAAATATTTTATAGATGAAAGCTTTTTATCTCCGGAAAGAAAAAATAATGAATATAATAAATTAAGAGCTATGGTGGATTATTGCTACACCTCAAAATGCTTAAGGTCCTATATATTAGAATATTTTGGTGAAGAACCTTTAGAAGAAAAATGTAATAATTGTAGTACTTGCAATGACAATAGAGAAGAAAAGGATATAACCTTAGAAGCACAAAAGATATTTTCCTGTGTTTATAGAATGAAGGAACGTTTTGGTGTAAATATGGTAGCAGATGTACTTAGAGGGTCAAAAAATAAAAAGCTCTTATCCTTAGATTTAGATAGCTTATCCACTTATGGTATTATGGAGGAATTTACTCAGAAGGATATAGTGTCTTTAATGAATAAACTAATAGCAGATGATTATATGGTAACTACAGATGATAAATTCCCCGTTGTAAGATTAAGACCAAAATCCTATGATGTGTTAAAAGGAAAAGAAACTGTAGCTATAAAGGTTAGTAAAATAGAGAAGAAAGTAAAAGCAGACAATGAGTTGCTAGATAGACTAAAGCAGTTAAGAAAAGCAATATCTCAAGAGGAATCTGTACCACCATTTATGATATTCCCAGATGCTACTTTAAAAGAGCTTAGTGAATACATGCCTACTAAAGAGGAAGATTTATTAAAAATTAAAGGTATAGGCGAAAGAAAAGCTGAGGTTTATGGAGAAAGGTTTATAAAAGCTATTACAGAATATATGGATGAAAAGGGAATAGATATTAATAATATGGATAGTTATGAAGGTACTAAAAGTAATAAGGAGTCTAAAATAAAGACTCATGTATTAAGCTATAACCTATATAAAGAAGGAAAAAGCATAAAAGAAATTGCAGATGAGCGGAACCTAAAGGCTATAACTATACAAGAGCATTTATTTAAGTGTCTGTCAGAAGGTATGGAAGTTGATTTAGATAATTTTATAAAAAAAGATTATGAGAGGCTCATATTAGACACTATAAAAAAAGTTGGTGGAACAAAGCTAAAACCAGTAAAAGATGAATTACCACCAGAAGTGGATTATATGTGTATAAAATCCGTATGGTATAAATATAAAGATATAATTTAAAGCAAAGCTTTTAAAATAGATTTAATTTTAATATAGCAAATATAAAAATATATGTAATAGACATATGAATAAATTTTAGAAGTTCTTAGTCCGACAGAATTTGAAATTTTTATAATTCCTCACAGGACGTGAGGAGCCGATGATGAAACCAAGGAGGGTACCTCCATTGGGTAAAAAATTTTTAATGAAGCCAGATTTAGAACTTCTTAATGAAATGAATTAGTTTATGAATATATTTTTTATATTTGCGGTTTTAAAATTAAATCTATTTTTATGACAGTGTAGAATAATTTTAGCTCCTTTTTCAAAAACTAGTAAAAGATTTGCTAATTAATATTTGATTATAAAGTAATTAGTAAATAAAGTTAAATGAGAAAGGGGTATTTTAATGGATGAATTAGACATAATAAATGAAAATCAATTAGGTATAGCCGCTCAAAATGAAAATATTAAAACTGATTTAGAAGGGCAATTTAGAGCTGAAACTGGGGAAGTTGGTTTATATATAGCAATGGCAAGAGTAGCTCAAAGACAAGGGTTCCCAGAAATAGCAGAGGTATTAAAAGTAATTGCTACAGAAGAGGCAGAACATGCAGCGAGATATGCAGAATTAAATGGAAAAATTTCTGACTGTACAAAAGAAAACTTACAAAAAATGCTACAGGGCGAGATAGGATCAAACAAAATGAAGAAATCTTTAGCTGTAAAGGCTAAAGAAGAAAATATAGATGAAGTACATGATTTTATAGATGAAGCTTCTAGAGATGAAGCAAGACATGCAAAGATGTTAAAGGGATTATTAGATAGATATTTTCAATAAATTAAGAATAAAAAATTATAATGATTATTAAAAAGGACTTTATCAAATTTATTTTTGAAAATTTGATAGAGTCCTTTCTCTAATATTAAGCAAATATAGTTAGATTACTTACTTTAACTATTAAATATAAAATTTAATAATATAAGTAATTATTAAGAAAAAAATATAAATATTGACAATAATTGAATCATATTGTAAAGTTATAACTAAATAAAGGATTTTTGGATATATTAAGTAACTTTGAGGTTTGATTGCCAAAAAATAAAAATCATTTCTCTAGATAAAAATAATATTAGTTTTTTGTAAAAGTTTATTTGTTTAAGCGTGGTTTAGTTAAAATTGTGTTTTAAAACAGAAAAATAATTTAGAAAAAAATACATTGTTTAAAGGGGCGAAAAAATGAGGGCTAAAAAGTTATTTTGGAATTTAACTCTAAAATTAGAGAGTATAACCTATGCAGTAGTTATGCCAGTAGCAATTATAGGCACTATGCATATAGGAAAATTTTATGGACAAAGATTTTGGTCAGGAGTTTTTTCTTTAATATCAGCTATAATTATTAATATACTTATAGGAATATATATAAGGAAAAAGACTTTATATGATAATTTGAAAATCTTGTATGGGGAAAAAAATCTTACAGAAGAAGAATATGGGCGAATAAAGAAGGATTTATTAAAGTTCCCTTTAAAAGAGGGAATAACTATGTTTTTTAGATGGTTACTAGGGGTACCTAGCATAATGTTAATATCTAATTTATTTATGAAAATAGATTTAGCTCAGTATTTTGTAGCTTTCTTGATAGGTTTGAGCTTATCTTTCACAGGTTTTATGACTAATTATTTAAATTCAGAAAAATTACTTATAGATATATTTATAGAAAAGAAATTAAATACATACAAAATAGATGAAAATAATTATATAAAATTTACTATTGGTAATAAAATATATGGTGCTATTTTTAGTATGTTAATATTGGTTAGTTTTTCATATTTATATACATCATACAACATATATATTAACACTATTAGAGTTAGTCCATTAGTTTATTATTGCGCTTGTTTAGCAATGATGATATATGTGGTAGCAGTATTTTCTTATATATTTTCAAATAATATAAGAACTAATATAAATCAAATGGAAAAAGCTATAAATAAAATATCAAATAAAGATTTATCTATAGAACTGGCAAGAATAACTTCAGATGAAATAGGAAATATAAATAGAGATATAGATGTTATGAAAGAAAATCTTAAAGGTTTTATAAAAAATATATTAACACAGTCAGGAGAAACAGTTAATTTTGTTCAGCATTTAACTAAAACTTCAGAAGAAAATACTAATGCCATGAATGAAATCTCAACTTCTGTAGAAGATTTAGCTAAAGGGGCTTCTATCCAAGCACAAGACTCACAGCAGGCTGTAGAAAAATTGTCTACATTAGGACAAGAAATAGATAAAACAAGTGAAAATTCTAATAATGTAAGAAATTATATGAATGAAGTTAGACAAGCATCAAAAGGTGGTATAAGTGCTATAGATAACTTAGTAGAAAGGCTAAAGGAAAATATAGGGGTATCTAAATATATATCTAATAATATAAAAGATTTAGCTTTAAAATCCTCGTCTATAGGTGATATAGTGGCTACTATAAATAATATAGCAAATGAAACAAATTTATTAGCTTTAAATGCAAGTATAGAAGCAGCTAGAGCAGGTGAAGCAGGTAAGGGTTTTTCTGTAGTTGCGGATCAAATAAAGAAATTAGCAGAACAGACAGAAGTAGCTACTAAAAATGTAAAAACTATAGTAGAAGAAATGCAAGGAGAAATATCAAAAGCAGAAGAAAATGAAGAAAAATCAGAAATAATAATAAGAAATACATCAGAAGCATCTAATGAAGCTATAAATTCATTTCAGGTGATAAATAAATCTGTAGATGAAATGATTAATGAAACTTATGTATTGATAGAAAGTATAAAGAATATAGATGAAGAAAAAAATAGTGTACATACATTTGTGGAGAATATATCCAGTGTATCCGAAGAAACAGCATCCTCTACTGAGGAAGTAAGTGTTATAGTTGAACAAGAAACAGTTACTATAAATGATTTAGCTACAATGTCGGCAAAATTAGAAAGGTTAGCTAAAAACTTAAAGGATGAAGTAAATAAATTTAATTTAGATTAGTTTAAAAATATTAAAGGGGGATTTTTTATGGCATATTTTTTAGCAAATGATAATGTTAAAATTTTTTATGAAGTAAAAGGGGAAGGAAAACCAATAATATTTATACATGGTTGGACTTGTAATCATAGCTTTTTTAAAAAACAAGTAGAAACATTAAGTAAAAATTATAAAGTTGTAACTTATGATCTAAGAGGTCATGGAGTATCAGAAAGACCTGAAAATGGTCTAACTATGGATAGAATGGCAAAGGATGTAAGAGATCTTATAGAACACTTAAATCTTTCTGATGTAGCATTAGCAGGTTGGTCTATGGGAACAACTATAATACTTGAATATGTAAGACAATTTGCTTGTGATAAACTATCTAATATATGTTTTATAGATATGACACCAAAAGTTGTAGCAGAAGGAAATTGGCATATGGGGCTTTTCGGAGAGTTTAGCCATAAAGATAATTTAAATCATATAGCTAATGTAGCAGGAGATTGGCCAAAGGTTATAGAAAGTTTTGTTCCATCTTTATTTGCAACTTCAGGCTGTAGAATAAAAGAAGATATGGATTGGGTATTTGAAGAAGTAAGAAAAAATACTCCTCATGTAGTAGTAGATTGTTGGGTGTCCATGTCAAATCAAGATTATAGAGAAGAACTTTCAAAAATTACAGTACCTACGTTAATAACAAGAGGAGAAGAAAGTGCTTTTTGTACAAAGGAAACTTGTGAGTATATGAAAAAAGAAATTAAAAATGCAAAATGGATAGATTATTCAAAATGTGGTCACATATTGTTTATGGAAGAGGCAGAAAAATTTAATAAAGATATAGTAGAATTTATTGAAAAGTAAAATTATTGTTTGTGTATAAAAATAGATTTAATTTTAATCTAAAGATATAAAAAATACTTTTTAAATTAATTTATTTCCCTAGTAATTTTTACTGTGGGTATATTAAAAATTACTAAAGTTTACTCATATGCTTATTGCTTATGTTTTTTATTTTTATTGTATTAAAATTAAATCTATTCTATTTCTAGGTACTATCTAAAATTTTAAAAATTTTATCCTATTTCTGTGGTACTAGATAACTTCTTAACCTAAAGGTAGAAGAAGCAATAAAAAATATAATTTTTTAAAATAAATTTTCACTAAATTTAAAAATCACTTCATTTAGGAATTTATATTAATGAAATCTCTTTAAAAATATCTCCTTCTAAGGTTTTTATTTTAAATAGATTGTCATTAAGTATTCCATAGCAATGAGGTGTATTTTCCTTTGGAAATGTAATGGAACCAGGATTAATCATAAATATATTGTTTGTTTTTTCGACTAAAGGTATATGAGTATGACCATATATTAAAGCATCTCCATTACTTATATTAGGTATATTATCTTTATTAAAAATATGACCATGAGTTAAAAATAATCTTTTACCATTATATAAAACTATAGAATAATCACTCATAATAGGATACTTGAGAACCATTTGGTCTACTTCGCTTTCACAATTTCCTCTTACAGCTATAATTTTATCCTTATAGGAATTTAAAATTTCTGCTACCTTTTTAGGATCGTATCCTTTAGGAAGGGGATTTCTAGCACCATGATAAAGTTCATCACCCAATATAATTAGATAATCTGCTTTTTCTTCCTCAAATATATGTAAAACTTTTTCTAAATAATAGGCTGAACCATGGATATCAGATATAAAAAATAATTTCATATAAAGAACTCCTTTCTTAATAACAAAGTATAGATATAATTATATATTTTTTTTATTTTTATTAAAAGTAATTGTTGAAAAATTTATATAATAAGAAAAAAAGTAGTAATTACTTATAAGAGAGTTTGTATTTAAAAAATTATTATATTGTATAGTATAAGAAATATAATTTATTGT
>NZ_BAAAAP010000030.1:0-43859 GCF_054768215.1 Clostridium sp. CTA-1
TCCATATAAATTTGTTATATGTTTATATTTAACAAAGTATTATAATAATTACTTTCTATATTTATATCTAATTCCCTCTAATAATTTAAAAATTATGAAAATTATTATTGAAATAAATGCTATGTTTAATTTATTTTTGTATTTATTAGTATATTCTCCTATTCTTTAATTTCTTAGTTATTCTTTCCTTTTGCTCTGAGTTTATGTAACATTTTAAATCTATAATATTATTTCTAGGTTTTATGTTTAAATTTAAAACGTTATCTTCCCATTTATAATTATTTATATGTGTTTTAAACAATTAATTTTTTCCATATAAATTATAAATATTTTTATTAAAGCTTTAAATTTTAACATTAATATGCTTTTATGGCTAAATCTTAAAAAATATGTGGTTTATAATTGTATATAACCCCATATATTACTCATATTCCACATTTTTGGCATAGACAAGCTTTTAAAAATTTTGTTAAAATGTCACTAAATATTAATAAACAAATCATGCCGAATCTTCTTTATGAAGTACCGGGGATATCTTTGGGGTGAATCTCTTAGGAATAGGGTACCTCTAACCCGAACCCGTCAACTAACCTGGGAGGCAATATGGAGGGATTTAACTAATGACAAAACACAAATCATTAAAAACACTTTTAGCTACACTAACTTTTTGTGTAGGTTTATCTAGTCCAGTCTTTGCTGCAGATTACAAGGTAAGTTCTGGTGATTCTCTTTACAAGATAGGTCAATTATTCAATGTATCTTCAGACTCTATTATAAAGAATAATAATCTTAAGGGAAACACAATTTATCCTGGACAAGTTTTGAATTTACCTGGAAAAACTTCTAGTAATACTAGTCCAGCACCAGCTCCAACTACACCAAAGCCTATAGTGAATTATACAGAATCAGATTTAGACCTTTTAGCTAGACTTATAACAGCTGAAGCTCAAAGTGAACCCTATAGTGCTCAAGTAGCTGTGGCATCTGTAGTTATAAACAGAATAAAAAGTTCTCAATTTCCAGACAGTATTTCATCTGTAATTTATCAGAAAAGTGATGGATACTATCAATTTACACCTGTATTAAATGGTTGGATAAATAAACCTGCTACAGAAACATCAAAAAAAGCTGCTAAAGAAGCTTTATATGGATCTGACCCAAGCAAAGGTGCACTATATTATTTTGATGATACTGCCACTAATAAATGGTTATGGTCCAAGCCTATAACAGCTAGAATTGGCAACATGGTTTATGTTAAATAATACCATTAAAAAGCCACTATCAAGATTTAAAATATTGTTATAAATAATAACCCCATAAAGCCAATAATAAATAATTAAAAATTTTAATAAACAACATACTTAAAATTATATCAAATGAATAAACACAAAAAAGTTTCTCTTATAAATGTACATTGTTTCCTATTTAAAGTTCACATTATGTACTATTTATATAAGAGAAACTTTTTTTTATTCACATTATATTATTGTAAACTTTTAAAAATATAATTAATAATATTGTATTCTATATACATAATTGAGTTAAAAAAGTATATGTTTAGAAATATAAATATGGATAAAGATAAAAATATTTATATTTATTAGTATACCTAATCTGTATTAAAGAAATATTGAAATTTAGCATTTTTTAACCTATTATTCGTATTTTTAATATTTTACTTTTAGAATGCATGTAATATAATATATATAACAGATATAACTTATATAATAGGTGGTGATTATTATTGATTTTACAAATAGATTTTGAATCTCAAATACCTATCTATGAGCAACTTAAAAGACAAATAATAGAAGGTATAGCTAAAGGTTATTTAAACCCCGGTTCTCCACTACCTTCAGTTCGTCAACTAGCTGAAGATATAGGTATAAATCTTCATACTGTAAACAAAGCTTATAATATCTTAAAATCAGAAGGTTATGTAACCATAGACAGACGAGTTGGAGCAGTTATAAGTAGTAACTTACCAACAAAAACTGCTGAATATAAAAATAGTCTTAAAGAGGAGCTTAAATATATAACTGCAGATGCTCATTGTAGAGGTTTTTCTAAAGAAGAATTTGTGAAATTTTGCGAAGACATATTAAAAGAATATGAGTAAGGATGTGAATATCTATGAGTGAAAATTTATTTTTATCTATATTATTAGGTTCTTGTAATTTATTATTACTGATTATTCAAATTGTAACCCCTAAAACTACAAGAAAAGATATTTTTTTAGGAGTTAGAATTCCTGAAGAGGAATCAGAAAAAATTGAAATTAAAAATATTTATAAAAGCTTTGTTCTATGGAATATAATAATAAGTTTA
Organism: Clostridium sp. CTA-1; assembly: GCF_054768215.1. Lineage (NCBI taxonomy): Bacteria > Bacillati > Bacillota > Clostridia > Eubacteriales > Clostridiaceae > Clostridium > Clostridium sp. CTA-1. The sequence goes on from NZ_BAAAAP010000030.1 coordinate 2,329, forward strand.
CCTGTAATTTTTCTTTTATCCTTTACAGTATATAAATTTAACAATATAGGTTTATTTGTGTTATTTACATTTATATATATATTTATTAGCTTTTTGATATATCTTAAATTCAATAAGGATGTAAAACAATTAAAATCTAATAAGCATTGGTTCAAAAATAAAAAACAAGTAATTGCTGTAGATACTGAATTTTCTTCTGAAAATCCTAATAAAAGTTTAATTAGCCCCTGGTGGTTTTTAATTCCTATTGTAATAATTTTAATTACTATATTTATAAATATAAAGATATACCCAAGTTTACCTAATAAAGTAGCTACTCATTGGGACTTTAGAGGTAATATAAATGGATATCAAAATAAGTCTACTTTTTTAATATATCAAATGCCATTAATGGAGATCCTTATGACTAGTATATTCTTTTTATGTTATAAAATTATAGGATGGTCTAAAAAACAAATAAGTGCTGTTAATCCTAAGGAATCAAAAATAAGAAATAAATTATTCAGACGTATTCTATCTATTTATATAACTTTTAGTACTATAGCAATGATTACATTCTTATCTATAATAAATTTTCAAATTATGAAAGTTATAGACATAAGCAATAAATCTATGACTTATTTCAGTTTAATATTTACTTTATCTATGATAATAGTACCTATAATATTAGGAGTAAAAATAGGTCAAGGTGGAAGCAAATTAAAATTAAAATATAAGGATGATAATATAAATAATTTTATAAATAAAGATGATGATAATCATTGGATATTTGGTAATACAATCTACTATAACAAAGAAGATCCTTCCTTATTTATAGAAAAAAGATTTGGCATAGGTTGGACTATAAATGCAGGTAGACCTTTAGGATTAATTATATATATATCTTTAATATTAATAATAATTGTATCCATAATATCATCTTTTCTCGCTAAATAAGGAAATTGTACCGTAAAGGAAGTTATACCACAGCCTATTAAAAAGGGATATGTGTCTAGAAAGACAACTCAATTCTCTAAGAGATTCTAATTTGTTTTTTCTTAAAATATATTGAAAAAAATGAAACTCGCTGACCGTTCAAACAATCATTTTTTTCTTAATATATTTTCAAAAAACAAATAAGAATCTCTAAGCTTTTTCGAATGTCTTTTACACCACATATCCCTCTTTTTAATAGGCTAAAGTTAGCATAACTCTTTAAAGATATTTGTATCATTATAAGAATATAAATAAATTTAAGATATTTATATTGTTTTCAATAAGGGCTTCAAAAAAATTTCGTTAAAAAATTGATGAGAAACATGTCAAAAGACTATATTTCCCATGGATTTTATAGAAATTTAAATTATATTTAAATCATTTGCGGTAGCAAACAAATTTAATAAAATAAAAATAATGACTTCAGCAAGTTTTATTTTGTATAAACTTACTGAAGTCATTACTATTCCTACTTAGTTTGCAACTTCTATTTATAACAACTTATTTCTAGTTTAATATTTCTAATAAAAAATACTTTTATAGCTATCTATTGACTAAAAGTATTTCTTGTTTTAATTTTCAACCTTTAAAGGCTATTAAGTCGCAATTTCCTTAAATTATTTATTTTCTTTACCATTTTAAATAACAATATTTTATAAATAAGTATTGTTATTCATAAAATGTTGTGTTATAATAAATCATTGCATGATTTCACATGTGATACCCTTTCACCAAAAGTACAATATATTTTATAGATTATATATTTATGCGCTTTTGTATTTATATATAATTTTTTTTATTGTAAAAATTTATTCGATTGCTACCATTGCTAATACTCCCATCTTCTATCAAAGTGAGAGATAAGCACTGCTACGCACCTGGATAAGTTCTTCTAAGGTTCAAATGGAGAAAAAGTAATTCTTTTAAGCAAACTCCACTTGAATCCAATAATCACTTAATAAGGAGGTGAATTTAATGCTTAAAGAAACTTTAATAATTTTAACACAAGATATTATAGAAGAATGCTTAAGTGAATGTTTATCTGAATAGTTTTAAGCAACTATTATATATTCTTTTAGAAAGGTAATTTTATAAACTATTATGCAAAAATCTAGTTAGTTTTTATGAAAAATAAAAATTATGGAGGTCTTTCATGAATAAAAATAACCCCATAGAGGAATATAATGTCTATAGGCATTATTCTATAAAAAAGCCACATTAAGTAGAAATATTTTGATTATATTTTTCTTAATGTGGCTTTAAACTATAAATTATTCTCAATATTATCTTTAATTTTTATACTTTCTATGAAATTCTTATCATAAATATCTCAGTAATATTTATTAAATATACTTCAAATAATCTTTAGGTATATAATCTATAAGCATACTTTTAGCTTTTCTTCTATTATGTTCGTATTCTGAAAAGCTTAGGTATAAAGATTTCTTTGCCCTAGTCATAGCTACATAAAATAGTCTTTTCTCTTCTATTTCATTTCCTTCTTTTACCGCCATATAATTTGGAAATATATTATTTTGAAGTCCAGCCAAAAATACATAATCAAATTCTGCCCCTTTTGCTTGGTGTACTGTTATTATTGGTACCCTTGGATACTTTATAAGCATTCTATCTAATTCGCTATTGGACAAAGAAGTTATTTTTAAAAACTCTATTAAATTATCTCTTGGGCATGTTTCTTTATTTTCTATTTCTTTAGCTATAACAAAAAATTCCCTCAAATTGTTTATCTTAGTATATTGGTCTTTGTATATTTCTTTTATCTTTGTTTTATTAACTATTTCTCCTATTATATCCTTTGGATTTTTTATATAACTTAATTCTTTTAAATTAGTTATCTCTTCATATATAGGTTGAAATTTTTTAATATATTTTCCGTACACTGCCATCCTATTTATTATGGTAGGTTCAACTTTTTCCTTTAACATAACCATAAGAACATCCTTTGTAGCTAATATATCATCCATGGCATCATGACTAGATTTTGTTTCTGTATTAAATAACTTACTTAGAGTTTCTAATTTATGATTAGTTAGGCTTGGATAAAACCGTCTTGCTATATCTAAAGTATCATAATAGGTTTTAAAATTTGCTTTTTCCAAACCTAATCTTTGAAGTTCACTATTTAATATAGTTATATCAAAGGTTATATTATGCCCAATTACCACTGTGTCTTTTACGAATTCTAAAAAATCCTTTAAAACTCTCTCTTTATCCTCTCCCTTTTCTTTTAAAAATTGATCACTAAAACCATGTACTAAATAAGAATCTCCTACATATTTCTTAGGCGTCAAAAACCTTTCAAATTTTTCTATAACTTCCCCTTTATTGTTTATTTTTATACCTGCAATTTGCACTATTTCATCCTCTGTAGTGTTAATTCCTGTGCTTTCCACATCAAAAACTACTACATTTTCATTATCTAATTCTCTAGTTAAAAGCTCATAATAATCTCCATATTCTTGAGTATTTTTATGAATTAAATCTGTAAGTCTTACACCTATTTTTATATTTTCTTCTTTTTCTATCTCTTCTATAGTCTTTTCTCCTATACCTTTTCCAAATTTTTTTAATATTCTTTTCAAACTATTATTGTCAAAATCATTTACTATAAGTTTTAAATAAGCTAATACATCCTTTATTTCCCCTCTTCTAAAAAACTTAAATTCATCCACCAAAAGAAATCCTATTCTCTCTTCTTTTGGAAGCTTTGAATTTAATATTTTAAATTTTTCACTTAAAGCTATATTTATTCTATTATTCCTAGTTAATATAGCAACTCTTGAAAGATTCTCTAGGTTTAAAGATTTTATTCTATTAAATATGAAAGCTGCCTCTTCCATAAAATCATAAGCTTTCTTAAATTCTATTAAATCCCCTTTTATGTTAGCTTTAGGTTCTATACCTTCTTTATATATTTCATTTACACCTTGTCCAAAAGCATTTATTAAAAATTCATAAGATGCTTTTAATAATATTTCTGAAGATCTATAGTTCTTATCAAAAACTATAAATTCTGGATTATATTCTTTTCTATACTTATCAAATATTATTGATGGATTAGATCCTCTCCATTCATATATAGTCTGATAATAATCACCACTAATCATTATATTATTGTTTTTAAATAGTTTTGAAACTATATTATATTCTACTTCACTAGTATCCTGTACTTCATCTATATGAATAAATTTATATTTTTGTTTCCAATATGTAGCTATTCTATCATTTTGAAATAAATCATAAACCTTTATTATTAAATCATTAAAATCCAATCCATGCCTTTCATATAGCTTTTTATCATAACTTGTTACCATTAAGTATCCATATATTTTTAAATAATCTACCAAGGTTTTATCTATCATATATTTTTCATTTTTACATATATCATTAAATATATTTGTATTATATTTTATCATAGTGTCTATAACATCTTTATAATCTCTCTCTTTATAATTTATACTTTTTTCTTTTACCATATTTATAAATCTTTGGAGACAAAAAACATTAAATTTATATGGATTTAATTCACTTATTATTTCCTTTGTATCTTCTTCATCATATATAGTAAAATCAAAGAAAATATCCGTATTCTTTTTTGCTTCCTTTTTTATTACATCAAAACAAAAACTATGAAAAGTCTTTACAGTAACTTTTAATCCTTCTTTTCCTACTGTTTCTATTATTTTTTCTTTCATTTCCTTGCAGGCTCTGTTAGTAAAAGTTAAACAAAGTATTTCATCCCCTGAAGCTAAACTTTTATCTATTATATTTCCTATTCTATTACTTAATGTTTTTGTTTTTCCTGTACCTGCTGAAGACAAAAGAAGTATATTTTTATCTAATGTATCTATTACCTTTTGCTGTTTATCATTAAAATATATATCTAACATAAGTTTCACCTCCAATTATACCTTGCTTTCTATTATTAAATATATTTATGTYATTTTTTATAAAATTATAGAATTCATACTATATAGCCTATTAGTAGTACTCCTTATATAAGCCTTCATTAATACGAGCATAAATAAATTCTTATACGCTTCATATAATAACATATATTATTTTTAATAAAACTCCACCTATAATTAAGACACATTATATACATCTTCTTATATTCTATCATAGGTAATCTATTATTATAAAAACACTATATAAATATATATTTAATTTATTTTCAAGTGATCCTTTGCTTTTTTTGTAAAGTTAACTTAAAAAAATTAGGTCCCATATTTATAATACTGTAAAAATACGTATTTATCATTAAACATTAGCTGTCATTATACTAGATACTAGGATTATTTTATAGTGGAATAGGCTAAAAATATTTCAGAATTATAAATATGAATTAAGTTGCCATATTAGTAAAATAAATTAATAGTTATCTATTAAATATTACAACTGAATTATAAAAAGAGGATATCTCAAAATAAAAAATATTTAATTTTAATATAAAAAACACTTTGTAACCATATAAATAAAATTTACAAAGTGTTTTTTATAATTGCTCTTTTAAAATTAAATGTGTCTTAATATCCCATCTGTTATTTTTATATTACTATGCATTAAACTGTATTATATTTTTCTCATTCTTGAAGGTCTTAGCATTACTAGCATTGGATATATTTCTAATCTTCCTGCCAACATACAAAATGAAAATACTATTTTACTAAAAGGTGAATAGCTGCTAAAATTGCCTATAGGTCCTACCACCTTGAAGCCAGGCCCTATATTACCTATAGTTGCAAGAACTGAAGAAAGTGTAGTCTCTATATCCATACCATCTACTGATACTAAAAGCACTGCTATTACAATTATACTAACATAAGCAAATACAAATAATCCTACCTGTGATATAGTTTCATCCTCTACAACCTTACCATCTAATTTTACTGAATTAACCATTCTTGGATGAATAATTTTATTTATTTCTCTTTTCATAGCTTTAAACAAAAGTACTATACGAACAGTTTTAATTCCCCCACCGGTAGAACCTGCACAACATCCTGTAAGCATTAATAGAGCTAATATTGACTTACTAAGGGTTGGCCACAAATCAAAATTAGTAGTAGCATAACCTGTAGTTGTTACAATAGAGGCTACCTGGAAAGATGATTGCCTAAAACCTTCCTTTAAAGATCCTCCATACATTCCTTTAATATTAAAGGCTATTACTATCATAGCAAGCAATACCATACCTATGTAATATTTTACTTCTTCATTTTTAAAAGCTTGTTTGATATTTCCTGCTATTAGTTGAAAATATACATTAAAATTAACACCGAACAATATCATAAATACTGTTATTATAACTTCTATATACACATTATTATATGCTCCTACACTACTATTCATACTAGAAAATCCACCAGTGCCAGCTGTACCAAAGGCATGTATCAATGTATCATAGAATGGCATACCTGCAATTAAAAGTAAACTTATTTGTATTATAGTCATAGCAAAATATATTAAATACATTATTTTGGCTGTTTCTTTTATCCTTGGAACAATTTTTCCTGGAGTAGGCCCTGGGCTTTCTGCCTTTAAAAGATGTATTGTAGTACCACCTATAGAAGGCATTAATGCTAATGTAAATATTAATATTCCCATACCACCTATCCAATGTGTAAAACTTCTCCAAAACAATATTCCTCTAGGTAAAGATTCTACTTCTGTTAAAATAGTAGCTCCTGTAGTTGTAAATCCTGACACTGTTTCAAATATACAATCTACAAAAGAAGGTATCGCTCCACTTATATAAAATGGTAAAGCTCCAAATAAAGATATAACTATCCAACAAATGGAAACAGATAAAAAACCTTCTTTAGCATAAAAAGTTCTATTTTTAGACTTAATATTTGACATTATAACTGCAGTACACAGCATTATGCCAATAGTTATTATAAAACTATTGGCATCTTTGCCACCATAATAGAAGGATACTATAAGGGGAAACATCATAACTAAAGCTTCATATTTTATTACATTTCCTAATACTTTAAATACTATTGGGTAGTTCATATCAAGTTTCCTCCCTCTAGTATATTATTAATATCCATTATATTATTTTCTTCTGTTACTATAATAACATTATCTCCATCTCTTATAGAGTCCTCCCCATTAGGAATTATTATATGTTTATTTCTAACTATAGCAGCAATCAATACTCCTTTTTTTATCTTTATATCTTTTAAAGCTATATTTAGACATTTAGTAGTACCATTAGCTGCAAATTCCACTGCCTCAGCTTGCTCTCCTACTATTTTATATAAATTTTCAATAAAACTTCCTTTTTTATTCTTCAATCCTCTTACATATGTAATTATTTTATTAGCCGTTAAAGTTTTAGGACTTATAACACTTTCAACTCCAATATTTTTAACTATATGATTATAATTTACCTTTGTTATCTTCGTTATAACATTATGTATATTAGCATTTAATGCAAATAAAGATGCTATAATATTTTCTTCATCTCTATCTGTTAGAGCTATAAAAGCATCTACATCTTTTAAACTTTCTGATTCTAAAAGTTCTTGTTCTGTACCATCTCCATTTATAATAATGGCTTCTGGTAATGTTTCATTCAAATCTTTACATTTAGAATAATTTTTCTCAACTATTTTTATATTAGCACCAACTTTGTTAATTAATTTAGTAAGATAATAAGTTATCCTTCCTCCTCCTATTACCATTACACTTTTAATTTTATTCTGGTGTTTACCTAAATATTTGAAAAACAATATTATATTCTCGTGATCTCCTATAACATATACCTTGTCATTACTTTTAAGTATAAAATCACCTGTAGGCATAAATACTCTGCCATCCCTTTCAACAGCACAAAATAACACAGAGCATTTTTTTAAATCAATATCAGAAATAGATTTTCCTGCTATAAAGTCTTCTTTTCCTAATCTAAAACTAACTAAATCTACTTTGCCCTGAGCAAAATTTTCTACACTAGATACCGTTGGAAATTTTATAAGTTGTGCAATTTCAAGGGCTGCTTCTTTTTCTGGATTAATAATCATATCAATTTCTAGCTCTCTTTTTAGCATTGTAAGCTCCTCTGCATATTCTGGGTCTCTAATTCTTGCTATGGTATGTTTTGCTCCAAATCTCTTAGCTGCTAAACAACAAAGCATATTTCTCTCATCACTATTAGTAACTGCAATTACTACATCTGCTCTACTAACTTCAGCCTCCTTAAGCACATTTACTCTTGTACCATTGCCTTTAATACACATTACATCAAGATTATCCATAGCCTTTTGAAGTGCTTCAACATTTTTATCAATAACAATTACATCATTATTTTCTTGAGATAAGTGCTTTGCTAAAGTGTAACCTACCTTTCCATTTCCTACAATTATAATATGCATTTTTCTTTTACCTGTCCTTTCACTAACTAGATATATATTACATATAAAAATATATAAAAAAATAAAAAATAAGGTTATAAAAATACGCTAATTCATAGACCTAATTTTTTTATTTTAATACTATATTTATTGCTCTAATAAATAATTAAAATAACACTATATTATATAAGTCGTCATGTCCCCAATAATTATAATACAAATTTTTCTAAAATGTATTTTTCTAAAGCCCATAAGCTTCAAATATTTTTATTTATTTTAATTTTTCTCTTGTTATCTTCTATTTTAAACATAAAACTACTTTATCTAATGTATTTCTACTATAACCTTTACTTTTCCTCAAAACTCTAATATTATGGCAGTTCTTCTAAATTTCTTTATTTATGTCTCAGTTCCAATTTTTTATTAATTTCTATAGTTTTTCTCTTCCAGTAAGCTTTGAAAACAAACCATGCTATTATATATATATCATTACATATAAAACAATATACTTTATTCTTGCTATATTTCCCTTTGGTATCTATCTTCCACAAATAGCTATAGAAAAATATATAAAACTAAAAATTATAAAATGAGCTATTGTTTGCTTTAATAAACTCCAAGGTTCCATATCAAATACAATAGATGAAGCCGCAAGTTTAAAACCTAGTATAGCTGATATTATAAATTGATTAAACATCATACTAACACATATCCTTGTACCCCTTCCTTTAATGCTATAATTGCAAAAATAACTTGATTTATAAATACACCTACAGCTATACCGTATAATCCTTTTTTATATTATAACTGTTTTCTATCTCCTATAAAATAGCAATAAGCGGTCTTATGTTTTATATAAGCGGTAATAATTTAGGGATAGTTCTTTAATATAAAAAAACTATCCCCTTAAAATTAATTTTGATATGCTATTTTAAATAAATTTAATTAAATATCACTATTAATTATTTTAAATTATAACTAAATTTCATGAACCATCCCTTTTAAATACTTTAATTTATAACTAAAATTTATGAACTATACCCTTAATTATTTGCATGATAATTAAAATTCATGAATCCTCAATCCTCCTAAATTATTCTTTATCTATACCTATTAAACTTACAGCTAATGTAGTTATAGGTATTGTAAATATTAATCCTATACTACCACATAGAGCTTGTATTATTTCTGCTGCCATTACATCTTGATTTAGCATTCTTTCAAATGGTAATTTATAGGAAGATATAAGTAACAAAGTATACATAGCTCCTCCTGCATAGGCTAAAATAAGAGTATTAGCCATAGTTCCCATTATATCTCTCCCTACATTAAATCCTGCTTTTACAAGTTGTTTTTTACTTATTTCTGGATTATTTATTTTTACTTCTTTCATAGATGATGCTATAGACATACTTATATCCATTACTGCACCTAATGCTCCCATAAGTATTCCTGAAAACAATAATCCTCTAAAATTAAATTTTGGATTTCCAGTTATATATATAAGCATTTGGGCTTCTTCATCTGTAAGGCCTATTACTTGAAGTATATTGCTGCTTATAAGAGCTATAATTCCTGCCACCATGACTCCGCCTAAGGTTCCTATAATAGCTGCTAAACTTTTTTTATTTTTGCCGCTTATTATGAGTAAATTTAAGATACTAACTCCTATACATATAATTATAGAAACTAATATTGGATTAAATCCTGACATTATTAATGGTATAAGTATTTTAAGAACTGAATATGTAGTTATAAGTAACGCTAAAACTGAACGTATCCCCTGCATTCCTCCTAAAAGACTTAGTAAAACTAAAAATAATATAATTATTCCTTTCAAATATTTGTACCTTACAACTTCATATATATATGCTTTTTTTATGTTATCTTTATTATCCTCTTCTATATTTATTAGTACCTCATTTCCCTTTTTTGCATAGGTTTCATGATAAGTCTTATCACTAACTAAATTGTCCATATCTATTACTTTATCTTTATATTTGCCATTTAAAATTTTCACCTTTACTTTACTTCTCGAAAGTTGCCTTTTTTCTCCTTCATTATTTTCTACTTCTATAATCTTTCCATGTATAGCTTCTTTTCTTATATAGGAACTAGGCATTAACATACCAACTATAACTATGATAGTTAAGACTATTACTTTAATATCAGACTTGGTTAATTTTTTTATGTTCCTTTTTAACATGTCTGTAAAATTCATTTCCTCATCTCCTACAATGGTCCTTTAATAAAATAATTTCCTTAATTCTACTTATATATTTAGTATTAAAATATATCATTTATTCTTAACATATAGATTTAATTATAACATAGCTTAACTTTTCTTTTATTTAAAATACTATGAATTAAATAAATTTAATATAAATTATATGAAATTTATTTAATTACTAATAGGGTATTAATATTTATTATTTAAAACAAAAATACCTCATAGAGCAGACTTTTTATTGGCTACTCTATAAGGCATTCTCTAAATTTAATATCAATTTTTTACTAAAATAAATTATTCAGCTTCTACTGTTTCGCAGCATCCTTCACTAGAACAAGTTGTTATTTCTTTTTCAGCTATTAAATCTTCTAATAATTCCTTGGTCTCCATTAGTTCTTCTAAAGACATTTGTGAGTAATCTTTATTGCTTTTAGAAGCTACATTTATTCCTTGTTTTTTTAAGAAATCATCTATTTGAGTTTGTCTTTTTTTATAAACATAATATCCTGCAGCACAAACTCCTACTCCTACTAAAGCTCCCTTAATATGATCATTATTAATGTTTGAAAACATATGAATCCTCTCCTTTGTTGTTTAATTTTATATATTATTTTAATAGCTAGCTTAATAAAAATCTGTTTATAGCTTGTCCTCTGTTACAGCTTATATCCTTACTAAAATTTTTCATAATAGTTTTATTTACCATCACATTATTTTTGCAAAGATTATTGTTTTCACATTGTATGCATTCAGATGCAAATTCTTTTACTAAATCTATTTTATTTTCTATGTTCCTATATTCTTCAAACTCTACATTATAATATTTTTCTTTAGTTCTAGATTCTTCAAATTCTTTTATATTTAAAACTATTCCTCCATAGGATCTATTTACTAGATGCCTACCAAATGTAGTTATCCAAGTTATAAAAGCAGCTCCTAAATAATTTCCTTTTCTTACAGAATCAAATAAATACATTACAGATACTACTTCTGGATCAAAACTTCCTTTATTTTTTATTTCCATTAAAGCATGCTCTACTATTGCACTAGCTGTGCTTCCTACAGATAACCAATTTAAAATTGTATGCACGCCTTTTCTAGGAGATACACTTTTCAATATATAGGATGCTAAAATTACCCCTACTGAATAATAAGCTCCTTTAGGCATACTATTGCAATTATTTTTATTTAAAACTTTTATAGAGGATAAATTATATTCTTTTGAGTATTCTATAGATACTCTTACTATAATTTCTACCATATCAATCTTTAAGGACTCAAAATGTATAAGTATAGAACGAGTAATCTCTGAATATTCGAAGGATACTATCCCCTGCTTATTTTCTATATCTTTTTTTACTCTATCTACATTTCTTATAGGATGAGATAGCTTTAGTCTTATTCTATTATGCATTCTATGAGCTATATATATAGAAGGATTATCCATAAGCTAAATGCTCCTTTCAAAATTATAAAAGAATAATCTTAATGAATTAGCTATTACAAAAATTGTACTAGAATTATGAAGTACTGCTCCCCAAAATACTGGTAACACTCCAGCAGCTCCAAGAATAAGCCCCAAAGAGTTTATACTTAAAACTATTCCAAAGTTTTCGCTTATTATATCCATAGTCTTTTTAGACATTACTGTTATTTCTGGTATTACCATAGGATTGTCTAATTGCACTGTTATATCAGAAGTCTCCATAGCCACATCTGTGGTTCCTTTTCCTAATGAAATTCCTACATCTGCATAAGATAAAGCTGGTGCATCATTTACTCCATCACCTATCATAATTACTCCTGAACCTTTAGATTGAAGTTTTAAAATAGCCTTCGCCTTATCTTCTGGTAAAAGTTCTGCTTCAAAACTATCGACTCCCATTTTTGTAGCTACAGTTTCCGCCTGTTCCTTAGTATCCCCAGTTAAAAGTATCATTTCATTTATACCTTGATATCTTAAATTATTTAAGGATTTTTTCATATTCTCTCTCATTTTATCCTCTATAATTATAGATCCTAGAAGTTTTTTATTTTTAGATACATATATTATATTTTGTTCAGTAGTAAAGTTTTTCTCTAATTTTTCTTCCATAAATGAAACATCTATTTTATTTTCTATCATAAAGTTTTTACTTCCAACTCTAATTAAATCTTCCCCTACTATAGTTTCTATACCTCTTGAAATATGGTTTTTAGTATCTTTATGTTTAGGTATTTCTAAAGCTAAAGCTCTAGCCTTATTAAGCACCGCTACGGCCATAGGATGTTTAGAAACCTCTTCCGCCGCTGCTGCTAAAGCTAATATTTCTTTTTCATCCATATAATCTTTAGCTTTAATTATAGTTTTAACCTCTGGACGGCCTTCTGTAAGTGTACCTGTTTTATCTAATATTAAAGTATCTGCCTTAGACAGAGCTTCTATATAATTTCCACCCTTTATAAGTACGCCATTTCTAACAGCTGTATTTATAGCTGCTGAGAATGCTGCTGCTGTAGAAAGCCTTATCCCGCAAGAAAAGTCAATTACTAACATATTTAAAGCTCTTGAAGAACTCTTTGTAGCTAAATAGGTTATACCTGCAAATAAAAAGTTAAAGGGTATTAAATAACTTGAAAATTGATCTGCGTAGTTTTGTATAGGTGCCCTTTGATATACAGCATCCTCCACAAGATGAACTATTCTTGAAACTACTGTTTTATCTCCTGCTTTTTCAGTTTTTATAGTTATATCTCCATTTTTAACTAGAGTTCCTGCAAAAACTGAATCCTTTTCTTTTTTTATAACAGGAATAAATTCTCCTGTTACAGAAGATTGGTCTACCACCGCTTCTCCACACACTACTTGTCCATCTACTGTTATCTTTTCTCCAGCATGAACTATAACTAAATCCTCTGGCTTTAAAGATTCTATTTTCACCTTAGAAACTGATCCATCTTCTATCTGTTTCCAAGCATATTCTTCTTTTAAAGAAAGCATATCTTCTATAGACTTTCTTGTTTGAACCATAGTATATGATGTTAATAACTCTGCAATGTCTGATAACAAAATTATCATTAAAGAAGATACCCCATTACCTGCCAATAAACTAGCTATTATAGATGACACCGTTAAAGCATCTGCATTAGGCCTTAAATCTTCTTTTAAAGAAGAAATTCCACTTTTAAAGAAAGGATAAGATAAATATAAGCTAGTTAAAGCTGGTACTGTAGTAAACTTTTTATATAGGGGTAACCCTATATTTTCATCTTTTTTTATTACAGAATAGGCTAAAGCTCCTGTGGCAATTCCTATTCTTTTTATCATATGTGGCAAAGATTCTTGTTGAATTTCTCTTTCTTTTACTGTTTTTTTAGCAAAAGCTTCTCTTTCCTTTTTATGAGCTTCCACTGTATAGTAAGATAGTACTTCTTCTATAAAAGCTAGTACATTCTCTTGATCTACAATATCATTTTTATAATTTATTAATACATTTTCAGTTAAAATATTAACTTTAACAGATTTTATAACATTAATTTTTGCTATTCTTTTTTCTATATTTTTTTCATAATCCTTTAAATATTTCAATGCTCTGCAACCTATTCTTACTCTACCTGGTAAGCTATGAATAACATTACATTTAAATAAGGGTACTTTTTTATTTTTCTTCATAAATACCATTCCTTTATATTTTGCATTGTTCTTATATATTTTTTATTTCTAATCTAAGTTGTTCTTCTACAATATTTATAACTTGTTTTAGATTTTCCTCTCCATACTGTTCATATAATTTAATATTATCTATGTTAACTTTTATTATTTTTTTTATCCATCTTAATATTTTATCTGCTGTTATTAAATTAGAATCATAATTTATAATACATGTACCTATAACATAATTTATAGAAACATCCTTTATTCCATTTAACATTTTTACAGCTTTTATAACATCTTCTTCGTGAATTTTATATTTTTCTGGTATCTTATCTAAATCTGGAAGCTTTATTCTTACTCTTCCCTCTATGCTATGTAAAACTTTTATTCTTTTTGTATATACTAACCCATATATTTTTACATCTATCATATTATTCACCCTATTATCCTATTTTATTTAAATAACCTAATGCCCAATACATTAAAGTAACTCCACCAGGCATTAAATCCGGTCTTTGTCTATATCTTCTTATTCCGTAGGAAAGTAATATAAAAAACATTATAGTTTTCATACTTAAAATTCCTTGTGTTTTTTCATATACAGCTCTATTTAAACTATTTTTAACCTCTACTAATTCCGTTCCTATTCTATCTTTAGGTTCCTTAGAAATTTCCTTTTCTAAATTTAAAAGCTTAATAAATATAGATATTATAACCATAGGCTCTATTTCATTGGTATTATATTTAATAAGAACAGTTCCTGTAATTATATTTATATCCATTAAATCTATTACAGGAATTTTATTTAATTGTTCTCCTAAAAAAATCACTGTATCCTTATTATTTTTAATCCTAGTAGAATAAAATCTAATTCTCCCTGGTATATAGTGCTTTATCTCTAATAAGCCTTTAAAACTTGGTAAATTATTTTCTTTTTTCTTTTTTACCTCTTTATCTAAAGCTATCAGCCCTGCTGACATGATTAAAGTTTTCAAAAGATTATTATACAAAAATTCCACCCCTTAATAAAAAATCACTTTTATAGCATAATTAAACTATATTTACATAGATTAATTATACATTATTGATATTGATTTTCAATATTTATTTCAATTATTTTTAATTTTTTGTTTTTTTATGAGATAATTTGTAAAATATATTCAGTTATCGTAATTTTTATACAAAAGTTAAATATTTTTTTGTATCAATTAATCTTTTAGCAATTTTCTTTTTTTCATATTTCTAAATCAAAACATAAAAGTTCATATACAAAATAAATCTACAAACTATTTATTATAGCTTGTAGACTTTCAAAATCTAATGTTAACATTGTTTTTAATTGTAATTTATATATTGTAATACATTACAATTTTTATTTTCATAATAATATATCTCAATACTTATGAATATGGGAAAAATCAATATATTTTATTAAATATTATATTATTTTCATAATATATAATATTATCTATTTTAGAAATAGATTGTTATAAAAGATACATAAAATAAAAATACTTTATCTCCAAATAGTATGGAAAATATAGAAGCTATAGCTATAAAAGGCCCAAAGGGTATATAATCTTTTCTACTCTTTCTCTTTGAAACTATAAGTAAAATTCCTATTAAAGCCCCAAAAATAAAAGAAAAAAATATAGTCATAGCAGTAATTTTAAATCCTAAAAATAAAGAAACTACTATATAAACATCTAAATCTCCACTTCCCATTCCTTTAGTTGTGAAAATTATAGTTCCTATAACCATAGTACACAATAATACTGCATATATATATGTTTTTATACCATATCCAAAATAAAATTTTTCTATTAATATGTAAATTACTCCAATTATCATAGCACTAATAGTAGTTTTACTATATACATCTGTAGTATCTAAGTCAATAAATCCAATAACAATTATAAAAGAAACAAATATAATATATTTTATAAAGTTAAAATTCAAACCACATAAATGATATATGCTTAAAAATAGTATCCCTGTTAATAGCTCTACTAGAGGACATCTTAAAGATATTTTATTTTTACAACATTTACATCTTCCCTTTAAAAATATATAACTTACTACTGGAATTAAATCATATAGCTTTATATTTACACCACATTTTTCACAATAAGAAGGTGGATAAATTATAGATTCTCCTTTAGGTATCCTATAGATACATACATTTAAAAAACTTCCTATAATTATGCCTAAAATTAAAACTATTATATTCATATCATACCTTTCAATAAGATTTTAAAAAAATTCTATATTTTATATCATACTTATATAATTACCATTTATTAGAATTTAATAACTCTATTATAATACTTTTTTATTTTTCACTATAAAATTCATTAAATATAGCTTGATTTAAATAATAAATAATTACAATCATTTATTAAATCTTAGAATGTTAATTAATTAATAAAAAAACTTGTACTATATTGTTACACAAATTTTAAATATTTTATTTTAAAAAATATTAGATAATTTATAATATTTTTTAAAATAATGTACAAAATATATATAGTAATAGTTTTAAATTGGAGGTATAAAAAATGGATGAAAGAAAAAGAGAAAATGATTCAAATAACATGTCAAGTGGAATAATGGGATACATTATAAGATTAATAGTATCTATGGTTGTTTTAAGTGTAACTGCGTTTTTTACTCCTGGGTTTACTATACATGGATTTTGGGCAGTTCTATTGGCTGCTGTAATCATAAGCGCTATAGATTATTTAGTAGAAAAACTTATGGGAGTAGATGCCTCTCCTTTTGGTAGAGGACTAAAAGGATTTGTTATATCAGCCATAATAATATATTTAACTCAATTTTTAGTACCAACCATGAGAGTTTCTATAATAGGTGCTATAATTGCAGCTTTAGTCATTGGTGTTATAGATGCTATATTGCCAGGAAGAGTTATGTAAAAATATAAATTTAAAAAAAGACCCATTTAGGTAAATAACTAAATGGGTCTTTTTTAAATTTAAAATATATTATTACAATTAAATGAAATCTTCTTATAATTAATTATTCAGTAATATAATTAAAAAATATATGAAAATAACTTTACTTTAAGGATAAATTATTTTATTAAATAATCTTTTAATTGTTGTTGTATTTTTTTACTTACAACTTCAAGGGTGCTACTATCCTCTTCTCCATAGCTCCAACTAAAACTGTCTCCTTTATATCTTGGAAACAAATGCATATGATAATGACCAACATTATTAAAGCTTCCACCATTTTGCATTATACTATATCCATCTGATTTATATGTATCTTTCAGTACCTTTACCATAATTTTAGATACTCTCATTATTTCTATAGCTGTTTCATCATCCAGCTGATCTAAATCTAAATAGTGTTTTTTAGGTGCTATTAGCATATGTCCTTCATTAATAGGTTCCTCTGCTAAAAAACAGCAAACCAAATCATTTTCATATACTATATTACCTTTTTTCTCCTTGTTTATTATCTTGCAAAAATTACAATTTTCCATAGTGTTTTTCATACGTATCTCCTTTTTTATAAAAATTTAAAATAAAATTCTATTTATCTTTTTTTATTATAATTAACTTTGTAGAAATAAAGTATACTATTAAATATACTATAAGCCAACATCCTAAATCTATAAATAACTTAACTATATTAAACTTATCACTAAATAAATTATAATTAAAGCTAAAAAAATTCATTACTAACTTATATACTATAAAAGAAAGTGCAAATTGTAAAAAAGTAAGGCCACTTTTACTTATATTCAATTATATTCCCCCAATCATTAACAAATATAAAGTTATATATTTATAATAAACCATAAATCAATCTATGTCCAAAATAAAGTGGAAAAATTTTATAATAACATTGATAATAGTATGCTTTTATTTTAATTTTTTATAATCATAGATTATTTATTTATTATAACTAAATAAAATATTAATATAATTTTTGTGTATTTATTCTAAATATATCATTGAAAGAATTTTTAAAACTATAATATAATGCTTAAGTATACTTTAATATATAAAAATTAAATGTTAGAATATTAGATAATACAATAATATTAGAAATAGGGGGGCTTTACATGTTTAAAGAAATGAGAAGAAAAGAAAAAAAACTAAATAAGGAAGAAAGTATTTCCTTGTTAAAAAAGGCTAATCATGGAACCCTTTCAGTATGTCTTGATAATGGATATGCTTATGGTGTACCACTAAATTTTGCTTACAATAATGGAGCTATTTACTTTCATTGTGCAAAGGAAGGCCAAAAAATTGAAGCAATAAATGGGAACAATAAAGTTTCATTTTCTATTGTAGATAATGTAGAATTACTTCCTTCAAAATTTGATGCAAATTATGAAAGTGTAATGATATTCGGTAAAGCTTATGAAGTATTTGAAGATGAAAAGAAAAAAGCTTTACTAGCCCTTATAACTAAATATTCAAAGGATTATTTAAAAGAAGGTACAGATTACATAGAAAGAGCTCAAGATAAAATTAAAATTATAAAGATTGAAATAGAACATATTTCCGGTAAAGGCCAAAGATAAAAAATAAGGAAGTTGCGACACAACTTCCTTATTTTATTAATTTATATCTATTATATGATTTTGTCTATGATCACTCATAAAAAATACATTAAGAGATCCTGGCCCACCATAGGTTCCTACTACTGGACCTACATAGTTTATTATTACATCTTTAACTTTTATCTCTTTTAATATACGTTCTTTCAACTTCTCTGCATCCAAATCTGAATCTCCATGAGAAATAGCTACTATTTCTTCTTCTGGATTTTTTATTCTTTCTATAACTATTTCTGTCAATTTTTTTATAGCCACCTTCCTACCTTTAGCTTTACGCACAGTTATAACTCTGCCCTCATCATTTAAAGTTAGTATAGGTTTTATATTAAGAACCGTCCCTATAAGAGCTGCAGCTGTTGAAATTCTTCCTCCTCTTTTCAGATGAATAAGATCGTTTACAACCATATAACTATTTAAATTTAATTTATTTTCTTCTAAATAACTAGTAACTTCATCAATAGTTAATCCATTTTTTTTCATATCCATAGCCTTTATTACCATGATTCCTTGTCCTAATGATGCAGTTAATACATCTACTATTTCTATTCTGGCATTCTCAAATTCATCTAAAATCATATTTTTAGCTATATTAGCACTATTGTATGTTCCACTCAACCCTGAAGAAACACATACATATAATATATCCTTTTCTTTATCTATTAACTCCTTAAATACTTTGTAATAAGCTTCTGGACTTGGCTGTGACGTTTTTGGTATCTCTCCCTTTACCATAGCTTCATAAAACTCTTTGTAAGGAAGACTTTGTCCAAAATTATCTATATATTCTTTTCCTTCAACATTACAAGTTAATGGGACATACGGAATATGATTATTTTCTATATACTCACTAGATAAATCACAGCAAGAATCTGTCATTATAATATATTCTTTCATTTACAATCTCCTCTTTAAAATGAATTTTCATAATTTATAACAAAAAATACATTTTCAATAAATTTTTATTATTATAAAACAAATTATATAAAATTAAACCTATGTACATTTAATATATGTAACTATATTAGATATTATTTTATTATAAATTATATTATAAAATTATTTCTAATATAACTAATATATCAGATATTATTTAAAAATATAATATATTTTTACAAAAATTTATTATATTTTTAAAATTAATAAGAAAATAAAAAGTACTTTTGTAAAATAATAAAAAAAATAAAAGGAAAGTACTAAGTACTTTCCTTTTATTTTTAATGATGGTGATGTTCCCCATGATGATTACACATTACTTTTCTATCTTGAAGTTCTCCTTTTAAATATTGCTGTAATATATCTTCAATTTTCCCTTTAGCTCCTCGTATAACTTTTAGTCCTTCCTTAATTAAAGCATCATAGGCTCCTTGACCAATGCCTCCTGTTATAACTAATTCTACTTTTTCTTCTACTAATAAACTGGATAGACCACCATGATTATGTTGTAAGCTTTCTGTTGATATATCTTTAATATCTACAATTTTATTATCTTCTACTGTTGCTATGGCGAAAGCCTTACTTTTTCCAAAATGTTGATTAATTATTTCCTCATTTTTAGGTATTGCTATTTTCATTTATATCACACTCCAATTATATATTCTTCTATATTGGTATATTAACATATATTTCTGTATACTTCTAATTTATAATTAACAACATATGTTTTTGATTTTGAAGAAACAAATTAATTAACTCTAAAATTATAACTATGAGCTAGACATTGTTTGCTATAAAATAATCTTTTCACCATTTTTTCCTAAAATATATGCTAATGTTGCCAAAATCGCTATTCCAATACCTAGTCTTATACTATTAAATTTAGTTTTATATATGCTAGGATAGAATTTAACTATGTTGCAAAATAAGTTATTTAAAAAATGAATCATAATACAAGGCATTAAAGATTTAGTTTTACAATAAACAGTCCCAAGTATTATGCCTGCAATAAAAGCATCTGTTAATTGGACAAAATTGAGATGAATTACTGCAAATATTAATGCAGAAATAATTACAGCTTTTTTACAATTATATTTAAGCAATAGCTCATCTAACATTATTCCTCTATAAACTATCTCCTCAAAAATAGGTGCCATAACCACTGTTCCTATAAATCCTACTATTGGATTTTTCATTTCTTTAGCCATAACATCATAAAACAAACTATTCTTTATAACCTTTGATAAAATTATTTCAATTGTATTATCATAAACCAAAATATATCCTATAATTAGCATTGCTATAAAAACATAACCTTTAAAATGCAATGTGTTTTGAAGTTTTAATTTATATCTATTATCTTTAGTATAATTTTTAATAAAAAATATATATGATAAAATTTCTCCTGTTAGTTTACTATATGGTTCTATAATATCTTTGTTTAACCCCATATACCCCAAAATATCTGCTACAATGATAAATATTATAGTAAATACTACTTGATAAAAAATTAAATTCATAATAATATCTGCAATTTTCCCTATATCTCCCCTATCTTTATTTTTAAATTTTATATTATCTGCCATTTTAACCCCCTATTTGGTAAATATAAAGTATTACATCATTAATACTTTTAATATATATTTTTTCATTTATGTATATATTTTTTCATTTATATATATTTTACCATTTAAGTTGTTAATTGTATATATATTGTTTGTAATTATGTACCATAATTTGTATGATACTTTGATAAATTTAATTAAATGGATAAGTCTAAAAGTAAAACCCCAATTCTATTGCTTAAAATAAATTACAAACAATATAATTGGAGTTTTATTTTTATACAGATATTTTTTTACAACACAAAATTTTTTTAATGTTTTTTATAATAAAAAAACATTATATTTAACTTTCTGTTTTTTCAATATTTTTATTAAGTTCACTGTAAATTCCATCTAGTGCTAACAACTCCTCATGAGTCCCTCTCTCTTCAATTCCTTTATCTGTTAAAACCATTATTTCATCCGCATTTTTTATAGTAGATAATCTGTGGGCTACTACTATAGTTGTTCTTCCATTAGATAATTTTTCTAAAGATTTTTGTATTAAATATTCTGTGGCATTATCTAAAGCAGATGTAGCTTCATCTAGTATAAGTATAGGTGGATTTTTTAAAAACACCCTTGCAATAGATAATCTTTGTTTTTGTCCTCCAGATAACTTTATTCCTCTCTCTCCTATATAGGTATTATATCCCTCCGGTAAACTTTCTATAAATTCATGTATATTAGCAAGCTTTGCTGCTTTTACTACCTCTTCATAATTAGCCTCTGGATTACCATATAATATATTTTCCTTTATAGTTCCTGTAAATAAAAATACATCTTGCTGAACAATACCTATATTTTTTCTTAAAGAGCTTATGTTTATATCATATATACTATTATCATCAATTAATATATCTCCCTTATCTATATTATAAAATCTAGGTATTAAATTACAGAGGGTTGTCTTACCTCCACCAGAGGGACCAACTAGTGCTAAAGTCTTTCCTTCTTTAACTTTAAAACTTAAATCATTTAATATATGAGTATCTTCATCATATTTAAAACTTACATTTTTAAATTCTATTGCACCCTTAATATTTTCTAAAGCTTTAGCTTCCTCTTTATCTTTTTCGGGTTTAACACTTAAAAGTTGTCTATATCTTTCAAAACCTGTTACCCCTGATTGGTATTGCTCTACAAAAGAAATAAGCTTTCTAATAGGTGTCATAAACATCTTTATAAATAAAAGATAAGCAACCAAATCACCAAAGTTGATTAAATTTTTATATACAAAATATCCACCAGCTATAAGTACTATTAGATCCAGTATATCTATGAAAAAATACATTCCTGAAAAATAATCTGCCATAGACTTATAAGCCATTTGTCTGGCTCCTACAAATCTCTTGTTGCCTACTTCAAATTTTTCATTTTCATACTCTCTATTAGTAAAAGCCTTAGAAACTCTTATACCTGCAATACTATTTTCTAAATCCGCATTAAGATCTCCAATTTTTACTCTACTATCCATAAAAGCTTTTTCCATTTTAAGTCTATTCTTCATAGAAAACCATACTAGAATTGGTATGAATATAAAACTTATTATTGTTAGCGGTACATTTATAGTACATAATATTATGAAAGATCCTATTAGCATAATAATGGAAATAAAAAGATCCTCTGGACCATGATGTGCGAGTTCTGATATTTCCATAAGATCATTTATGATTCTGGACATTATAACCCCTGTTTTATTTTCATCAAAATATGTAAAAGGTAAAGTTTGAAGATGGTTAAAAACCCTTTTTCTCATATCTGCTTGTATTCTAACCCCTACCATATGTCCCCAATACTGAATAAAATGATTTAAAAAATATTTCATTATATATATAATTAATAAAGATATTGCCCAAAAGAAAAGTAATCTAATCTTTCCATTTGGAATAATATCATTTATGATTTGTCTTGTTATCATAGGATAAAACAAATCACATAAAGCCACAATAAAAGCTGCTATCATATCTAAAACAAACAACTTTTTATGCGGTTTATAATAGGATATAAATTCTTTAAGCATAAATATTTCCTCTCCTTCTTAAATAAGACATATTATCATTTTATCATATTAAATATAAAAATAAATACATTGTTTTATTTTTATTATTAAATAATAGCTATATGCTACAAATAACAAAACCCTATAAATATTTTAAACTATTTTTATACAAACCTTTAAACTTAAAAATAATCCTTATTTTTAACATCCTTACTATTAGTTTTTTATCCTAAAACATAAAAAACTACCTGTACCTTAGAATACAAGTAGCTTTAATACATATTATTAATCTATAAAATGAATACTTTAAAAATTACTTTATCTATTATAATCTATCCATGTTTTTCTTTAAAATAACTCTTTTAAATATTACTTTATTTATTTTAGGTATGATTAACATTAAAGCCATAGCTATAGAATATATAAAAATTATAGGTATTAGATACTCGACTCCAAAATACTCTATAGCAAAAATTCTTCTTGTAGAGGGTATTAAAAAAGCTAACACAAATAATATTGTCATAGAAATAACTATAGAAACTCTATAAAAATTTAGTGGTGTAGATACTTTAAGTAAAATAAATAAACTTAAACTACCAAAAGTTACTAGAGCTAATGTTCTACATTGTTCTAGTGATAAACCTGTATGATATCCTAATAAAAACATTAGAGCTGTGCTTATTCCTATTAAAATACCATTAGGTATAGATACTTCCAGTACTCTTTTCAAAAAATCTTTCTTTATTACATCCTCATTAGGTGATATAGCTAGAAAAAAAGATGGTATTCCTATACTTAATGATCCTATTAAGGTAAGTTGTATTGGTATTATAGGAAATGGTTTCACTAATAAGGCAAATATTATTGATAAAATTATAAAATAAGCTGTCTTTGATAAAAATAATTCTGATACCTTTTCCAGATTGTTTATAAGTCTTCTTCCCTCTAAAACTACTTGGGGAATAGCTGCAAAATCTGAATTTAAAAGTACTAACTGAGCTACCGCCTTTGTTGCCTCAGACCCACTAGCCATAGCAATACCACAATCAGATTCCTTTAATGCTAGCACATCATTTACACCATCTCCAGTCATAGCTACAGTATGACCATTACTTTTAAGTGCTTTCACTATACTTTTCTTTTGGTGAGGAGAAACTCTTCCAAAAACAGAAACCTTATCCACAATTTTTTTCAACTCTTCTTCATCTTCTGGTAATTCTCTAGCATCTATATAGTTTTCTGCACTTTTTATTCCTACCTTCTTAGCTATAGAAGATACAGTTATAGGATTATCTCCAGATATTATTTTAAGATTCACCTGTTCTTTATTAAAATAATTAATAATTTCTTCAGCATTTTCTCTTATTATGTCCTCAATTAATATTAAAGCTACCTCTTTAACATTTCCATTTAACTCTTCATTAAAATTTTCTCCTTCATATTTGGCCAAAAGTAATACTCTTTTTCCCTCTTTGGCTACCTTTTCTATTTTACTTTCTATGTTTTTATATGCATCTTTTAATATCATTTCTGGAGCTCCTAATATAAAAGCTCCTTCCTCTTCAAATTCTACTGCGGACCACTTTCGCTTTGATGAAAATGGTATCTTATTTTTAATTTTTAAATTAGGATTACTTTCATATCTTTCTAACAGTGCTTTTTCTGTAGCATTTCCATTTTTAAAACTATGAACTATAGCCGCAATTATTTTATCTGTGTCCTTTATATTTTCATTATTTAAACACTGCACCTCTGTTACTTTTAAATCACCTTTAGTTATAGTTCCTGTTTTATCTAAACACAAAACATCTACTCTTGCTAAAACTTCTGTAGCAGGTAATTCTTGAATAAGTGTATCCCATTTGGAAAGTCTTATAACTGCTACTACAAAAGTTGCACTAGTCAAGAGTACTAGACCCTCTGGAACCATACCCACTATACCAGAAACGGAGCCTAAAACTGCATCTTGCCAGCTTTTCTTAACATAAAATAATTGTGTAAAGATAAGTAATGAGCCTATCGGAATGGCAAGCCACATTATTATTTTAAATATCTTATTTATAGATATTTGTAACTCTGAATTTATAAGTTTAAATTTTTTAGCCTCTTCTGCTAATTTTGCTGCATAGGTATTTTCCCCCACATTGATTACCTTTGCGTAAGCATTACCCGCAGATACAAAACTTCCAGATAAAAGCTTATCACTTTCTATTTTTAGAATAGAGTCTGGCTCTCCTGTAATTAAAGATTCGTCTACTTCTATTTCATTATGAGAAAGAAGCTCACAATCCACTAATATTTGATCTCCTGCTTTTAAAACTATAATATCATCTAACACAATTTCTTCTACATTTATATTATTAATTTCTCCTTCTCTTATAACATCTACAGTTTTCTCGTTTAGAACAGATAACCTTTCTAATATACCCTTAGCACGAATTTCTTGGAACATCCCTATTATAGTATTAGTAATTATAACTCCTGCAAAAACAGCATTCTTAGGAGAACCAGCCATAAATACAATTATTGCTAAAATAGCATTTAAAGCATTATAACTAGTAAATAAATTTGCTCTAACTATTTGTCCTATTGTTCGTGATGGAGCTTTAGGTAATATATTTACTTTTCCATCTTTTATTCTATGTAATACCTCAGCTTTACTAAGTCCTTTTATTACATTCTCATTTATTTTATCCATTTTTGTCATACTTTCACCACCTAATAATAAGTATAAGCTATATTTATTAAATTAAACTTAAAAACATAATAAATTAAACTTAATATATCATAAATTGTATATAACAAATTAGAACGTATTGATGAACCTTATAAATTTTATTATTTCTTATACAAATTAGTATATTATAATTTTAAATTTAAAACCAATATATTATATTTATTTTTCAATTGTTAGCTCTGAACCATTTAACATAAAGTGTAAAAAGAATGTCTCAAAATTAAAAACCACACTTCAGTTAAATACCGAAGCGTGGTAAAAAAATAAACAACTCGTTTTAAAATATCTGATTATTTAGGTATATACCAAAATTAAATGTATTTGGAGACATCTTTTTTACATTCATAAATAATCTATTTTTATTAAATTATTGTTATTCCTTTAAATTCATATCCGAAATCTTCTATAGCAGATTTTATATCATCTTCACTAACTTCACCAGTACTATCAAACTCTGCAAATTTTCCTTCTAAGGAAACAGTTATGTTTGAAATTCCTTTTAGTTCTGAAAGGGCCTCCTTAACGTGATTAACACAATGCATACAACTCATTCCTTCTATTGATGCTTTCATTTTCATAATAAAATTCCTCCATTTTTAATAAAATTATTTTATATAATTTTGTTTACTTAAACCTATTTGAATTTTAAATTTTCTCAAATAAATTTAAAGTAATCACTATTATATTTCACTTAATTTAAGCCTTAAAACCTCTTAATCTTAAAGCATTTAAGAGTACTGAAACTGAACTAAAGCTCATAGCTGCTGCTGCAATCATAGGATTTAAGAGTGGTCCTCCAAAAATGTGTAAAATACCCATAGCCACTGGAATCCCCAAAGTATTGTACCCAAAAGCCCAAAATAAATTTTCTTTAATATTTTTTATTGTAGCTCTACTTAACTTAAGGGCTGTTGGTACATCCATTAAATCGCTTTTTATAAGTACAATATCTGCAGATTCTATAGCTACATCTGTTCCAGATCCTATGGCTATACCAATATCTGCTTGAGCTAAAGCTGGTGCATCATTAATTCCATCTCCTACCATTGCTACAATTTTTTCTTCTTGTTGAAGTTTTTTTACCCAGTTAGCCTTATCACTAGGAAGAACTTCTGCAAAAATCTTATCTATACCCACTTGTTTTCCTATAGCCTCTGCGGTATTCTTATTATCTCCAGTTATCATAACTACTTCTACACCCATATTATGAAGCTTTTCTATGGCTTTTTTACTATTTTCCTTAAGAGTATCTGCTACAGCTATTATTCCTTTAATTTTATTTTCTATAGCTATAAACATTGGAGTCTTTCCTTCCTTTGAAAGCTTATGAGATTTATCCATAAAGTCCTTCATTTCCACCTCATATTCTTCCATAAGTCTTAAATTTCCAAGAAGCACTTTTTTATCCTCTATAATAACCTCTATGCCTTTACCAGGTATTGCTCTAAAATCTTTACCTTGAAATAATTCTAAATTTTCTTCTTCTGCTTTTTTTACTATAGCTTCACCTAAAGGATGTTCTGAGCCCTTTTCCGCAGTAGCTGCTACTTGAAGTAAATATTTTTCATCTACTCCTTTGGAAACCAAAATATCTGTTACTTTTGGTTTTCCTTCTGTAATAGTTCCTGTTTTATCGAATATAATACTTTGAACTTTATGAGCAGTTTCTAAAGCTCCTCCACTCTTTATAAGAACCCCATTTTCTGCCCCTTTTCCTGTACCTACCATAATAGCCGTTGGTGTGGCTAATCCTAAAGCACAAGGACAAGCTATTACCAATACAGAAATAAATATAGTTAATGAAAATATTAGAGATTCTCCGCTAATATACCAAGCTAAAGAAGAAATTATAGCTAAAGTTATTACTGTTGGCACAAAATAAGCAGAAATTTTATCTGCTAACCTTGCAATGGGCGCTTTACTACCCTGAGCTTCTTCTACAAGTCTTATAATTTGTGCTAGAGTAGTATCTTTTCCAACTTTAGTAGCCTTATATTTTATCACTCCATGCTTATTTATACTTCCTGCCACTGCTGTATCTCCTATATGTTTTTCTACAGGTAAACTTTCTCCTGTAAGCATAGATTCATCTACTGTTGTAGAACCTTCAATAATTTCTCCATCTACGGGAAGTTTTTCTCCTGGTTTAACCAAAACTATATCATTTATTTTAACTTCTTCTATAGGGATTATTATCTCCTTATTATCTCTTATTATAGTTGCATTTTTAGGAGCTAAGGCCATTAATTTTTTTATAGCTTCAGAGGTCTTCCCCTTAGATACAGCTTCTAAATATTTTCCTAAAGTTATTAATGTCAAAATAGTAGCTCCAGATTCAAAATATAAGTCATGAGCATAATGCATATTTCCTTTAGATATTTGGAATATAGCGAAGATACCATATATTACAGCTGCTGATGTACCTATGGAAATTAAGGAATCCATATTAGGACTTCCTTTAATTAAGGATTTAAAACCTACCCTAAAAAACTTGTTTCCTACTAATATAATTGGAATCACTAAAATAAGTTGTATTAATCCAAAGTTTAAAGGGTTATGCATTGGATCAATAATTTTAGGTAACTTTAATCCCATCATACTTCCCATAGATATAGTAAGCAAAGGTACTGCAAATATTAAAGAAGTTATAAATCTTCTCCACAAAGATTTTATTGCATCTTCTTTTCCTTTTTTTTCTTCTTCTATATTTTTTTCTTCTAAAGCTTTGTATCCTGCCTTTTCTATAGCAATTTTTATATCATTTAAACTTACTTTTGATTTATCAAAAGTTATATCAAGCTTTTCTGTTGCTATATTAACGTTAGCTTCTAAAACACCATCTAACTTTCTTGAAACTCTTTCTACAGCTTTGGCACAAGCTGCGCAAGTCATTCCTTCTATCTTTAAATTTCTATGTTCCCCATCTAAAAAGGCTTTATATCCTGCTTTTTCTATGGCTTTTTCTATATCTGAAGTATTACATTTTTTTTCATCAAAAATTATACTTAACTTTTCTGTAGCTATGTTCACATTAGCCTCTTGAACACCTTCTAATTTTTTAGAAACCCTCTCCACAGCTTTAGCACAAGCTGCACAGGTCATTCCTTCTATCTTAAATGATAATTTCTTCATTTTTTACACCACCTTTGAATTGATATTTAAAATTTATTATTTACCAAGCAACTTAGTTAATGTATCTATAATTTCATCTACCTTTTCTTCTCCATTATCATGAAGAAAAGCTTGTTTTACACAATGATTAAGATGCTGCTTTAAAATAAGCATGTTAGCTTTTTTTAATAAAGATTGAGCAGCTGTCATTTGATTAGATATATCTATACAATATCGTCCCTCTTCTATCATCTTTATTATTCCTTCTATCTGTCCTTTTGAAGTTTTTAAAGCTTGGAGAGCTGCTTTTTTTTCTTCATTCATTATTCTTCCTCCTTATATAATTTAGTTTCTATATTTAATAAAAACTATATTTATTTTTAAAATTTTGTACTTAAATAAGTTCGCCTCGTTCAGCCACCCCCACCCTGGGGGTGTATCTTAATTAAAGCACAACTAATATTATTTTTCAATAGTTTTTTCAAAATTTTTAAAAAAAATGTGTATCAAAATAAATTTAAATCTATCTTGATACACTATCTTGAAATTATATTTCTAATGAGTTACCCTATTACCAATTTTACTACAAATATTTAAATTAATCTTGCAATAGTACTAATAATTTGTGCTGCAGGCTTTAACAAAATTTGTGCTAAGAGTGTGCCTACTATTAATCCGCCAACTATAAAAGTTATACATCTATTAAAATTAACCTCACTGCAACTTCCTGCAATAACATCATCTGTAAGCATTGAAATAAAAGGATCTATAAATATAAACATGAGAATTGTTGCTATGCTATTTATAACGGATGACAATGTACTACAGGTTGTTCTTAATTCTGGGTTTAGACATCCTGCGTATAAAGATGCTAATATTCCAACAGTAGATATAGAAAATGCTATTGTATTCAATAACACTAGTTTTTTAGGTATTTTTTTATATTCTTTTATATATTTAAAATTTTCTTTTTTAGGCCTAGTTACACTTTCTTTAAACTGTCTTATTCCAGATTTCGAAAATCCATGAAATAACAATTTAGGTATAGAACGATAAATACTAAAAGATTCTACTGCTCTTCCAAAAAACTTTATAAATGTTGGCATTAGCAATGCTCCAACTACTGTTGCCAAGGTTGTTGACAAAAGTATCCACCTAAAAACATATAATAATCCTTCTGAATTGCCTAAATTTATACTATTTTCAATGGTTTTAGCTAAAAGTGGTGCCTGTATAGTGTTGGCAGTTCTAGATAACAATGCAAACACATTAAATACTGCAAAAGATATTGCTATTCTACCAGTTCTTACCCCTACAATCCTTACAGAATATGCCAAAGTTGATATGACATAAATAACAAATGTAAGTATAAGAACAATTATAATCTGTGTAGACATTTTTTACCTCCATAAATATGTAAACTATATTACTATTGATTAATTATAGCTTTTTATTTATCATATTATTAAAAAATAAAGTGATTAGTCTCATCTAATTTTTTAATATATTATTTAGTAAATTCAATCTTAATTCTTAAAGATCTATGCATTACTAAATATAGTAATATATTTAACTTAAAATTTCAACTTAAGCACCATTTAAAATTATATGAAATCTTATTTATAAATATTTTATCTACCTTAAATAGAAAAATAATACTGCTCTAAAAACTATACTAATATACAAAAAACCTGTAAGAGTAATCTCTTACAGGTATAATTACGAATTCAATTATCTTCTGAATCCTCTGTTGTTTTGTTGTTTTCTTGCTTTTCTGCATTCTGGGCATCTTTGTGGTTCATTTTCGAATCCTTTTTCTTTGTAGAATTCTTGTTCTCCTTCAGTGAAAACGAATTCCTTTCCACAATCTTTGCATGTTATGTTCTTATCTGCCATTTTAACATTCCTCCTTCTAATTATTAAGATTTAAAACTGATTCACATAACTTCTTAAAAAGAGGAGATGTTATTATCATATTAAATCCTTAATTGTTGCAGTTATTAAACTTACAACATAATTAATAATACCACATATAGAAATAATAAGCAATAGTTTTATTACTTTATTTAGCAAATTAAATATTTAAAATTTTCACAATGTATTTTAATCTTTATAAAATATATACTATTTACTATACCATTTTTTAATTACCTTTGTAGTTTCTTCTGAAGGATAAAAGTTTTTACCCTCACTATTCTCTCCTATAGCGAAAATAGAAAACCCTAAAAGCCAAGGTTCTTTTTCAAAAACCCTTCTATAAGCTTCAAAGCATCTAGCCTGTTCTTCATTGTTAGAAAGCTTTGAAGGCATAGGATTCCAAGGTTCAGAGGCTGCCTTATTCTTTCTAGGAAAACCTAGCTCTCCAAAGAAAATAGGTTTATGCCATTTTTCATTTAAATGATATAATTCTTTTTTTATATTTTGTCTTCTATCATTTTTCTTTACGTTATCTATAGCATCTACGAGCTCTTCCACTGTATTAGTATCTTTATCTGTAAGTTCAAAATAAGCTGCAACAGATATAAAATCCACCTTAGAAAATAATTTATTATTTAATTTTTTTTGGTACTTCTCTTTAGTTTCAGGTTCCCAATGAGCTGTATACCACCAACAAGTTCTATAAGTTATAAGTCCTTTATAATGTTTTCTTGCAAAATCTATGGTATTACACCACTGCTCTTGTTCATCTTCAATATATACAAAATTAGAAGCTACATTTAAAGCATCCACATGATAGGGAACTGCTATATTATCTATTAATACTTTAAGCACATTATTTTGCCAATTTTTAAAGAATTGTTTTTTATTATTAGGATTCCATTCCGTTTCATAAAGATTACCATTATCTATCCAAGGATATGGTTCTAATATTATATTTATCTTTTTCCATCTTAATTTTTTTATTAATTCTATAGCTTTTTTTTCACTTTCTTTATCTACACTCATGTTACTAGAGGATAGATTTTTTATATTTATGACTACAGGTATATTTATTGTATTTATCCCTAATTTATTTATATCTTCCAACGTTTGATTTATATCATAATCTGTAGATAAATTTCCTGATTTTATTTTAACTTCAAATTTATCATTTAAAGTTTTTCCATAAAACTTATTTTTTATTTTATTTATTTCTCCATGAACAATTGGATTTAAATTTAATACATAAATAAAAATCAACATTATACTTATCCATATTATATATTTATTCTTTTTCATAAAATAACTCCCTTTGTATTAAGGTATTCTTAACCTTAATAAACCCTAGACTATACCTTATAAAATTTACCCTTGATTTTCCTAATATTAACCAAAGCCCAAACTACTCAATACTAATTATAACTTATTTAATCATTTTTATCCGATGACTACCCGCCCTAATACACCTATCTTATTCAACGTAGGAGTAAAGAGCGGTTACGTCCCTGGATAACGATTTCTCCTAAAGGATAACGACTTCTAAGGAGTAAAACTCCTAAGAATTCTGTTAATAAGCTTTAGTGGGAGTAAAAACTCCATCTAAAGCCAAGACCTCTGTTTATTAAGTTATCCTAATTATTGTACTAGTAATAATATATCCTAACTATTTTTTTTATATTTTTTTATAAATAATAAAGAACCTCCCACTAAAATAAGCATTATAAATATAAAAAATATTAATAAATTTTTTATATTAGAGTTTAAAGTTATATTTTTAAATTTACTAATATTACCGTTTTCTTCTTTTTCTTTATCATATTTATCTCCAAAATATGAATAATTCATTATACCATCTCTATCTATAGTTACAGCATTCCCTTTAAGATTTTTTACTAAAGATATATCACTTAAATATTTTTGTGCTAAAGCTAAATCTCTAGTATAAGTTGATGTTACTATCATTGCTTTGTTCTCTTTATTATAAGGAGAGTCTATAAGTTGAATAGAGGCTAATTTGCTGCTATAATCCTGAAAAAATTTCATTTTCTCATTGGATAGAAATCCATTAAAATTCTTGTTAAATTTAATATATAAATTTTTATTTAAATTTTTTATAATAGAATTGCTCTCTGGTGTTCCTATGATTATTAAATTACCCTTCTTAAGTTTAGATGATAAATCCTTTGCTGCTACTGCATTAAATTTACCCCTATTGATATCTACATCATGCCCTATGGTAGCCATTATATTTCCTGCAAAATTAAGTTCTTCAGAAGTAGTATTATCTGAAAGTACTAATGTCAAATCATTCATACCTCCATTAGATACAAATGGATTAGGATAATTTTCAAATACATTATCCCTACCCTCTTTATAAGGGGTATAAATGTAAGAATTATTTAATATATAAGCCCAAGGATTTTCGCCCTCTCTAAAAGTACAAAATAAATCTTTAATTTCTAAATTAAACACTACCTTTATTTCATAATTGCTACTATTTCTAATATCTTTTGGAATACTTATTTCAAAGCTATCATTATCCGCTGTTTTGCTGTCTAATTTTTTACTACCTATTGGAGTATCATTTATATAAACCGTTATAAGAGATCTATCAAAATCTATATTTTTAGAATATCTATTATTTATAACTACCTTTGATCCCTCTTTTATAAATCTATCTTTGGGAATATTCAAATTAAAGGTTGCCTCCTGTTTAAAAGGTCCTTTTAAACTTACATTGCCATATCCTAAATCTGACAATGATACTCTATTCCCTTTTTCTTCTTTTATATCTTCTACATCCATACTATTATTAACTATTATAGTGTCTTTATCTATTTGCTTCATATAGTCTTTACTACATAATAATTTTGAAGCCTTTATCATATTCTTTTCATTATTAGATATTAAAAGCAATAGCTTTTTACTAGGATTATAGGGTGAAATAACCTCTTTAACAATAGCATCTTTATCTAGCCTATTTATCTCTTCTTTGGACAGTAAAGTTAACAAATCTAGGGGAGTATTATTTTTACTTCCTATAAAAATTATATCTAATTTATTTTTAAAATTAGCCTCTGAAGTTTTATAAACTTTCACATTTACATTATCAAACTTTCTTTTTGATCCAAAATTAGAACAAAGCAACATAGCAGATGTTATTTCCCCCTGAGAAAAATTATCTGATATCATAATCATACTGTTAGCTGGATTTTCATCACTGGCTTTTAAATAAGGGTAAGGAAATTCTTTAAGAGTTTTTGTATCTTCTCTATCTTTAAAATCCATATGAACATAAGAACCTTTGTGAATTATAAACCAATTCCCACTATTTACATCATCTACACAGGGTTTTTCTGATATTCTACTATAAACTTTAATTTTAACTTCATTATATCCGGATATCAATTTATCCTTTGGTATATTAATTTTTATAGATTCTTTATATTTCTTCTTGTCTCCAACTTTCATAGAATATACGGGGAAATCATTTATATAAACTGTTAATGTAGATTGGGTTTTATCTAAAAGCTCACTCTCTGTAAAAATTAGATTTAAATAAGTATTATCTACCTTCCAACTTCCATCTATATTAAAGAAAAATACATTGCTCCCAAATACCCCTTCCATCTTCATATCTTTTTCTACTCTAAAATTTTTAGATTTATTTGGGGCCGCCATTACATTTTGTACACTTATAATATTTCCTAGGAAAACTATTATAATAATAATTATTATTCTCAAATTTTTCTTCATATTTACTCCTGATTTCTAAAGTCATAATAAATAGTAACATTAACTAAGTATTTTTTTCCTGTTAATCAACAACTAATCAGGTTTTCACCTGCCTTTCTTTTTATATTATTATTTATTTCATTTAATATTTTCATATCCTTTAAGTGATAATTCTTTTATTGATTTTTCTATGTGTTTTTTATATTTATTCTTAGAATCTTTCCGTTTTATACCATTTAACCTCTTTTTTAAACAATTTATCCTGCATATATTGAATTATTCCTTTAAGTGCAACTATCATCCACATTTGACAATATGTAAAATACATAATAGGCACAAGTATTAAATTTTTCCTATTACTTTCCCCTTTTTCTAAGGTTAGGGTTAAACTTACTTCTAAAACAAAAAGCACATATGCTAATATCCAAAGAACATTAAAATTTCCTGTAACATGTAAATTTATATTTGAAAAAATACCAACAATAAATAAAATATCAGATATTATTACAGAGGATAAAAATAAAAAGTACACTGAAAAAAAATAAAAAATATCAAATATTATATTTTTACTAGTTCCTTTAAATATATTTTTAAAATATTTTAGAAGCACATAAATATTACCTTTGGCCCATCTAGTTCTTTGTTTAAACCAAACCTTTAAATTTTCTGGCTCCTGTTCCCAGGTTACGGAGTATGGTACAAATTTTATTTTATATCCTAATTCATATATTCTAAAACTTATTTCTGTATCTTCTGCTATAGCCCTTGGATCCCAACCATTCAACTTTTGTATTATATCCCTTTTTACTATAAAATTAGTGCCAGGTATAGTACATAAATTTAATAAATTCCATCTTCCAGCTTGACACATCCATTGAAAACTTAAGGTTTCTATATTTATAAATCTTGTTAACATATTTCTGTCTTTATTTCTAGTTCTAAATTTTCCTATAACTGCTCCTAAACTTTCGTCCTCAATTATAGTTTCAATAAGATATTTTAATGCATTTTTGTCTGGAGTATTATCCGCATCATATACGGCTATAAAATCACCACTTGAATGTTTATACCCTATATTTAAGGCATTGGACTTACCTTTTCCTCCTGTTATACTATCTGTATTTATTATTTTAAAATTATAAAATCTGTATTCTTTTTCAATCTGTTCTAATATTTTTTTAGTATTATCTGAGGAATCATCATTTATAACAATAAGTTCCATTTTATCTTTAGGATAATCTAAAAGCAAAATAGATTTTACCGTTCTTCCTATTACCTTTTCCTCATTATGGGCAGGTACTAATATGGATACCATAGGATATTCTTCATCCTTTAATCCTTTAAGTTCACTGTTTAAAGTTTTTAAATAATATCTATACCCAGACAAAGATAAAATTATATTTACAAGCAGTAGCATCCATATTGAAACTAAAGAATAAATAAAGAAATAATCTAACCAATTTAAACTTTTCACATTTATCACCTTAAAAATTTATTTTTATCCTTTTTCTTGGATACAAAAAATATAATAAGAAATATAATCACAAATACAGCCACTATTATTATAATTATAAAATTAGCTCTTTCTATAAACTGTTTATCTTTAAAACTTTTTTTATTATTAATTTTATTATCCTCTTCACTTTTTTTATACTGTATATTTACCTTCCCATCCTTTGATAAAATTTTTATGTCATTCCATTTAACCCAATTTTCTTCTTTTTTCAAATCTAAAAAATCAACATTTTCACTTTTAAAATAATCAACTAGTTCTTTTAAATAATTTATATCTATATAAGAATGAAAAAATACTCCAGCAGTATATCCCTTTACCATAGAAATCTGACGAAAATTCTCCTGTATTTCCTTAAGCCATAGTGGATTCTCCTTTTCTACATATCCCAGATTTTCAGGGATAAATATATTAAAAATTTCTGTGTCCTTTAGTATGTAAGGATATGCTGTACTTGTAAATCTTTTATCGCTACTTTGATATTGCCCTACATAAGTGGAAAAATACTTTTTAATTTGTTTATATGCTCTCATGTCCATAGCATAATGAGGTGCTTCAAAGCCTAATGGATATATATTATTTTTTACACATTCTTTAATACCTCTTCCTACTTTGTCATACACATACTTTTCCATATCCACTTTCAAAGGAGCATTTTCTTTTCCATTCCAAAACTCATACCCCTCTCCTGAAGCTTCTTCTTTACTATTTTGGTGAGTGTATCCATGTAGTATTACTGTGCCACCTTTTTTCTGCATATATTTTATAGTATCAATAAATTCTTTTTGATCTGACATACTATTCATATAACCTGTTTTAGTATCTACAAAAGTAGGAATAAGAGCTATCATAAAGGGTACGTCTTCACTGTATAAATAGTCTGCTATAGCTTTAAGCTCATTTATATCTCTTAAAGGATGAACATCCTCTATTCTTATAAAAACTTTCCCCTCTTTAAATTTATCTACTTTAAATATATAATTTAGAATATCTGAAAAAATATAAAAAATCACTGAGTTGTCATCTATTCTGCTTATATGCCATAAATTTTTTTCATTTACTATATAAGGGAAATAGTCTTTCCCATTACTTAAATAAGCATATATTTTTGCTTCTTTAGAATAGGGCTTTAAAACTGTAAAGCTTTCTTTTGAATCTAAATAAAATTTTTCCATTTTAGAAATATTTATATTTTCTTTATTAGAATAATAGACTTCTGTAATATCTGATCTAGAATCTAAAAACCCCATATTATATTTAGGGTCGTTTTGCAATAAAATATCTATACCTTCTCCTATCCAACATATTTTTTTATTATAATCTTTTAAGTCCTTTATAAGCTCTTTTTTATTTAATTTTCCTTCTATACCCATTACAAACACATAATCATAATTATCTATTTCCCTTTCCCTATAATCGGCCACATTTACTACTTTTACCTCTGTATTAAAGGCTCCTAAAAGTTCTCTAACAGAATATACTATATTGTTGTTATAGGGAAAAAATTTAAAACTATCATATATTATTAAGACTTTTTCTTTTTTAACATTATCCACTGCTTTAATTTTACAATTTACATTCGTAAATAGTAGAAAGAATACCATAAAATAAATAATTATTTTCTTATACATCGTACTCTAATTCCTTTTCTGCTAATTCTTTAAATTCAAAGGCTTCTTTTATAGTATTTTCATATTCTACTATTCCTATTTTTATATCAAGATTAACATTCTTATCCTCTTGTTTTATTTTTAAGTTTTCTTCACTGATACTTTCCTTTATTCTACCTTTTACTACCTCAGCCCCTTGAATATTTGTACTAGGCATAAGCACCGCAAGAATATCTTTATCTAATTTATAACTAATATCCTCTCCCCTAATTGCTAAGGTTATAACATTACTTATAACCTTTAAAATTTCCTCCATTCTTTTCTCTCCTAAAATAACTTTAAGTTCATCATAATACTGTATTTTTACGATCATAAGAGAGAGGCTTAATTTATGCCTTTTAGCCTTACTCATTTCTCTATCTAAATCCATATAAAATCCTTTTAAATTACTAAGGCCAGTAGTCCTATCAATGGTTATTAAATCTCTATATTCCTTTTGCAGTTTTGCATTTATATTCTGAATTAAGTTTATGTTTTCTGATAACCTTCCAGATATAAAAGCACTTAAGGGTATATCAACCATCCAAATATAAGTAATAAGTTCTATAGGATTTCTATAAATTATATTATTATAAATTATATAAGTAACATAAAAGAATATAATCATAGCACTAAATAAAAAGCCTTCAACTATTCCTCTAAAATAAGCTACTATTGTCACCGTAAATAGTAAACCTAACATTATAAAATTTAACATAATATTTTTACCTAGATTAAAATATATAAAACTACATATACAAAAAAAGTTTAATAACAAAATAATTATGTATATATCTATATTCTTAGAAAATCTATTCATATTTTTATTTCCCTCCAGGAAAAAATTTATTATTAATTCATACTTTTAAGCAACGTTCTTTTACTATATTTTCCATATATTATAACATAATATTTCTTTAATACTATAGTTATTTTATTGATGTTAATATTATTTCCTTATAAACAAATATAATTTATATTTAACAATATTATTTATAAAAATTCACATAAAGGTTTTCATTAAAATATCGTAAATTAATATTGTAAATAATATCCCTATTTATTCATGTAAAGGAGTTAAAAAATATGTACACTGATACTAGCTTTAAAACAAAATATATGATTACAACTATGTGCTTAATTTTACCCTCAACCTTTATATTAGGAATTATTACATCCTATATTTTAAATCTTAACGGTAAAAATTTTTTATTGAATATTCTATTTTATGTTTTATCAGGAATAATAATAGGAATTTCCTCTATATTTAAAAATATAAAAAAATTTATAAATCCCTCCATTTTAGTTAATGAGGCTGCCCTTAGCATACAAAATAATGATTTTACATATAAACTTTCAAAGGAAAATTTAACAAATGGTAATGAAATGCTTCAAAATCTAAACAATGTAATAGATAATTTGAAATCTATGATAATTACTGTAAAAGATTTAAGTTTAAACGTAACCTCTAGCTCCTATGAAAACAATTCATACTTAGACAATGCAATATTAAAGCTAGAAGAAGCTATGTTATCTATAAATAATGTAGTTACCCTTTCTTCCAAACAAGCAGATAGTCTTAATGAATGTGAAAATTTAATATCCCATTTATCTAAAGATATTAATGATATACTAAAAGACATGAATAACTCAAAATCTTTTATTACTAAAGCATTAAATACCATAGATGTTATTGAAGATACGGTTAAAAATCAAGAAATAAAAATGAAAGATACTAAATCCGCTTCACTAATGGCAGTAAATTCTGTAAAAGAATTCGAAATAAAATCTAGGGAAATTAGTGATATAGTTAATGTTATAGGACAAATTTCTCAGCAAACTAATCTTCTTGCTTTAAATGCATCTATAGAGGCTGCAAGAGCTGGAGAATATGGAAAAGGATTTGCGGTTGTAGCTGAAGAAATTAGAAAACTTGCTGAACAATCTGCTAACTCTGTTGAAAGCATAGAAAAAATTGTAAAATATATTGAAAATGCTGTTTCTAGTACTGTTAATCAAATAACTACAGTAAATTCAGTTGTAGATGAGCAAAATATTTCACTTTTAGAGGCTATAAAAGCATTTAATGAAGTATCTAATCTTGTAGTTAATGTATCTACGGATATAACTAAAGTTTTAAATTCTGCAAATACATTGACTAATAATTGCGAAAAAACTAAAAATGAAATTTTTTCAGTTACACATTTTGCTGAGGAAAACGCTAATAATACTAAAGAAGTTTCAAGTTCCATTAGTAACCAATTAAATATTTTAAACAAAGTTAAGACTTCTTCTAATAGACTTAGTAATCTTTCTAATTCTTTAGAAAATAAAATAAATATATACAAAGTAGAGTAATAAAAATCTTAATAGTAATTAATTTATATTAATTACTATTATTAGTTATATCAAAAATAAAGGATGTATTACTAACATAACCTCATGTTAGTAATACATCCTTCTATGCTTATTATATACCCTTCTTTAAAATTTTATATTCTTTAAATATATTCTTATATTACTACTTTAAGCTATTAATATACTTAAAGTCTTTCTTATATTTATTTATCTGTAACTTTAAAATTTTCATTATAATCCTTTAATGACTCTTTTACTATTTTAACTAAAGCTATCAATGCTATTACATTAGGAATTACCATAAGTCCATTAAAAGTATCTGCAAGTTCCCAAACTAAATCTACTTTTAAAGTTGTTCCTACCACTATAAAAATTGCCACTAATAATCTATATATATTTAAGCCCTTACCTTTAAAAAGATATTTTACATTAGCTTCTCCAAAGAAATACCATCCAATTATTGTTGAAAAAGCAAAGAAAAATAATGCAATGGCTATAAAGTATGCACCAAAATTACCTAATCCTTGAGTAAATGCATTTTGTGTTAATTCTATGCCTGTTGTCTTTCCATCTAGTACCCCTGTTGTAAGTATTACGAATGCTGTAAATGTAAGAACTATAAAAGTATCTATAAATACTCCAACTATAGCTACTAATCCTTGTTCTACTGGATGTTTTACCTTAGCTACCGCATGGGCATGTGGTGTTGATCCCATTCCAGCTTCATTTGAAAATAATCCTCTTGCCACTCCATATCGTATAGCTTGTTTCACAGTAACACCTGCAACTCCACCTACAGCAGCTTTAGGATTAAAAGCAGAAACAAATATTAATTTAAAAGCAGGTAATATATTTGTATAATTCTTAGCTAATATTATAATACTTCCTATTATATAAAATAAAGCCATTATAGGAACCATTTTTTCTGTTACAGAAGCTATTCTTCCTATTCCTCCTATAAAAACAACCAATCCAAGTATTGCAACTATTATTCCTATTATCCAAGATGGTATATTAGAAATATTTGAAAAAGCTGCCCCTATAGAATTTGCCTGAACCATRTTACCTATAAATCCTAAGGCTAATATTATAGTTATAGAGAAAAAACTAGCTAAAAATTTACTTTTAAGTCCTTTGCTTATATAATAGGCTGG
>NZ_BAAAAP010000031.1:0-37069 GCF_054768215.1 Clostridium sp. CTA-1
TCTTCTTTATTTTATTATCATTTTCATCTATAGCTACAATTTTTAGTAGGTATTCTCCATTTTTAATATTCGACATATCTTTTTTATATTCAAAATTAGTCAAATAACTACTATCCTTATTTACTGATGTTTCTGTTTTAGCTTGTCCTATTTTCTCATTATTTAAATAAATTTCTATTAATCTTAGTCTCTCCTTAGAATCTACAGTTCCTATTAAATTTAAATCATTTCCATTAAATAATTCACTTTCCTTTGGAGATTCTACATTTATGATTAAATTATTATAAGCTTGTACATTTATAGGGAATATTAATAATCCAATCATAAAAAAAAGTGAAATAATATTTAAGACTAAGCAACCCTTTTTTCTATTTATCATAAACTCACCCTTTCAATAGTTGTCTTTATAATTTTATCGTAATCTACATAAATATTTTTACAATTCAAACAAAAAAAGATGGTTTTTTGCCATCTTTTTTTTATTTAATTTTAAATAGCTTAGTAAATTCTTCATTATTTCTCAATTGTTGTAGATATTCCGCGAAATTTGTATTTAAATTTTCTCTCCTCAATGCATATTCTACAGTAGCCTGAAGAAATCCTAATTTATCCCCTACATCATATCTTCTACCCTGAAAGTTATATGCATACATAGCTTCCTTATTAATTAATGTTTTTAATGCATCTGTGAGTTGTATTTCTCCACCTTTACCTGGTTTTGTATTTTCTAAAATATCAAATATAGCGGGACTTATAATATATCTCCCTAATATAGCCATATTAGATGGAGCTTCTTCTTTAGGTGGTTTTTCTACTAAATCTTTTATTTTATATACTCTATCTTCTATAAACATCCCCTTCACAATACCGTATTTATGTACATCCTGTTCTGGTACTTCTTGTACACCCACTATAGTTGTTTGATATTCATTGTAGCACTTTATAAGTTGCTCTAAGCAAGGCTTATCACTATAAACTACATCATCTCCCAACATTACTGCAAAGGGTTCATTACCAACAAAAGTTTTAGCACAACTTATAGCATGCCCCAATCCTTTAGGTTCCTTTTGTCTTATATAATATATTTCAGCCATATTAGATATATCTTTAACCATAGAAAGCATTTCAGCTTTACCTTTTTCTTCTAATTCTTTTTCCAATTCAACAGATTTATCAAAATGATCCTCTATAGCTCTCTTATTTCTTCCAGTTATTATTAATATTTGTTCTATACCTGACTTTACAGCTTCCTCTATTATATACTGTATGGTTGGTTTATCAACTATAGGTAACATTTCTTTCGGTTGAGCTTTAGTCGCAGGCAAAAATCTTGTTCCTAATCCTGCGGCAGGAATTATAGCCTTTTTAACTTTCATAAGTATACCCCTTTCTACATATAAAAATAAAATAAATTTAATATTAAACTTAATTATGTTTTAATAAATAACTTTCAATCTCTTTTAATACTTCATCTTCTGGATCAATTTTTTTAGCAATATCTATATGATTTTGTACTTGTTCTAAGTCTCCCTTATTTAGATAACACATTATAAGATTAGTACATATCTCTATAGATTTTTCTACCTCGAAGGCCTTTCTTAAATATTTTATAGCAATATCATAGTTTTCTAAGGCTGCATAATTTATTGCTAATTCATTTACTGCATCAATTAAACCATTATCTATTTCTAATGCTTTATTTAAATAATATATAGCTTTATCATAATTTTCTAACATTCTATAGGCTACTGCTACATAATAATATACCGTTGGATTATCCTCTAATTTATTCATAATTGGTATTAATTTTGTTAAAGCTTCTTTGGGATCCTTACCTATTAAATTTTTCCCTTCCTCAAAATTTAATATATCCTTTAATGAGTTTTTATATTCTATAATCTCTGTAGTTTGCTCTCCTCCTATTGATATGTATTTATCCAATGCATACCATGCTGCTTTAAAATCATTATCTTCTTTTTTTATTATAGATTCATATAAATATGGTTTTTCATAATCTTCTATTTTTTTAGATTTTTCTATTATATTAAGCTCTTCTTCTTTATACATTTTATCCTTTTGTCTTAAATTTTCTAATATTAATATTAATTTGTCATAAATATCTTTACTCTCTTCTAATGTCAATAATCCTCTTAATAATATATATGCCTCTTCATAATTTTCTCTCTTCACTTCTTCAAATATTCTTCCTTT
Organism: Clostridium sp. CTA-1; assembly: GCF_054768215.1. Lineage (NCBI taxonomy): Bacteria > Bacillati > Bacillota > Clostridia > Eubacteriales > Clostridiaceae > Clostridium > Clostridium sp. CTA-1. The sequence continues at coordinate 2,212 of NZ_BAAAAP010000031.1, forward strand.
AATATAATCTTCACTTTTAGGTATATTATTTATCATGTTTTTGTATTCATTATTAAATTTAAACTCTTCGTCTGCTCCTAGTACAAAAAACATTCCTTCTACAAAAAAAATAATAGGTATGTTGTCTAAATCTTCTCCTTGTTTTATTTCATCTACCAGACTTTTAGACTTTAATGGCACATATATATTTTTATCTACATCAACTTTAAATATTTCAAATATTTTTTCTTTTTTTATCTCTAAAAACAACATTTTAGATAATTTTTCTGCTAAATATGATTTCATTTCCATTTATATCACCTACACCATAAATTCTATATTTATATTAATTCTATAATAATATACATAATTAAACAATGAAAATACAAAAATATTTAAATTAAGCGTAGGATAATGTAAAAGATTATTCTATGCTTAATTTAAATATATTTATTTTTAAAATTTATTTATCATATTCTTTATATTTTTTTCTAGATTATTTATCTTCATTTCAGCTCCTTCAACTGTTGTGTCTACTGATGCTAAATATATTTTTATTTTAGGCTCTGTTCCTGAAGGTCTAACCACGAAATTAGTATCGTTATTTAAATAAAATTTTAAAACATTAGATTTAGGAAGTTTATTAATATACTCTTCTTTTTTATTCATATTTATTTTTAAACCTGTTTTATAATCTTCTTTTATTAATATTTCTTCATCAAATATAGTTTTAAAATCATAAATTCTTAAATTATTGATTATATTTTCTATTTTATTTTTACCCTCTTCTCCTTTAAACTCCATGGATATTAATTTTTCTTTATAATATCCATATTTATCATAAAGGTCTCTTAAAACATCACATAAATTTTCATTTTGATTCTTATAATATAAAGCCATTTCACATATTAATACAGAGCTTATTATTCCATCCTTCTCCCTAACAAAATCTCCAAATAAATATCCATAGCTTTCCTCAAATCCAAATATAAATTTATTTTGTCCATTTTTCTTAAATTCTTCTATTTTTTCTCCTATATATTTAAAACCTGTTAAAACTTCTTCTACCTTAACTCCATAGTCTTTACATATATTTTTAACCATGTCCGTAGTTACTATGGTTTTTAAAAGCACTGAATTTTCAGGTATTTTTTTTTCTTCTTCTAAAGAACTTAATATATAGTTAGTAAGAATTATACCTAATTCATTTCCAGTTAAAGCTACATATTTTTCACTATGATCCCTAACCATCACCCCTACTCTATCGCAATCAGGATCTGTAGCTATTATTATATCAGGATTTATATTTTCAGCCTCTTTTAAAGAAGCATAAAAGGCTTTATGATCTTCCGGATTAGGATATTTTACTGTTGGAAAATTTCCATTGGGTTTTTCTTGATCCTTAACTACAAAAACATTATTATATCCAATTTCACATAAAGCTCTTCTTACTGGAACATTCCCAGTTCCATGTAATGGTGTATATAATATTTTAAAATCACTTTCATAATTCTTTATAATATCTTTTCTTAAAATCAAATTTTTTACATTATAAAAATATTTATTTAATACTTCTATTGGTACAAATTTATATAAATCTTTTTCTTTTGCATCACTTATATCCATATGTTTTATACGACTTAAATCTTCTACTTTCCCTATACACTCAGCTATTTTTTGTGCTTCCCTATCTGTTATTTGATTACCATTATGATTATATACTTTGTAGCCATTATACTCTTTACTATTATGTGATGCAGTTATAACTATTCCAGCTTTACATTTTAGTTCTCGAACAGCATAAGATAGTATGGGAGTACACATTATATCACTAAACATATATACCTTTATATCTTGGGAACACAGTACTTCACTGGCTATTTTAGCAAAATCTAAAGAATCATTCCTACAATCATAAGCTATTGCAACAGATAGAGGTTTTTCTTCAAAATTATGCATCAAATAATTAGCTAATCCCTGTGTGGCTTTAGCTATAGTGTATTTATTTATTCTATTTGTACCTAAACTAACTATCCCCCTTATCCCACCTGTTCCAAAGCTTAAATCTTTACAAAATCTATCCTTTATCTCTTGTTCATCCTCTATATTTTTTAATTCTTTTTTTTCTTTCTCTTCTAAAAACGAAGAATTTATCCATGAATTGTAAGCATCTTTATAATTCATTTGCTACCTCCAATAACATTCCATACTACATTATATTAAAAAACATCAATAATTGTACTACATATAGATAAATTATGACTTAATAGTTTCTAAATTAAAAATTTCATATAAAACAATGCCTAGCTTTCTTGTTTTTTTATTATCCTAAGTTATTAGTAATTACTTTTATCCTCTTAGTATATTATGTTATCAATTACCCTACATTCAAAAACATTTGTACTAAATACAATTATATATTAATATGCTGTAATATGTATGTTTTATGGTATATTACCCAATTAGGTATAATATATAACACATTTGAAAGGAGTTATTATGAAATTATCTATAATTATACCAGCCTATAATGAAGAAAGTGCTATAAAAACAACATATAAAGAACTAACAAGAATACTTCAAAAAGACAGTCTAGTTCACCATTACAATTATGAATTAATTTTTGTTGATGATGGCAGCAAAGATAAAACTCTTGATGCAATAAAGCAATTTCAAAATAACGATGCTCATATCAAATTTATTTCATTCACAAGAAATTTTGGTAAAGAAGCTAGTATGCTAGCAGGACTTACCTATTCAACTGGAGATGCAGTAATACTAATTGATGCTGACTTACAGCATCCCCCTAGATTAATTTGTGACATGGTTAAATATTATCGTAAGGGATATGACCAAGTAATTGCTAAACGAAATAGAATCGGTGATTCAAAAACAACTACTATTTTTTCTAAATTATATTATAAAATGGCAAATCATTTCATCGACATAAAACTTACAGATGGAATAGGAGATTTTCGCCTTTTAAGTAGACAAGCGGTTAATTCTCTATTATCTATGAAAGAATATAATAGATTTTCAAAGGGAATGTTTTCTTGGATTGGCTTCGATTCAAAAATAATCGAATATGAAAATCAAAGCAGGATTTCCGGAGTAAGTAAATGGAATTTCAAACAATTAATACAATATGGTATTGATGGAATTTTATCATTTAATAACAAGCCTTTAAGAGCTATATTATATTTAGGCTTTATAATGGTATTACTAGGAATATCCTATATATTATATTCTTTAATACGCATTATATCAGTAGGTATTGATATGCCTGGATATTTTACAACAATAACAGCTATTCTAGTTATAGGTGGAATTCAACTTTTATCACTAGGTGTAATAGGAGAATATATTGGTCGAATTTATTATGAAGTAAAAAAACGTCCACATTTTCTTGTTAAAGAAACAAATATAGAAAAATCAAAATATAAACATTTATTGGAGGAAAATTATGATCCGTCAAATACTCTTTAATGTAAAGCAATATTTGAACGAATTAATTACTAAAGATGATAAAATTTCTAGCCTTTTACGCTTTGGTATGATTGGTGTCATAAATACTGTTCATTATTACATATGGTATCTTTTACTTCTATATTTAAATATACCATATATTATAAGTCACACTATTGCTTTTACACTTAGTATGATTGGCTCATATTTTCTTAATTGCTACTTTACTTTTAAAACAAAACCAACTTTGAAAAAGTTTATTAAATATCCCCTTACTACTTTAGCTAATTATTTAATTTCCACATTTTCTTTAGTTTTATTAGTAAAAATTTTTCATATAAATAGTTCAACAGCTGTGCTTTGGGCTGCAATATTACCTATACCTATAACCTTCTTAGTGACTAAGCATATATTGAAAAATTCAGAATCTACTTCAACTATTAAGTTAGATATTAAATCAAAATTTATAGTTATTTTAAAGCTTTTATTACCCGTTATTTTTTTATTATTTTTTTCTATATCGTGTCATTTATACGCTTTATATCGTAAATATCATGGCTTTTTGTTCAGTGTATCAGGTACAGATAGCGACCTTCAATTTATGTACTTTATACCATTTATTCAAAAAGCCTTTTTATCACATCAACCTTTTTGGTCTTGGAGTTATGGTCTTGGCGGAGATATTTTTGGCCAGTTTATTTATTATTATACTACAAGTCCATTTTTTTACTTAATGTTACTATTAAGAAAATTACAATTGGGAAGCTGGACATTAGGGAATACTCTACAATGGAAATTATTATTTAGTATTCTAAAACAGTTTTTATCAATGTGTTTTTTATATTCTTTGCTAAAATATGAAAAAAAGAAAACTTACACTTCGCTTATAGGGGCTATGATCTATGGTGGTTGTATTAATTATATATGGTTTTCTTTGAGTTTTGACTTTATGGCAGATGCATATGTATGGTTACCTATTACAATATTGGGTTTTAGAATATATAATAAAACCGGGAAATGGCTTCTTTTTGTAATTAGTGCTTCATTAACAGTTGCAAACAGCTTCTATTTTGGATTTATCAGTTATATTTTTTATATAATCTTTATTATTACTTTTATAAAAATAGAGGGAACTACTTTCAAAAATAAACTATATTCATTTTTTTGCTCTATTTTTAAATATGCGGTTTTTGCTATAATGGCTTTAGGATTAGCCTCTATATCATTTATTCCTTCAGTTTATGCATTCTTTAACACTGATCGCTTTTCAAATATAGTAAATATCCCTCTTTTTTATGATAGTAGTTATATTTTAAAATTACCTGAAAAACTGTTCTTTTATAATAGTACATTAGGTTTTCCACTAATTATTTTAATTATTTTTGCCTTACCTTGGAAAAAGTTTTCTTCAATTACTAAGCGAAAAACAATTTTAGCAGGAATATTTTTTATTTTATATTTAACTCCATATTCCGGAAGTCTTTTTAACGGTTTTTCATATTCCTGTGATAGATGGTTTTATTTATTTATATTTTCAATAGCATATGCTATACCTGATTGGCTAGAAGAGAATGATAAGTTAAAAAGTTTAGGTTTTCATTTCTTCTCAATAGTTGCAATATTAATAATTTACTTTTATTATACAAAAATGCCTCGTGGATTTAATAACGTTATTCGTAATCTAAAGACCACTAAAATTATCAACCTTGTAATACTAGTATCAGGTTTAGTATCATTATTTACAATAATGTTAAAAAAATATATTTCTAAATACTTTACAACTAAACTTTTAGACTATATTATTGTTTTATGTGTTGCAACTGCTCTTTCATGTAATACAAATGCTTATTTAGCTATGAGAAAGCCTGATGTAACACATGATAAATTACAAAGTTCATCCATAGATAACTTAGAAGAAAAAACAATTTTTAATAAATATACTCCCACAAATAATGAATTTTATAGGACAATTTTTAGAGATTTAATTCACTTAAATGCACCAATGAATTATAATTATTATGGCACAAGTACCTATAACAGTATGATTGATGGGGTTCTTCATAAATGGTTAAAAGTTGATTATAATATTTTGAATACTAATGTTAGTCCCAGCACATATGAAAATTTTGATGATCGCTTATTCTTAGAAACTACCTTTGGTGTTAAATATTTAGTTAAAAATAAAACAAATCCATATACTCCTTCCTATGGGTATACGCTTAATAATGAAACTAATAATTATATTATATACAAAAATAGATATAATGTTGGATTTGATCTATGGTATCCAAATACTATAACTATAAAAGATTATAATAAAATGAATATAGCTCAGCAAGATTCAATACTTCTTCAAACAGCCATGGTTGACGAAAACCTACCTGAGTTGCCAAGAAGTGTTCCTTTTGATGATATAACAACAGAACTTTCATTAGAATGGCAGAATGCAATAACCAAAAATGCTAAATATAAAAATGGAATCTTAAAAGCTGATAAAAATGCTTCTATCATCATTCCTATAAAAAATAATAAAAAAGGAACTGATGGAGAAATATTATTTTCTATTAACTTGCAACCTACCAATGGTCAGAAATTTGTATTAAATGTTAATGGGAAAACCACAAAAAAAATGGAAGAAAATTATGCTTATACCTATCCTCTCAACAAATTTACTTTTAAATTGGATAATAATATTAATGCAGTAAAAATAAATATTTCAGAAGGAGATTACATCATTAGCGATACACACGTATGGTTTAATTCATATAAGTATTACACAAAATGGGTAAATGAACGCAATAAATATAATTTAGAAAATTTATATTTAAATGGCGGAGAGGTTAAAGGTAATATTAAAAATAATGAGAAAGGAATACTTGCTCTTAATATACCATTTTGTAAAGGCTGGTCAGCTAAAGTAGATGGAGAAAAGCAAGATTTAATAAAGGTAAACGGAATACTTACTGGATTGGTATTAGAGCCTGGATCTCATAATATTGAACTAAAGTATATAACACCAGGTTTAATTCCAGGAGCATGTTTAAGTATTGTTTTCTGCATAATAATAATTGTTTCTTATACTTTAAAATGTAAGCATAATTCTTTTAAAGATAATTAGAATATTATCTATTTCTCATTAATTATAATCTATACTCAAATAAGGAAAGCGCATAGCACTTTCCTTATTTTATTATCCAAAGAATATAGAAGCTATAGTACTATCTAAACTTTCCATAAAAGTTATATCTTCTCCTAATTCTAAATCAGATATTCTAAATGTTTTGCCAATATTATATTGAGATAAATCTATCATTATATTATTGGGTAGTTTTTCCTCCGGGCATCTTACTTTAACACTATTTTTTTCTTTTTGAACTACTCCTCCCTTTTTCATGATTAATTCATCGCCTGAAAAAAGTATTGGTATTTCTGCATTAATTAAATTAGAACTATTAGTAACGTTTTCTAAATCTATATGTATTACATTCTTTTTTACTGGATCCTTTTGAACCTCTTTTATAAGAACTTTATAATCCGCTCCTCCATAATTCACATCTGTTACTCCATGTTCCCCTACCTGTGAAATCATACTGTTTAATTCTATTTCTCCTACTTCAAACATTAAATTATTTAAATTTTTCCCATATATTATACCTGGTACTTTTCCTTCTCTTCTTATTTTATTACTATTTTTACAATTTCTTTTTTCTACAAATAATTTTTCCATGTTCATCCCTCCACATTTTGTATTATTTACAAAATCTTATGTATTTATACAATGAAAAAAGCACATAATAAATTTTACATATATATTGCATTTGAATAATATTTAACTTATAATAGTATTGTTTTAAGTAAAGAATCCACGGGAACCATTGAGCTTTCATAGTTTCACGGGAGTATTATTATGAAAGAAGGTGCATATTACGGTGTATAAATTAAATCAAAATCAAACCCCAGTTTTTGATGCTTTAATGGAGTATGTGAATAGAAAAACTATTCCATTTCATGTTCCTGGTCACAAAAAAGGTGAAGGAATGGATGAAGCATTTAAAAATTTTATAGGAGAAAATCCTTTTAAAATTGATGTAACTGTATTTAAATTGGTTGATAGTTTACATCATCCAACTGGTGCTATAAAAAAAGCTCAAGAATTAGCAGCTGATGCTTATGGATCAGATGCAGCATTTTTTTCAATCCATGGTACTTCAGGTGCCATACAAGCCATGATTTTATCTGTAGTTGGTGACGGAGATAAAATTATAATTCCAAGAAACGTTCATAAATCTGTTACTGCAGGTATTATATTAAGTGGCTCAGTACCTGTTTATATGCAACCTGAGCTAGATAAAAAAGTAGGAATAGCTCACAATGTTACACCAGAAACTGTTGAAAATACCTTAAAGGAGAATCCTGACGCAAAGGCAGTTTTGATAATAAATCCAACTTATTATGGTGTGTCTACAGATATAAAAAGAATTGCAGAAATTGTTCATAGTTATAATATCCCTTTAATTGTAGATGAAGCTCATGGACCACACCTTGGTTTTAATAATAGATTACCTATATCTGCTATGGAAGCTGGAGCTGATATGTGTGCTCAAAGCACTCACAAAATAATAGGTGCTTTAACTCAATGTTCTTTGCTTCAAGTAAAATCTAAAAGAATAGATGTAAATAGAGTTCATCAGGTATTAAGTTTACTTCAAACTACATCTCCATCTTATATATTAATGGCTTCTTTAGATTGTTCTAGAAGACAAATAGCTTTAAAGGGTAAAGAACTTTTAGATAAGGCAATAAATTTAGCAACCTATGCTAGAGATGAAATTAATAAAATTCCTGGTTTTTACTGCTTCGGTAAGGAATTATTGGGTGAACCTGGAGTATACGCTTTAGATCCTACAAAAATCACCATTAACTGTAGGGACTTAGATATAACTGGTTATGATTTAGATATGCTTTTATGTGAAAAATATCATATTCAAGTTGAATTATCAGATTTATATAATGTTCTCGCTGTGGGCTCTTTTGGGGATACTCAAGAATCTATTGATGCTTTAATAAATGCATTAAAAGAAATTAGCAATGAACATTATGGAAAAAAAACAAAACAAAATAGTTTTATAGATGTTCCTGAAATACCTGAAAATACAACCGCTCCACGAAAAGCTTTTAATGGGGTTAAAGAATGTGTACTTTTAAAAGATAGTGTTGGAAAAGTAAGTGGAGAATTTTTAATGGCTTATCCACCAGGAATTCCAGTATTATGTCCTGGGGAGATAATAACACAAGAAATTGTAGATTATGTAGAAAGACTAAAAGAAACAGGATTATACGTACAAGGTACAGAGGATCCTGAGGTTGAATATATAAAAATTGTAAAATAAAAATGGACAAAACCTTAGATTGAATTTAATCTAAGGTTTTGTATTAAAATTTTTTCAATATTTCATTTATACTATTTATTTTATAATTTATAAACTAAGTATAAAAATATTTTATAAAACTTTTTAAAACAACTATTTATTAAAATTGAGAATAAACATAAGTGTATTCTCCAGTAAAAACAATACCTATAATTAATACCAAAAATAATAAAATAAAATAAAATAAAGAATTAAAAATAACACTATTTTCTATCTTTTTTATAATATTTACTAATGGTTTCATCAACAGTCAACCATCCTTTCCAACCTAAATGCATACCATCTTTCATAAAATATGGTTCATATTCATATTCTTCATAACTATAAACTTCAAATCCTTTTTTTCTTATTATATTAGAAACTTTTTTATAAAATTCAGCTCTTTTGTCCTTATTTATTCCAATATAATCATACCATCTCCCATTGGTTGGCATTAATATAAATACAGGTTTAAAATTAATATCTTTACATATATCTAACATTAAATTTAAATCTTCAAATTCTCCTGAATTTAATATATCAGTATTTTGAGAACTATTCTTCAATTCTTTTAATTTACTTTTAAAATATTTATTAAAATATTCATTATATATATAAAACTCATTATTATTAGCCCGATTTCTACCTTGCTGTTCAGCTTTATCATATTCTTTATCCCATTGAATATAATTTAAATGATTATTTAATTTAGACTTATTTTTATCTTTATACTTCATAACAAGCTTATAGGATTTAATATTATCTTCTGTCTTAGCTATTAATTCTTTTAACTTGTAATATGGTTTCATTCCTATAAATAATAGATTTTCTATAGGGTTATCACTACTATATAGTTTGCAATATATAGAAATATGTTGAAAGTTTTTATCCCCTTTAACTAGATTATGTACTCTATTGCAAATTTTTTTCTTAGTTTCTTTTTTCACTTGTTTACTGTTCATAGTATTATAAAATTGTACTTCTGAAAAATTCATTAAAAATTTATCAGCATCTATACCTAAATCTGTAAACCACTGTAATGAAACTACAAATACACCCTTTCTATTATCTAATTTATTTGCTAATGCTCCAAAATTAATCCCATGTTTTAAACTTTGACAATAACCTCTTCCTATTATATCTACAACAAATTCATTTTCTTTATTGGGGAAAAATTTAGTAGGATTTTGTTGTATATCCACACCTAATTCAGAAGATCCATACATAAGTAAATTATTTTTATTTATAGATTGTTTTTGTAATATTACCCCTTTATCTTTAACGGTACTACCATATATAGCAGATATATCATCTGAATAAAATTTATTAATCTTTTTTTCTAAAGAATAATTCAATATAAATATAGATGTAAAAAATAAAATTACCCCCAAAAAAGTCGCTGCTAATCTTTTCATTTTATTTAAACCCTCTTTAATATTAATTCAATAACCTTATTTGGAGTTTGTATATCCTGTCTAGTTATTTCTGTTGGCTGTATTTTTAAATCTAGTACTTCTTCAATTTGAAGTAATAATTCTATTACTCCTAAAGAGTCTAAAAAACCTGAATCGAATAAATTTATGTCTTTGTCTTCTATAACTTCGTCATCTCCACATACATCTACTAAAATATCTAAAATCTTTTGTTCCATTTTAAAACTCCTCCTCAAATTTTAATTATTTATTATATAAATATCCTGAAAATATTAATAATCCAAAACATACTAAGTTAAACGTTATAAATACAGATAGATATTTAAACCATTTTTTCTTTTTATTCTTTTTATAAAACTTACTATTCTTTTGAAAATAATCTGTTCCTGCTAATAAAATACCTTCATATAATCCATATACTAAATAATGTATATATATGCCATGCCATATTCCCATTACTAACATTGTTATAAAATATCCTATATAAGAAGATGTATATCTATTTTTAAACCTCTTCTTTCTCATAGAATTCATTACAAATCTAGTATATATGAAATCTCTAAACCAAAAAGATAATGACATATGCCATCTATTCCAAAATTCTTTTATATCTTTGCTAATAAAAGGCTTATTGAAGTTTTCTGGTACTTTAACTCCTAGAATATATCCCGTACCTATTGCCATTAAACTATATCCTGCAAAATCAAAAAATAAATACAGGCTATAACAATACATATAACTTAAAGTATTATATAAGCTATGAACTTTAGGAATCTTGTCCATCCAAAGATTTGATATAAGGGCAGCTATTATAAATTTATATAATACGCCTGTGAATATTTTTTTTATACCTACACTAAGAAATTCTTCTATATATTCTTTTCTTGTTATTTTTTTATGTATATCTTCTTTAAACCTTCTGAATCTATCAATAGGCCCACTAGATACAGTTGGGAAAAACAATATAAAATAAGTATATTCCAATAAATTTATATCCTTAATTAAACCATCATATGTTTCTATCAATATTTCTATAGTTCTAAATGTTACATAAGATATTCCTATAAATCCTATAGTCGTAACAGTTATAAATCTATTAAATTTAACCAATATTAATGGGATTAAACTTAATAACAAGATTATTCTCATTATCCATACATTATCAGTCTTTTTTCTAATATAAGTATATGCTTTTACTAATATAACTTGTCCGATATAAAAAGCTATTAAACAAATCCATTCCATTTTATTTGACCTTACAAATAAAAATATCATAAACATGTTTACAATCAATCCATATTTCTTTATAGGTTTTTCATATATTCCTAAAAGAATAGCTGGTATTAACAATACAGACATTATATAAAAAAATAATAAGTTACTATACGGTATCATTATAACTCCTCCAGCAATAATTTTCTGTCAATCTTGCCATTAACATTCAACTGAAAATTTTCTTTTATTTTTATTTTTCTTGGAACCATATAATTTGGAATTAATTTATTAAGTTCATCTTTTATTTTCATTGCAATTTGGAAATTTTTCAATTCAAACTGTTTATTTAATTTTACAAAAGCAGCCAAATAAACGATTTTTCTTTCTTTTTTAACAGGTAACACTACCGCATTTTCTACAAAATCAATTTTTAATAAATTTTTTTCGATATCTTCTAGCTCTATTCTAAAACCATTCAATTTTATCTGAAAGTCTTTTCTTCCACAATAATATAATAATCCATTTTTCTTATATACTAAATCTCCAGTTTTATATACTCTTACTAGGTTTCCATCTATATAGTCATTATAAAAGGATCCTTTAGTATTTTCATCATTATTATAGTATCCTGTACTTACACTTTCTCCGGCGACATGTAATTCCCCTTTTTTACAGTCTTCTCTTATACTTTTCCCATTTTCATCTTTAATATTTAAAATTATATTTTTACCACAATGACCTATTGGTATACTTTTATCTTTATCTATAAGTTCCTTAGTAATTTCTGTAGAAGTTACTAATACAGTAGTTTCTGTTGGCCCATATCCATTTATAAGTTTAACTTTAGGAAAATTTTCAAATATTTTATTTGCTAAATTTTTAGTTAATACTTCTCCAGCAACTACTATCTTTTCTAAGTATGGTAATAACTCTTTATTAAATTTATTATCTACTATACACATTTCTAAAAAAGATGGAGTTGAAATCCAAAGTGAAATTTTTGATTTAGAAAGACTATGGAAAAGTTCTTGAAAGTTATTAATCATATGCTTGTCTATTACATATAGAGTTTTTCCATTTGATAAACCTATATACAAACTTATAACAGAAACATCAAAAGAATAGGATACTTGATTCATAAATGTTCCATCTTCCTCTTCTATTCTACATTCATTTTCAAACCATGTTACAAAATTCTGAACACATTTCTTTGTTATCTTAACGCCTTTAGGTTTTCCTGTACTTCCAGAAGTATATAATATATAAAACAAATCTTCATCCTTAATCTTATTATCTACTTCAAGTTTTACCTCTTTAAAATTTTCAAAAATATTATATATAGAATTTAAATTTATAACTTCAATATCATCATATTTTATAACTTCTTCACTAAAATTCAGCACAATTTTACAATCAGAATTTTCTATAATATCATATACTCTTTTTACTGGGAAAGTAGTATCTACTGGTATATATGCATGTCCTGCTTTAGCACAAGCTAAAAAAGAAATAATAATTTCTTTATTTTTATGTCCATATATAATAATAGGCTTCTTATTACTTTTTAACTTTTCTATAAAATAACAAGCTAAAGCATCTGATTTTTCTTTAAGCTCTTTATATGTTAATATATCTTCTTTATATATTTGAGCTATTCTATCCGTTTCAGCGTAGCTATCTATCTTTTCTAAAAAATCCATACTAAAAATCCTCCTTTAAAACTACCACTAATAGTTTACTTTTTTATATTATTTATGTCAACAGTAGAACATAATGTTTAAATAGTATATTTTATGAATAAAATTCTAATCTTTTACTCTTATAATACATAATCTTTCATTTATATTATGTTTCTCTGAATTGTATACAGACTCTAAATAATCTCTTTCATTCATACATAATATTTCGTTATAAGTTTTTAGTAATTTTTTAAAATAATTTATTTGGTAATCTAATTTAAACAAGGGCTCTGATAATTTTTTGTTAAATCTTATAGAAAAAGATTTTCTTTTTTTATTTACACATTCTTTTATATAGTCATAATAGTCTATTCCTGAATATATTAATTTTATGTTTTTAAAATTCAGTTTTAATATTTCTTTATAAATTGGATGTACCTTTTTAAAACTTTCTTCAGATATAGTATCTTCTTCATTAGATATGCTTTCTATTATTGATTCCATTTCTTTTAATAAATCATTAATTTTTTTTCTTAAACTTGATAACTGTAATAGTGTGTTTTTAACTTTTTCTGTATCCTGTATTTTTTCCTTTTGTAAAAATTCTAGTGCTTTGATAGATAATTCTATATCTTTATTTTCCTTACATAAATCCTCTTCATTTCTTAATGCTTTAAATATATTATTTTTTTTATCTATACAAAAAAATATTTCATAGTAGTAAGATAATCTAGCCAATGATTTTTGTATGTTCTTATCTTGTATAATATTATTGTTTTCATCTATATAAACTATACCTTTAACTTCTTCAATTAATAAATTTTTCTTATTAAACAATACTTCTCTATATTCTATTTCGTTATATTTTATGCCAACTGAAACTAATAAATATTCTCCTTTATGTGTATATGAATTAAGCTTTTCTTTTAAAGCTTCATCCACTTTAAAATATTTAAACATTTTAACACCTCAATAATTTTTAATTTAAACATTATTATAATTATATTAGATTTTTGAAATTTTATCATAAATTATGCATTAAAGCACTTCATGAAAAATAAATAAGCTCTTATATATTAACTAAGAGCTTATTCATTAACTAACTTTAAATTAAATTGCATAATAATCTATTTACTTTAAATTTTCTCATATATACTAAATTAACATTGTTGTTTAGTTAAACTATAAACTAAATCTCATAGTTCAATAGACTGAGGTATTTTTAATATAAATAATATATCCATAAAAAATAAATTAACACAACAAAGTAATAATAATATATTATAAATTTAATTTTAAACAACATTCATTATAATAATGTTAAAATATACGAATTTATTTATTACAAGATAATGCACCTAAAGCTATAGAATATAGTTTAGATTTTGCTGTATCTGATCTGGATACCAAAACTATAGGACATTTTGCTCCTACAACTATTCCTGCATTTTCTGCTTTAGCTAAATAACCCATAGATTTAGCAAGAAAATTTCCTGATTCCATACTTGGAACTAAAAGTATATCCACATCCCCTGCTACTTCACTCTTTATACCTTTATGTTCAGCTGCTTCTTTAGATATAGCATTGTCCAAAGCTAATGGTCCATCTATAATACAACCATTTAACTGCCCCCTTCTATTCATCTGAGCTAATGCTGCAGCATCTATTGTAGATTTCATATTAGGATTTACCACTTCTACTGCACATATTGGTGATACTTTAGGGGTTTGAATTCCTAAAGAATGTGCCACTTCTACTGCATTTTCTACAATAGCTATTTTTTCATTAAGTTCTGGATAAGGTACTATACCACCATCTGTTAAAAATAATAATTTATGATAAGTTGGCACATCATATATCATTATATGAGATAATAAATTTTTTCTTCTTAAATTTGCTTGTTTATTTAATACAGCCTTTAATAATTCTGCCGTTCCAAGCATTCCTTTCATTATAAAATCTGCTTTACTCATAGTTATTAATTCTACTGCCTTATCCGCAGCCTTTTTATCATTTTTTTCATCTATTATTTTTATATTGTCTATATCTAAACTTTCTTCCTTTGCTATAGCTTCTATTTTATCTATATCTCCCACTAAAATTGCATCTACAATTCCTAATTTTACTGCTTCAATTACAGAAATAAGAACTTCTCTATCTTGAGCCACTGCCACTGATAAAATTTTCTTTTCTTTATCTTTGGCTAAATTTATAAGATCTTTAAGTTTTTTTACCATAATAAACTCCTCCATTTCAATCCTCGTGTAATCCATTACAATAATTATTGTTCTTCTTTTAAAAAAAGTCAATATAATAATTAGATTGGTAAACGACTACTACCTCATTCCTTATATACTCTTAAATTACTCTATAGCCTAAAAATTTACTATTAATACCTTTTTCATAGTTAGTTCAGGAACGTTTCAAATTAGAACAATTCTATAAAACTTTTATTACTATTTAAAAAACTATTTTTAAATAGTGTTTTGATTATATAAATTTTATAATCTATAAAATAAATTTAAGGTTCAGATGAAGTTTTATTATAAAAAATTCCACTCTTCATCTAAACCTTAAAAACTTATTTATATGATATAAGCTATTCTTTGTAAATTAATGCATAGTTATCTCAATATATAATATTTTTTATTATAATAAGAATGTAATAACATGTACCTATTTAAAACATAACTATCTAATATATTATCTTTCCATCTATGTCTTTTATACTGTTACATCCTGTTAAAACCATAGCTGATTTTAATTCACTTTTTAAATTTTCAACATAGATTTTGACCCCTTCTCTTTCTCCCCCAAAGGAAGCTGTTACAAAGGGTCTTCCTATTAATACTGCATCTGCTCCTAAAGCTATCATTTTTAATATATCTATACCAGTTCTTACACCGCCATCTGCTAGTATAGTTACTTTTCCTTTAACCGCTTCTGCAATTTCAGGTAATACATCTGCTACCCCTGGAGTTTGATCTAAAACTCTACCACCATGATTTGATACTACAATGGCATCTACCCCTGCTTCTACAGCTAGCTTAGCATCCTCAACAGTCATTATTCCTTTTAATATAAAAGGTAATTTAGTACTTTTCACTATTTCTTTTATTTCTTCTACAGTTTTAGGACCCACTGGCTTCCCATGAAGAGCCAAAGTTATAAGTCCTGCTGCATCTATATCCATACCAACAGCATAAGCTCCTGCTTCTTCTGCTAATTTTATTTTGCTTATTATATTATCATTTTCCCAAGGTTTTATTATTGCGATGCCTTCTCCATTAAATTTTTTTAACTCATCTAAATTTGTAATTAAGAAAGAATCTACTGCAGTATCTCCTACCATTGGATATATGCCTGAATCTCTGCATCCACCGATTACCCAAGATATGTACTCTTCTTCTGTAAACTTACCACCCATATTTAAAGTAGTTCCTGATACTGGAGCTGCAAAAACAGGCATGTCCATTTTCTCTCCAAATAATTCTACACTTATATCTGGATTCTTTGCATTATGGATTAACCTCATATTTAATTTATATGAATCTAATGCATCTATATTTATAGTAAACGCATCTCCTGTACCTTTACCGCCCATACCAGGTACTTCACCACTACAGGCTTTTCCATTACATACTTTGCACACTCTACAACTTCCATTTAAATTCTCACGCGCATTTTTTAATACATCTTTATAATTCATTTTATTCTCCCCCTTCTTAAAACACTGATAACTTAAAATTATTTAACTAACAAATTTATTATATAATATATAAAATTTAAAATACAGATTTTTCTTGGAATACAATAAGAACTGTGTAACATCTTGCTTTGTAATTAGAGATTCTCTGTTAATATCCAGAATTTTTACTATGAATATTATAAAAAGCTTTATTACCACTAAAAAATATCTGCATACATTTCAAAATGTATGCAGATATTTTTTACATTAACACATACCTGAAGAACCTTTCCCTAATTTAATACAATCACACTGCCCTAATTCTAAAAGTGATTCTATAGTTTTAATAACATCTTCATATAATTGTTCTGCCATAGCATAATTAAAACCTACCCTTAACACTATTCTTATTACTATTTCATCTTCAAACGGTACTGGTAAAGGATATGCAGGTATACTCCATCCATAAATTTTTATTTTATAAGCTAGCTTAGCTAAATCTAAACCCATATCTTTGGCTTCTTGTGTAAGCTTTAGTATAACAATAGGTATGCCTGGTGAATTTTGCACAACTTCAAAAATTTTATTTTCTAATACTTTTAAGGTATAAAATTTTTCCATAAGATAATGCTGAATATCAAAAAGATATTTTATAATTTCCTCGTATCCTTGCCTCCCCAACCTAGTTAAATTATAGTATTGAGCTATTATATTGCTACCATTTTTAGAAAAATTCAGGGAAAAATCATCTTGCTCCCCTCCAAGATAATCAACCTTAAATACCAACTCTTCATCTATATCTTCTCTATTTCTCCAAATCGCCCAACCTAAACCTGCATATACCATCCCATACTTATGACCGGAAATATTTATTGATTTAACCCATTTAAGTCTAAAATCCCAAGGTATCTTTTTTTGTTTATCACAAAATGGAGCTACAAAACCACCACTTGCAGCATCAACATGAATGGGTACTTTCCATTCATGATTACTGTTATAGTTATCTACTATATCATTTAACGCCTTAATATTATCATAATTTCCTGTAAATGTATCTCCTAAAATTCCTACTACACATATAGTTCTATCACTAATTTTCCTTGCTACTTCAACAAAATTTATTCTGTTGTCTAAACCCACAGGTATTATTATAGGTTTAACTTCAAAATACTTGGCCAATTTCTCCCAACACACTTGAACATTACTACCAAATATGATTTCAGGTTCCCCAATATCTCGTCCATTCCACCACTTTTTCCATTTAAATTTGTAATTCAATCCTGCCAATAAAGCAGCTTCTGTAGAACCTATCGTACTAGTACCTGTCGGTTTATCACACCTATCTGCATTATATAAATTAGCTAATATAGAAACACACCTTTTTTCTAACTCATTAGTTTCTGGATATATGAGCTTATCTATATAATTGATATCTAAATAATCTTTAAATACTTCTGTTCCTGTTGGTTCCATCCATGTAGTTACAAAAGTTGCTAAATTTAATTGTGGATTTGAATCATAATATCCTTCAGAATTTATGATTTGATAAGCCTCTTCTGCACTTATTTTTTTATCATTTATATTTCCTATTGGAGGAAAACTTGGAGTAAATATACCTTCTCTACAACATCTATTAATATCTAAATTACTTGTGCATGTTGAATTAACAAGCATTGCAATCTCCTTTTCAAAATATTCCTATATTAATTTATGATATTTTTTAACCTTATATGCAAACAAGTACTTAGTAATCCAATTATATTTAACAATTTATGAATAATCACTATCTAATTGAAAATTTTTATACCATTCATATTAAAAAACTAGGTGTAAATATTCTTTATTATAATATTTACACCTAGTTTAATTTTATAAGAATTTTGATACAACAATTTGTGTTATATAGTAAACTATTAAATTATATAGCAAAGCAGTAGTACAACAAATTATTAATAATTTTATTGCTTTTTTATTTTTTTCTTCTATATTATTTTTATATAATTTTATAGTTTTATATGCTCCTATTCCACCAATACACCAGCCTACTACTCCCTCTACGGATAAAATTGGTATCATAAGATACATCAAAAGTAGTATCCATATCATCCCTAAAACCTCCCTTTAAAATAATTAGCTTTTATCATATTGTTTGAAATTCTTATTACATCAATATAATTTTTCTTTTCTTCATTTGAAATTTCTTTACCTCTATAAGTTTTGTCCGTTAAAACTGTATAGTCTAAATTAGTATTCAAAAGATTTCTGCCTAAAGCAGTATTTATGTATTTATTCTCATCTATTCCCATAAGATAGCTTATAGTTGGAAGAAAATCTACCTGTCCTCCATTTGTTTTAATTTCTTCCCCTTTTATATCTTTTGAGTAAATTATTAAAGGAACTCTCCTATCATTATTTCTCCATCTTTCTGGTATTCCTTTAAGATGTTGTGTTTCTTCATTAAAAAACTTATGAAGTCCTTCATGATCTCCATAAATAGCTATAACAGTGTTTTTCATCATTCCTTTTTTATCAAGTTCTTTTATAAACCTTCCTATCATTTCATCTGTATAATGTGCTGCTTCTATAAAGGCCCCTGTCTTTGTACCCTTTAATTCTTTAGAAATATTAATTTTCACCTTTTCCTTAGGAATATTAAAAGGACTATGGCTACTTGCAGTTATCATAAATGTATAATATGGTTCCTTCTGATTTTCTATCTTTTTTACTGATTGTGATAAAAAGCTTTCATCACTTAAACATAAACCTAATATTTCATCTTTATTAAATTTTGATATATCTACGCAGGTGTCAAATCCCATATGCCTCTCAGATACCATCCAATTCCAATAATTGCCCTTTTCTCCATGCATAGAATAAGTACTATATTTTTGCTCCTTTAAAAGCTTAGGTAATGAATTATAATCGTTATATGGATAAGTAAAACTACTAGTACCTGCTATTGGAGGAAACATAGAATTATTTGAAACAAAAACTCCATCAGAGGTTGTTCCACTGAATGTTTGTTCATGATAATTAGAAAAATATATTGAATTGTTAAGTAACTTATTTAGGTTCGGAGTTATTTCTTGCCCATTTACCTTCTCATTTATAATAAAATTTTCTAAAGATTCCACTTGTATAACAATTAAATTCTTCCCTTTAAAAATACCACTATAATTATTTTTAGTAAGCCCTTTTTCCTTTGAATTAAAGTAAGTTTTTATTTCATTCTTTTCTTCATCTGATAAATTATAAACTTGTTTATCCTCTCTATATTTGTGGAAATCAAATAGATGATATCCTAATGGTGATAAATTATAGATTTCTTGATTTTGGGACCAAGTTCTTTTAAATAAGGTTTGACAAACATAGCCTCTCCCAAGTTTATCTACTTTAATATGAGCATATCCTATGTATAGTATAGGTACTATAAGTAATAAGGCAAACTTTCTCAAACTCCATTTATCATTATTATTGTAAAAATCCTTAACAAACATTATTACCAATATTAATGGATTTACAATAAATATCAAATCTATTGTTCTAAACATAGCTAATATACTAGATGATAATCCCTCTAAGTTATCTACCATATCAAACATATAGCAATTTAAAAATGAACTATAACTTCTGTAATACCATAAATCAAATATTAAAAGCACAGAAATCATTATATTTATTATTATAAGAAATACTTTCTGACCTCTACCATTAAATAAAAAAGCAAAAGAATAGGGAATCAAAATAAAAGCTATGTATATCAATATAGGAGGTATCCCTAAAAAAGCACTTCTAAAATCTATACTTACTGCATTACCATCTGATAAAATTAATAAAAATAAAACATACTCTACAAAAGTACCTATTACTACTGTTAAAAAAAATTTATTTTCTAATAGTTCTTTTATATTTTTATACAAAGAACAAAATATCTTTTCCATAAATCAAATCTCCTCAATCCAAATACATTATCGCTGTAATATTTGCTAAAATCAAAATTTTGTAGAATTTATCTAATGTGTTCAAATTTTTAGCTTCGATATCATATTTTCCCCTCCTTTCCTTACATGTTAATTAAATTATAAACATAAATTTATAATCAATCATAAAGGAAATCTTAAAAAACACTTAATTTTAACTATCTAATTTATACTAAAATTCCTTAACTGCTTTTATTAATAAATAGTTTGTACCTATTTTACACATTAGATTTGTTAAATTGCTTATATAAAAATATAAGCTAAAATTTCATTTAGTTTATCGGTGGGTATAGCAATTAATTGAACAAGTATAATTATCCAATTTTATCTTTATGAATTTAAATTTTAGATTATTTCTATAGCTCGTAAACACAAAAATTTTATAGCAAATTTTCTGTAAAAAATATGAATTTCATTTCAGTAAATTTCTCACCTACATATTGAGTTATGAACTTTCTTTATATATTACTTCCTTCTAATTTCAGTTCAAAATTAAAATAAATTAAGGATGTAGATTTATTTGTGTAAAAACAAATTTATCTACATCCCCAAATTATTAATTAAAATTTAGACATAAATTCATCTTCCTCTGTATAAACCTTTATTCCATTTCTAGTTAATAGTTCCGCTGTTACACCATTCCCATCTTTTTTGTTACCCGAAAAAGTACCATCATATATTTTTCCAAACCCGCAGGATGGACTCCTAGACTTTAATATAGCTATTTTGGCACCACATTCCTTTGCTATTTTTAAAGTTTCATAGGCTCCCTTTAAAAATTCTTTTGTAGCATCATCACCCTCTGGTCCTATGATATTAGCTTTTCCATCTAATACATCTGCTCCTGTAGCATTATTTATTTCATGAGCCGCCCTTGGTGTTTGTTGCCCACCTAGTTGTTCTGGACAAACTAAGACAGCTTTTCCTTCTCTAAAAAGTTTTAATGCTTTTTCATTTAAATTATTTCCACCATTATACTTACAGTTAACTCCACAGAGACAAGCACTTATTAATATCATAAAATTCCTTCTTCCCCTTGTA
The DNA here is from genome assembly GCF_054768215.1 of Clostridium sp. CTA-1. Classification (NCBI taxonomy): domain Bacteria; kingdom Bacillati; phylum Bacillota; class Clostridia; order Eubacteriales; family Clostridiaceae; genus Clostridium; species Clostridium sp. CTA-1. The sequence continues at coordinate 24,101 of NZ_BAAAAP010000031.1, forward strand.
TCTAGTGAATATATACACTAAATATACTATTTTCTTTATTTTTTTAAACTTACTCTAAAAAATATATTCTTTAATTCTAAATTTTGGAACTCTTTAAAATAAAAACAAATTGATAGCTTAGATTTTAGTAAAAAAGTTCATCTAAACCTAAGCTATCTAATTTAAAATTTATTTTAACTCTACCACTGTAACACCAGTACCACCTTCACCATATTCACCTAGTCTATGTCTCTTAACATGAGGATGACCTTTTAGCATATCCATAATTGTTTTTCTTAAAACTCCTGTACCTTTACCATGTACTATGGTAACTTCCCCTAAACCACCTAAATAAGCCTCATCTAAATATTTATCTACAGTGTATATGGCTTCTTCTGCATCCATTCCTCTAAGATCCACAGAAGACTCCACTCTGCTTAAATTCAAATTAAGTTTTTTAGATTTTTTTATTTTTGATGAATTGCTATTAGAATTACTTCCCTTAGCAGCCCTTAAATCTTTAATATTAGCTGTTATTTTCATAATTCCAGCTTGAACTAATACATCACCTTTGTTGTCTGGTTTTGATAGGACTATTACCTTTTGGTTTATTGAAACTAAAAGAACTTCGTCTCCTTCTTTTACATTCTTTAAAGCTTCTCCTTTATGAACTGTTTTAATTTCCTTTTCTTCAATAGAATCTAATTTATCTTTTAATTTTTTTCTTTCCTCTTCTAATTTACGTCTTGCATCTGAAGAATAACCCATTCTTTCTAATTGCCTTATGTCTTTTAATATTTTATCTGCCTCTTCTTTTGCTTCTCTTATTATATTTTTAGCTTCTCTTCTTGCATCTATAAAAGCATTATCTCTAACTTTTTGAAGTCCTTCTAATTTTTCTTCGTATTTTTTCTTTTCTTTATCTCTTTCCAATTTAAGATTTTCTGCAAGTCTTGCATCCTCTTGAGCTTTTATACTTTTTTCTTGTAAATTTTGAATTAATTCCTCAAATCTTATATTCTCATTAGATATATTTTCTCTAGCAAAATCTATAATATAATCTGGTAATCCTAATCTTTTAGATATTTCAAAGGCATTTGATTTACCTGGTATTCCTATTAATAATCTATACGTAGGTCTCAAAGTTTCCACATCAAACTCAACGGAAGCATTTTCTACTCCTTCTTTTCTTAATGCATAGGCTTTTAGTTCACTATAATGAGTTGTGGCAATTATCTTAGATCCTCTTTTTCTTAAATTTTCTAATATAGAAATAGCCAAAGCTGCCCCTTCTGTTGGATCTGTTCCTGCTCCTAATTCATCAAATAGAACTAAAGAATTTTCATCAGCTTTATCCATAATCTCCACTATATTTTTCATATGAGATGAAAAAGTTGATAAGCTTTGTTCTATACTCTGCTCATCTCCTATATCTGCAAAAACATTGTTAAAATAACTTATTACAGAGTTTTCTCTAGCTGGAATCATAAGACCACTCATAGCCATTAAATGTATTAATCCTACTGTTTTTAAAGTTACAGTTTTACCTCCTGTATTAGGTCCTGTTATCATTAGAGATGTAAACTCTTCCCCTAACTTAACACTTATAGGAATTACTTCCCTTCTATCTATAAGAGGATGTTTTCCCTCTATAATATCAACAATCCCCTCATCATTAATAGTTGGACAAGTACAATTATATTCACTAGCAAATTTAGCTTTAGCAAATATAAAATCTAATTCCCATACTATGTTAGCATCGGTCTTTACCCCTGTTATGTTAGCATTTATTTTAGCTGATAGAACACTTAATATTCTTTCTATTTCTGCCTTTTCTTTTAACATAAGTTCTTTTATTTCATTATTTAAATTAACTAAACTCATTGGTTCTATAAAAAGGGTAGCCCCTGTAGAACTTTGGTCATGTACAAGTCCCGGTACCGCACCCTTGTGTTCTGCCTTTACTGGTAAAACATATCTATCTCCTCTAACTGTATATATATTTTCTTGAAGATAGGAGGAATAACTTCTAACTAAAGAGTTAATTTTATCTCTTACAGAATAATTTTTTTCTTTTAAAGATCTTCTTATATTATAAAGAGTAGAACTTGCTCTATCTGCTATTTCATCTTCTCCTTCTATAGCATTAAATATTTCTTCTTCTATTTTAGGTAGGGAAAAAATCCCCTCACATATATCCTCTAAAACTCTATAGCTTTCCTCTTCCTCCTTATAATTTATATATTCTTTAAATCTTCTTGCACATCTTAAAACTGCAGCTATTTTTAAAAGTTGCCCTGGCAATAATGTAGATCCCTTTTCTGCTAAAGAAATTCCACTTCTTATATCGTATACTCCTTCAAAGGGTGGTGCTCCCTTTGTAACCAATAATTTAAAGGCTTCCTTTGTTTCTTGTAAGTGCTCTCTTACTTCATATACACTATCATAAGGTTTTAAATCTTCTATTATATCTTTTGCAGCTTTTGTACAGGTATAATTTTTTAAAATTTCCTGTATCTTATTAAATTCTAAAACCTTAATAGATTTATCCTTCACTTCTTTAACACTCCTTTTAACTTTCCTAGGTTTTTGTTACTTTTTCTATTGTCTTTTAATAACATCTATTATCAACTTAATTATAACTTCTATATACCCATATCTGATTTATTGTATAAACAGAGTTCTTAGCTTTAAAGGGGGTTTTTACTCCCACTAAAGTTTATTAACAGACTTCTTAGGAGTTTTACTCCTTAGAAGTCGTTATCCTTTAGGGGAAATCGTTATCCAGAGACGTAGCCGCTCTTTACTCCAACTTTGAAGAAGATGGGAGTATTAGAGCGGGTAGTCATGGGATAAATAATCTCATTAAATTATTCTACCCCTCTTTTATAATGGCCTCTTGTATAATTTTTAAAATTGCCCTTCCATTTTTCTTCTTTAAGAGCTTTTAATATATATTCCATTTCTTCATAACTCTCATTTAAAAAATCTAATCTAAAACTATTAATTCCCATTGCTTTTATTTCCTCTATGTTCCCTATTAAATTAATATCTGAATTATTATATATATGACTTCTACAGAATACATCTGTCTTAACTGGGAATTTAGCACTGATTCTATCTTTTAATATATAAATTCCTTTTTCACAAGCTTTATTACAGCTAGAAGAACTATTTTTACCACCAAAAGTACTGCCTATAGGACAGTATTCACTAACCATATTTTCTATTTTACCATATATAAGCATTTGGCTGCCTAAATCCATATGTTTAACTATAGATTTTATTTCTTTTTTATTAAGCTCTATACTTAAACAACTTCCTTTAATAAATTCCTTATAAAAATCCCCTGCAAAACTATTAAATATATTTAATTTATAATCTCCTATTATTTCTGTTCTATTGTTAAATTTATTTACTATTCCTAAATTAGCTGTTACTATACCTTTTATGTTGTGTAGATTCTCTTCTATTATCTTTTCTACATAATCAAATTCGCTCTTTATAATATTAGGAGCTTTTAAATATATGTTTAAATCCTTATATAATTCTTTTATTTTTTGTATGTTTAATGGATCTCTTGTAAATAAATCTATTATTACATTTCTAAATCCATTGTTCACTACAGCTTTTAACTGTTCATAAGTATATACTGAAAATATATACTCTGGCAAATTATTTTCTTTTATTCCATTTATGTTACTGTATATATTATCCACATTAAACTCTTTAATTTTTCCACAATGTGGATTGTTTTGTATTATTTTTTCTTCTATGGAATTTATAAGCATTCTACGACAATTATTTATTTCTGAAACAGGTAAAAATCCTTCTTCATAGAAATTAAATTTAATTTTATTTATCTTAAAAGGGGTTTCCCCACTTTTCATTAGATTTTCTTCTATTTTTTCCATAGATAAAGGTTTTTTTAGTGCCTTTTCTATTTCTTTCCCTTCTACGGAGTACTCTTCTTCATTGTATCTACAGCTTAGTTTTATTTTTTCTCCTACTTTAAAATCTAAATTAGCTTCTAGATAAATTTTTCTATTAAATTTATCTTCATATATTTTACCTAAGGATTGTAAAAGTTCTATATCTGAGGTTTTATATAATTCATCTTTAAATTTATAATTTAAAGGTTTTATTTTTACTAGATCTCCTTTGTAGGCTTTTTCTACTTCCTTATTGTCTTTAATTATACTAGATACTATAAAGCCTTTATCACCATTTCTTATACCATCTTTTATTTTTAAACTTTCTTCTAATTTTATACTTTTATCCTTATTTACTTTTCCTAAAGGTAATCCTGTATTTTTGGGAAAAGAATATGCCATCATATCTTTGCCCTTGTTTCCGTAAATGTATGCCTTTGAAAAACCCTCTCTATTAAATAATTGCATTAACTCTTTTTTATTCTTTTCTTCTTCAAAATTTTCTTTATTTATAACTGCATCTATAGCTTTTCTATAGCTTCTAATTACCCCGGCTACATATTCTGGTCTTTTCATTCTTCCCTCTATCTTAAAAGATGTAGCACCAGCCTTTATTAAATCTTCCATGTTTTCTATATTACATATATCCTTAGGACTTAATAAATACCCCTTTGTTTCCTTATTATCCTTTTCATTTATCAATGTATATGGGAGCCTACAGGGTTGAGCACATCTTCCTCTATTCCCACTTCTTCCACCTAATATACTACTCATCAAACATTGCCCTGAATAACAAATACAAAGAGCTCCGTGTACAAATATCTCCGTTTCTACATCTAAATCCTTTGAAATATATTCTATTTCTTTTAATGAAAGTTCTCGTGATAAAACTATTCTTTTAAAACCTAATTCTTTTAAAAATATAGCTCCTTCTCCATTATGTACAGTCATTTGGGTAGATGCATGAATTTCAAAATCCGGTAAGTTTTGTTTTATTAATTTTGCTATTCCGGTATCCTGTATTATTAAAGCATCTACCCCTATGGAATATAAAAATCCTATATACTTTATTGCTTCTTTTATTTCTTCTTGTTTTATTAATGTATTAACTGTAATATATACTTTAACACCATATAAATGGCAATAGTTTATAGCATCTTTTAATTGCTCATCATCAAAGTTATTAGCATAGGCCCTAGCAGAAAATTTACTTCCACCCATGTATACTGCATCTGTCCCAGCTTGCACTGCTGCATATAAACTTTCCATGCTTCCTGCAGGAGCCAGTAATTCTATTCTTCTCATATTCATCTCTCCTAAGATATTCTAAGGTTTATTATACAATAGATTAAACATATTTAAAATGTTATATCCACTATTATTTATCTATGTGCATTAGAATACATTTTTATATAAGTTTTATTAAATTTAATCATAATTTGATTATTAGATTATTTAGAAAATAGATTTAAAAATAGAATAAAACATTTTAGTAAATATATGGCATTAATAATATATAGAAAGACTTCGCATCCCTATACAGGGACCGAAGTCTTAATATGCCAAGTACCACCTTTGTTAACATATATATCTTTCCTACACATGTTTCCTCTTTTAATAATGGTAAACTATACCTAGTATAATTTTCCTATAGAGTTCAAGGTTTAGTCGAAAATTTAGCTTTTAAAAATTTTTCATCTAATATTCCTCTTCATAAAAAACATACATCTTTACTATTTTCCTTCTTATAGCTATCATATTAATTTGCAAATTATCTTACTATTATTCTTAATGTATTGGTATCATAATAATCCATAATATACAAATAAACTAATATGATAAATACTTTAAAATAATTCTTATATTACTTTCAGCTTATAGATTAATTACTAGTTATTATACTACTAGTTACTAAATTGCCTCTTTCTTCTTCTTCTTCAATGTGTTTCCTATCGTGAATGTGTCTCTCATCCTGTCTCTCATCATAATCATCAAATAAATTTTCCATTTCCTGTGGTGGATAAAGTGTTGGAAGTTCCCTTTCCATAAATTCTTTACATGGATCATGTGAACACTTACATTCTTCTGGCACTGGACAATAGCCATAAGCTGGAACCATTAATTGAACTACTATTTCACATTTGATTATTATAAATAATCCTAGTGTAATACATAAGAATACTTTCTTATCTCCATTATCTTCACAAGTACAACTGCAACTGCAACAATCATTATCACAATCTATCTTTGAGATGTCTGTGCTTAGGCACTCCCCTACTACTTCTAGTTTTATAAACTGTTGATCAATTTCCTCTGCTGATGTACATTCTTTACCTATTATAGTTTTAGCTATAGCATCTGGACAATACAAGTTAGAAGCGGTTATAGTTCTATTTACTGAAAAATTTAATGTTTCTGTGTGTATAACTCCATTTATTTCTACATCTACATCTACATCAAAAGTAACTGTAAAATTAATAGTTACCTTCTTGTGTCCGGGTTTACCATTTGAAACAGGGCATTTAGTAACAGAATTAACCTTTACTTTTAAGTCTTTACAACAACCCACGCATCTAACTTGTGCTGGGTCCGTAATATTTGGTATCTGTTTACATAACTGTTCGCAATCATCTGTAGGTTTTAAACATTCTTTTATTAAACATTGATCAAAAACTTTAGGTACTTGAATACAAGTTATCTCCACTGGATCTGGTAAACAACCTTGTTTATTTACAAAACCTGGACGTGGAATAAAATCTTTTGAATTAATAGCCATATATATATCCTCCTTTTCATATAGAAGAAACATTGTTTTATCTCAATATATAGTATGCATATAAAAAAATAAGTGTGATTAGTAAAAATATATTTTAATTATATAATTTTTATATAAATTAAATAGATTTTTACTAATATTTTTAATTAAAAAGAATATAAGTATCTTGTTATTAATATAATTTTATAAAGGTAGGTGAATATTATGAACTCCAATAAATCATATATTTTTAAAAACATATATGGTAATATGTGTGAATTTTATATTAATAAAGATAATACTTTAATGTGTAATAAATTTTCTGAAGAAATAAAAATACTAGAAAACGTTTTAAAATTTAATATAAATGTAACCTATTTAGGAATAATAGAAGTAGTATGTATAACTTTTGATGGATTTATCAAATACTGTAAATTCAATAAAAAATGGTCTATCCAAACTCTTTATAAATTAAAATCTCATAACAATAATATAGATGAAGTAAACTTATTTTCTAAAGGAAATAAACTTCATATATTTTTTATGTTCTATGAAAATAAATATGATTCTAGTGGAAACATTCTACACTACGTATGGAATAGAAACAAATTTAAAACTAATATAATAGGTCCTATAAACACCATTGATGGTATAGAAAAACATTATCATTTAGAAACATTAAATAATACTATTAATATGTTCTACATAACTAAAGAAAAGAACTCTCACGTTATTAATTTATGTAAATTTTTAAATAATGATGGTTGGAGCAGTCCCAAAAAGCTATATAGGTTAGATGGAAATAATATCAATTTTTCTACTTTAAAGCAAGATAGAGAATTTAATATTTTAAATTTATCCGAAGAAAATGGGATATATATGCTAGAACATGTAACAATAGATATCAAAGATAACATTAATAATTTTCCTATTTATAAAACAAATAATCCTATATATGAATCTACATTAATTATATTCAATGATATATTATATTGTGTATGGTCAGAACATAGTAAATTAATGTATTCTTCTTTTAATGGTATTAAATGGTCTAACTCTTACAAAATTGATACTGAATCCTTTGACAATATAGATCTGTATAAATATATATATGAAGAAAGTCCTTTAGATAAATCTATAGAAAGTAAAAACATATTTGCCTCTATATCCGATAATATTAATATATTTTTGCCTAAAGTCACTAAAACATATACTAATAAAAACAATGAAACATATGATGCAGAAAGTACCATAAGAAAATTACTCCAAGAAATATCTAAAAAAAATACTGTAAACTATGATTTAATGAATAAAACAATATCATTAACAGAAAAATTAAAGGAAAAAAATCTACATGCTAATAATCTTATTGAAAATCTAAATAAAATTTCTATCCAAAAATCTAATATTGAAAGCAAATATAAATCTATATTGGAAACTACTAATAAATTAAACATTCAAATGGAAGACTTTAAAGAAAAGCTAAATAAAGAATGTGGGAAAAATGAACTTCTAAAAATAAAACTTAAAGAGAAAACAGATGAAAATGAAAAACTTAAATTAAAAGTTAATAAAAAAATAGAAGAAAGTAATTCCTTAAATGAAAATTTAAATAACATAATTGAAAAATTACAAAATCAAAATATAACAGCAATAAAAAATCTTGAGAGTAAATATCTTATTGAAATTAAAAATATAAAAAAGCAACTTAAAGATAAGGAAAATGAACTTAAAGCTTTACTTGATAAAAATAAAAACTTAGAAAAAAATATTAAAGAATTAAAACTAGAAAATGATGCTGTAAAAGAAAAATTAGAAAAATCTAAAAACAATATCCTTTCAAATTTAAAAAATAAATATGATATAGAAGTTTCTACTATAAAAAACCAACTTGAAGAAAAAGAAAAAAGTTTTAAATATATAACAAATTATTCACAAGAATTAGAAGTAACCTTAAACGAATTAAAATCCGAAAACTCACTCATAAAACAGCAACTAGAAAATTCCAAAAATAAAAACTTCATAGAAAAAATTTTTGGTAGATCTTAGAGATAATTATTGACTTTTATAAAAATAGACTATAATAAAAAATTAATTTTAAATATTTAAATTTTCAAAAAAAACTCCTTGCATTTCATTAAATACAAGGAGTTTAATTATTAACTAAGCTTTTCTATATAATTTTATTTGAAACAAGTCTGAACCTTATTTTAAATAATTTTTAAAAATTATATAGCATTAAAACGTGTAATTTTACAAATTGAATATGCATCTGGAGCACCGTCAACTGTATTCTGTCCTACTACTATTCCAAGTCCAACTTTTCTTATTGTCAAACTTTGGAAAGCATTAAGATCTTGCTGCCCTTTAAACTGTAATGATACATTAGCATTTATAAACTTATTTAGATTTTCTCTTAATGGTCTTTCACAGCAATCACATTCTTCGCAAGTACATACTGGTGGCAATAAATTAATTTGATTTATTGTACCTATATCTCTCCACCTAACTCTTGAAATATTACAAATTGAAATAAAACTAGTATTCTGTATATTAATTATACTATCTTCTATTGATACTATTTGATTTACTTGAAAAGACTGAGTTGCTCCTGTATCAAGTGTTACTTGAATCGTAGCGTTAGGTGCTAAAATACTTCTTAATTGATTTAATAAATTTTCCATTGGATCTACACAGCAATCACATTTACTAGTAGCAACATCACAACAACTATCAAAACCACAATCACAACAACAGCCTCCACATAAAATTATATCACATTGATTACAATGTAGATCTTCTAATTTTTGTTGTAATTTCTTTTTATCTTTATCACATAGCATAAATCTCAACATCCTTTCAGATACTTGAATATAGCAATACATATTATTTGTTGTCAATACATTATATGATTTATATTTAATTAATGTTATCTATTATATAAATAAATATTATAATATCTATACTCATATTTTCATGGATTTGCATACCATATATTATGCCTAAATCATTATAACCTATATATTAAGAAAATCTATAAAAAATAATTTGTCTTAAATATGCAAATTTATGCTATATACCAAAATAATAGTAAAATAAATAAACTTTTTATTAATTGTAATCCTATATCTAACTCTACTTATATACTGAGAGATGATGATTAAATAGTATATAAAATAAATAGTAAATTTACATGAGGTGATTTAATGATAACTATAAGTTTATGTATGATTGTAAAAGATGAAGAAATTACATTGGAAAGATGTTTAAACTGTGCTAAAGATTTTGTTGATGAAATTATAATAGTTGATACAGGTTCTACGGACAAAACTAAAGAAATTGCTAAAAAATTTACAGATAAAATTTATGACTTTGAATGGATACAAGATTTTGCAACAGCAAGGAATTTTTCATTTAGCAAAGCTACTAAAGAATATATATTTTACTTAGATGCTGACGATATAATCTTGGAAGAAGACCAAAAAAAATTAAAAAAATTAAAATCTAGCTTAGATAAATCCATTGATTCTGTTACTATGTTTTACAATATGAACCTTGATAAAGACGGTATACCAGCTTTAAGTTATAGAAGAAATAGGCTTGTTAAACGTGAAAAAAATTTTAAATGGTATGGAAGAGTCCATAATTATTTACAAGTCTATGGAAATATATTTGATAGTGATATAGCTATAGTTCATGATAAGGTAAAACCTCGTGATTCTGACAGAAATTTAAATATATATAAAAAGATGATAGAAGAAAATTATGAGTTTTCTCCGAGAGATGTATTCTACTATGGTAATGAATTATATGATCATAAATTATACGAAGAAGCTATAGAACAATATAAAAAATTATTAGAAATGAACTCTGGCTGGTACGAAGATAAAATAAATGCCTGCGGAAAGCTAGCAGATTACTATAATTATATAAAAGATTCTTTTAATGCTAAAAAATACTGTTATTATTCTTTTAATTATGATAGACCAAGAGCTGAATTCTGTTGTAGATTAGGTCGTTATTTTTTAAATGAAAATAATTTGTCTAATGCAATATTTTGGTATGAATTAGCTACCAATTTAGAACGCCCTAAAAATAGTTGGGGATTTTTTAGTGATGACTGTTGGACCTGGCTTCCTCATGTTCAACTTTGTGTTTGCTACTATAAACAAGGAAACAAAGAGCTATCTTATAAACACAATGAAATAGCACTATCCTATTCCCCTAACAATAAAACTCTACTTAGTAATAAAGAATTCTTTAAGAGTATCGGATTTGAGTAAAGTTAGTCCTAAAAATCTACCTTAACCCTCACCTTATATTATATTTTATATCAAATAAAATAACTCATCATATTATATAGTGATGCTAATATATTCAATTTTATTAGCTTTACTATATAATCATATTATTTAAATAGAAGGTGATTTATTTGAGTCATAGATGTAAAAAAATTATATGTATGCCGTGTTGTGGTAGATGTACCTGTCCCCGAGGTGTAACTGGTCCTACTGGCCCTAGAGGTATCACCGGTCCTACTGGACTTCAAGGTGTTACTGGCCCTACTGGGCCTCAAGGTGTAACTGGTCCTACTGGGCCTCAAGGTGTTACTGGTCCTACTGGACTTCAAGGTGTTACTGGTCCTACTGGACTTCAAGGTGTAACCGGTCCTACTGGACTTCAAGGTGTAACCGGTCCTACTGGACTTCAAGGTGTAACCGGTCCTACTGGACTTCAAGGTGTAACCGGTCCTACTGGACTTCAAGGTGTTACTGGGCCTCAAGGTATTACTGGTCCTACTGGCCCTACTGCAAATTTAATTGGATTACAAGCTCAAACAACAGGATTACAATTTGGTATAATAGCTGATTCAGCAGATATACCATTAGATACTTTAATAAGTGATGCTGGAACACCAGATATAACATTTAATGCAATTTCAAATGATATACAACTTAATACACTTGGAGTTTATTATGTAGACTGGTGGATTAATATTTCTGATGCACAAACAACGGACTCCGAAATAAATTTAACTCTAGATGCCGCTAACGGAATAATAGTACCAGGCAATGTAAGTTTCACTGCTGAAACATTATCACTGCCTACACAGATATCAGGAAATGCAGTTATTACTGTAACTTCTGCACCTGTAAATTTAAAAATTATAAATTCTAGTGGAGGAGCTATTCAACTAGGAAATACAACAATACAATTAAATGTATCAGTAATTAAAGTTAGGTAATTTTAAATTCTATTTTATAGCGGTAATTACAACTAAAAAAGATAAATAAAAATATACTTCACTCTTAAATATATTATTTAAACAGTGAAGTATATTTTTAAATTGATTTAGATAATATTAGATGATTAAACTTGTTAGAATATAATTTTAATATCTAAATATAACAATAATCACACTCTTAAATTAGTATTACTATAATATATTATATTATAGATATAAATTGTACTGCTTTAGACACTATTAATATTGAGTATTAAAGGCTATTGTAATAGTCTCTTAGCTTATAAATTAGACGTACTATAAAAAATTAATTACAAATAACTATGAAGATAAATAAATTATGTAGACTAAGCGAAAAAATCAATATTGAATGAGGTGTATAATATGGTAAATAATAGTCTACAACTCCAAAGAACAACTACCGGTACCATAGCTGCTAACACAAATGTTATATTTGATAATACACTTTTATCTACTGGTAGTGATATAAGCTATAACGTAGGAACAGGAGTTGTAACAATAACTAAAACAGGAATATACTATGTTGATTGGTGGGTTACTACTCAATCATCATTTTCTGCGACCTATATATCGTTTGCTATAAAAACGTCAGATAATAAAACAATACAAGGTGAATCTCCTATAAAAATAGGTCAAGTTTCTGGTAACGCTTTATTAAATGTAACAACTGTCCCTTATACTTTTTCACTAATAAATAGTAATTTAGATGTATCATTAGCTATCAATCCTACAGTAAAAGCTAATTTGTCTGTAACAGAAGAAACTAATACCTTAGGAGTTACTGGACCTCAAGGTGTAACTGGTGCTACTGGTCCTCAAGGCACAACTGGACCTACTGGTCCTCAAGGTATTACCGGTGCTACTGGTCCTCAAGGTGTTACTGGTGATACTGGCCCTCAAGGCACAACTGGACCTACTGGCCCTCAAGGTGTAACTGGTGCTACTGGTCCTCAAGGCATAACCGGACCTACTGGACTTCAAGGTGTTACAGGAGCTACTGGAATTCAAGGTGTAACTGGTGCTACTGGCCCTCAAGG
>NZ_BAAAAP010000032.1:0-63552 GCF_054768215.1 Clostridium sp. CTA-1
ATGACTACCCGCTCTAATACTCCCATCTTCTTCAAAGTGGGAGTAAAGAGCGGCTATGTCCCTGGATAACGATTTCCCCTAAAGGATAACGACTTCTAAGGAGTAAAACTCCTAAGAATTCTGTTAATAAGCTTTAGTGGGAGTAAAAACTCMCTCTGAAKCCAAGAACTCTGTTTATATTAAAAATTTACAAATTATATAAATTCAAATTATTTAATTAATAAAATTAAATAAAAAATTTTATTGAATTACTTTGGAATAATGTAAATCAATCTATATTTTGTAAATTTTTATAAAGGTCTTTTTTATATTATACTACTAAGTTGTATATTTTAACATATAATTACCCTACATTATGTTTAACTTCAAAATAATAGATTTTAAGTCATATATTTTATATAATAGGGATTGCAGGTGATATTTTAATTATAGTTTGGGGTTATTTGGCCAATGAATATGATGAAAAATGTTTAGAATATAAAAAATAACTAGGTATTAGCATAAAACTACTTTTACCTAGCTATTCTTAAACATATTGATTTTAAAATTTTATGTGATCTACACTGGATTATTAATAGTCTTTTTAAATTTCTATAGAAATCTACACAAAATTATGGACGGCTTTTAAGCTATTAATTATTTCTAATTTATATTCTTATCTTTTTATCTTTGGGGAATCCTAATTTAAATTTCACATCATTATTTATAACTTGCGCTTTTATAAAGCCTTGGTTAAGATTCATTATTTCTTTGGTAATAGTTAATCCTAATCCATTACCTTCACTGCCTCTTCCGCTTTCCCTTTTATATAACCGTTCAAAAAGCTTATCCGTTTCCTCTTTACTTATCTTTTCTTTTGGAGTATTTATTACACTAATAGTTACATATGATTTTTTATGATAAGTTTCTTCATCCATAATAACTTTAACTTCAGTTTTTTCTTTAGAATATTTTAATGCATTTGATAGTAAATTATAAATAGCCCTTACCATTAGTTCTCCATCTGCATTAATATAAACTTTATTTTCTATACCTGATAGCTTTAAATTTAAATTTTTTTCCATAAAATTTATCTTTTCTTCTTCAATGATTTGTTGTAAAAATAAATTACAATCTATATTTGAATATTTAACTTTTATATCATTTGAATTTAGTTTTGAATAAGTAAAAAAATCATCCAATAGTGATTTTAAATATATTCCTTTCTTATTTATCATATCTATATATCTATTTAGTTCTTCTACACTTTCATACTTTGATTCTTCTATCATCTTTGTATAGCCAAGAATAGTTGTAAGAGGTGTTCTTAAATCATGAGAAATATTAGTTATGAACTCGTTTTTTTTATGCTCTTCCTCCTCTAACCTAGTAGTCATTATATTTATACTCTTTGCTAATTCACTTAGTTCATTTTTATATTTTATATTAATTCTTTTTTTCAAATCTCCATTAGCTATAACTGTTATTCCTTTGTTTATTTCTCCAATATATTTTATTCTTCCAGCAGTAAGTATAATAAATAGAATCACGGTTAGTATTAATATATATACTGCGTTGTGAGAATCATTTGCATAATAAATAGAATAATAAACTATCTTCTTTTCATAATCTACATTTATAATATTGCAAGTTTCAAATACATTCTTACCCTCTAATTTTCTTACTGATTTATCTTTAATTTCATCTAAATTTATATTTTTTATTCCCTTTTCTCTAGAAGCTATAACCTTCCCAGTAGAATCAACTAAATATATATTAGAATATTTTTCATTCCACTTGTTTATAGTATCTATTAACTTACAATCATCAATATTTCTTTTTTTATACTCATCTATAATATGATTTATTTTATTATTTTTATTTTCATTAATATAATTTTGCTGCTGTTCTTTAGTAAACATATTTGTTAAATTATTTATTAATATTACGCTTATAGAGGCTATAATCACTGATATAATAGCAATACTTACTATTTCTCCCCTTAATTTAAGTATCTTTTTCAATGCTGTATCCTACTCCCCATATGGTCTTAATATATTTACTATTCTTTGCCCTATCACCTATTTTTTCTCTCAAATTTCTTATATGAGTTAAAACTGAATTATCATTTTCTATATAAGAATCATTCCATACAGTTTCATAAATTACATTTGGTGAAAAAACTTTTCCTTTGTTTGATGCTAATAAAACTAATATTTCAAATTCCTTCTTTGTTAATTTTAATCTTTGTCCATTTTTCAATACTGTAAATTCATCAACTATAATTTCTAAATCATTAATATAAATTTTATCATTATCTTCTTCGTCAGTAATATTAGTTCTCCTTAGTATTGCTCTTATTCTAAAAGAAAGTTCTGTTAAATCAAATGGCTTAACCAAATAATCATCACATCCCTTTATAAAACCGAGCACCTTATCAGACTGCTGCCCTTTAGCCGTTATCATTATTACTGGCACCTGTGAAATTTCCCTTAGCTTACAAAGGGTATCATAACCATTTATTTTTGGCATCATTATATCTATAAGAACTATTGATATTTCAAAGCTTTTAAATAGTTTAATACCTTCTTCTCCGTTTTTTGCAGTATAAATTTTATAGCCTTCCTTACCTAAATAATTCTTAAGCATATTTCTTATATCTCCATCATCATCAATAATTAAAATTTTCTCCATACTCATTACGCTCCCTATATTTTATCCGATGACTACCCGCTCTAATACTCCCATCTTCTTCAAAGTGGGAGTAAAGAGCGGCTATGTCCCTGGATAACGATTTCCCCTAAAGGATAACGACTTCTAAGGAGTAAAACTCCTAAGAATTCTGTTAATAAGCTTTAGTGGAATAATCTCTATTCCCTTAACAACTGAAAAGATATTTTTTTCCTTAAATTCCTTATTGGTAAATTAAAAGTTATTATAGATAATACTGTAGAAATTCCCATAGAAGCAAATAAATATAAAAAAGATATATAAGTGTCTGAATCTAGAAATAATTTTAGTGCTGTCTTTAACACTAATGCATATATCCCAAATGCCATTAGTGTACTTGTTAATACTAATAATGCTAACTTTAATAGTTCATATTTCATGCAGAAATCCTTTCCAATTCCTAAGGCAATTATTATAGTCTCGTCTTTTTTATTTCCTATATAATTCATATATACCATATTCATATTAAATAATAAGGAAGAAAATATACATAAAAAACAAAGATACTTAAATATATCTAATGATTTTTTAAGCATAGAAGAAATGCTATTACTTAGAGAATCTACTGACACAATATAAGAATCTTTTATATCATTCATCCATTTATCACTATTACTCTTTATTATATAACTTACATTTTCTTTTCCTATTCCACTATACTCTTTTAATATTGTTTGAGAATTAAACTCTCCACCATCATAGATTCCTTTAATTCTATACTGAAAATTTCCAGCTAAACTTTCTATATTAATAAAATCTCCTACCTCTAACTTATTTGCTTTTTTGTATTTATTAGAAATAACAACCTGATTTTTGTTCCCTTGAAAAATATCTTCCCCTTCTAATATTTTATATTTGGCTTTATAATCTTGTCTTTTAACTTCAGCTATTGTTATTGCTTTAAATTTAATGTTGCTGTTAGTGGCTTTCCCATTTATATTATAAAATTTACTATACTTATCTATATAAGCATTACTTGATAAAATTTTTTCTAAATCACTACCAGCCTTTTGAATTAAAATGTGATCATAAGGTAAAGTATTTTTCATTGTTTTATTCATGCTATATTTTATTGTATTATCTAAAGTAAACCCTATAAGCAAAAATACAACAGTCATTGTTATACTTAAAAGTATCATAGTAAAGGACATAAAATTTTTTTGAATACTTTTAAATCCATATAAAAAAACATTATTTTTAAATGGTATCAAAGTTATAAACTTTAGTATACATAAGGTTATTAATAAAAATATTCCTATAAACAGCAATACTAAACATCCACCAGCAAAAGCTGATAATCTTCCGACATATAAAGAATAACCAAATAATAATATAGGTACTAATATTCCACTAATAATAAAAATTTTTTTTCTTGCTTTTTTTACCTCAAATTCATCTTCTCTCATAATAGAAAGTGGTTTTATAGTCTTTAGCATCATAAGTGCTATATTTAAAAATAAAAGGAATAACACACAATTAAAAACAACACCTTTAAATATAATTACAGCCTTTTCATTTATGCTTATTAACTCATTAGTTCCGTTAAAAGCTAAAATAACTGTACTTAATTTTAAAGAACATATAGCTGCTAATATTACTGGAATAATTATTATCAATGATACCTCTAGTAACATACTTTTCTTTAAACTTTTACTCTCAATAGATAACATTTTTAATATTGTAAAATCCTTTTTTCTTCTTAATAAGATCATAATAGTAGTTGTAATTATTGTGATTATTGATAGCATATAAGCCATTTCAGTTATTACACTATAAGACATAATCTCCTTATCTACATCATTTTGGACAGCTTTCTGCTTATCTCCCAGAGAAGAATATACATATCCATCTTCTATATTCTTTAATCTTTCTTTTAATTTCTCACCATTATCACCATTACCACTATTAATAAACATTAGTCCTTGATTTTTTATCTTCATATTTTTATCAGATAATATTTTTCCATAACCTAAGATTTTTGAATCATTATCAACTCCATAGGGCATATTTTCAATTTTCTTAACTACATAGCTTTTAGTTCCTATTTCCGGATATTCTATTTCTATTTTATCTCCAACTTTAGCTTTAATATTATTGGCTATTGATTTGTATAAAATTATTTCATCTTTACCAATATTAAATTCACCTGAAATTAATTTCCCTATAGTTTTTTTGCCATTATTATTTTTATAGTAGCCATTCGTTAGCTGCTGAACTTTTACTTTATATCCTTCTTTTTTTAAAGAACTTATCTCATCATTAAATTTTTTAGAAGAATATTGTACTTGAACCATAAGTGTTCCACCATTTAGTTGTTTAATGCTATTGTCCATAATCTCTTTAGTATTCCTTGTGATTTGTGGCACTAATAGCGAAATTAATGTGGTAACAAAAATTGATAAAGCTGTAAATGTAAAAACTACTTTCTCACTTTTTAGCTTCTTTAAATTATATAATTTAAAAACATCAAACCACCTCATTAATTACACCATCCTTTAGCAAAAATCTCTTTTCACCCAGTCTTCCAATTTCTTCATCATGAGTTACAATTACAAGAGCACTTCCTATTTCTTCTCTTAAATTTAATAATAAAGAAATTACTTTTTTTCCATTAGCTGAATCTAAAGCTCCTGTAGGTTCATCGCAAAAAATTATTTTAGGATTATTTATTAGAGCTCTTACTACTGCTACTCTTTGCGCCTCTCCCCCTGAAAGTGCTGTTGATATAACATTTCTTTTCTCATATAAGCCAACTTTTCTTAAAAAATATTCAGCCTTTTTCTTTTTTTCTTTATAAGTTTCCTTTGAATCAATTGCAATAATAATATTTTCTAATGCTGTTAAACAACTTATTAAATTATGATTTTGAAAAATAAGGCCTATATTCTTTCGTCTTAATTTTTCTATTTCTTTATCATTTTTAAAATTAACAATTTTATTATTGAATAGAATATTACCTGAATTAGGCTCTGAAAGTAATGCTAAAGTATATAAAAGTGTAGATTTTCCTCCACCTGATGGTCCCATAATAGTTATAAAATCATTTTTATTCACCTCTAAGTTAATATTTTTTAAAACTTTTTGTTCATTATTTCCTTGAATAAATGATTTATATACATTTTCTATTTCTATCATTTTTATCATCCCCCTCTCTTTAATTTTAAACATTAAAAAGAGGTTTTTCTTTAAGTAAGTATAAAGAAAAAATAAAGTTTTTTCTTTTCTAGCTTTCTATTCCAACTCTCGCAGGTACTCCTTTTCCGTAGTAATGCTTTATTTCTTTCATTTCTGTTACTAGATCTGCCCTTTCTATTATTTCCTCTTTGGCATATCTTCCTGTTAATATAACCTCTACCTTTGGATTTCTTTTATCTAATACATCTATTACTTCTTCTACTGTAAATAATCCATAATATAAAGCTATATTAACTTCATCCATAACAACTAAATCATAATCATCAGAAGTTAATATTTCTTCCATCTTTTTTAGTCCTTCTTTTGCTAATTTTATATCTTCTTCTTCCGGATTTCCGAATATAAATTTATCTCGTCCAAACTGTTCCATAGTGAAATTAGGTAATATGGTTGGAGCTTTTAATTCGCTATATTTCATCCCCTTTGTAAATTGTCCAAAAAAAACTTTTTTTCCAGAACAGACTGCCCTTAAAGAAATTCCTAAAGCTGCTGTAGTTTTACCTTTACCATTTCCTGTATAAACTTGTATGTATCCTTTTTCTTCTTTCATAATTACACCTGCCTTTTTCATTATATGTTCTGTATAATGTATATACCTTATAATACAGTGAAAAACTGTATAAGTTAAAATAAAATATATCTCTCTTATTATGGCAAAATCTATATTGATAAAAGCATCTCAAAATAGATTAAATTTTAATATAGCAAATATAAAAAGTACATGTAATGGACGTATGAATAAGCTTTAATAGTTCTTAATATGGTCGAATTAAAAATTGATCTAATTCCTTACAAGACGTGAGGAGCCATTGGTGAAGCCAAAGATGACGCCTCTACTGGGTAGAAAATTTTTAATGGAATGATATTTGAAATTTTTTAACAAACCGAATTAGCTTATGAGTATATTTTTTATATTTGTGGTATTAAAATAAATATATTTCTATATCTCTTCAACATTTAAAAGCGTTTCTAAAGTATACTTTTTTAAATTACCTGTATCTGTAATGTTTTTTTCTGCTTTTAGTAAGTTTTCTTTATTGTCATATACTATTCCCAAAGCATCACCACTATGGCATCCTATTATGCCTAGTCCTTTGGTTCTATTTTTATATTCTTCTACTACACTAAAATAATCATAGGTTAATCTATTAAAATTTCTTTTTATACTTTCCTCTGAGATTTGTGATATATTTTTAATATTTCTTTTTTCTATACTCTCTTTTAAATCTGGTATTAAATCTTCTATTGAACCCATCTTTTTTAGATTTTTATTATTAAAATCTAGGGTATTTATGATTCTACTTCCCTCTAAAACTAATATATAAAATTTTATATAGGAACCCAACTTTTCTTTAAAGCTTCCCTTTTTATAATCAAACAATGTAAATTCATTAAATATTATGCTGTCTGTAGGTTCTATTGCTAAGCAATGTTTTTGTAATTCTTCTATGGAATAATTTTTTTCAAATAATTTGGTTAAACATTTATAAGTAGCGCATAGATCTGCTGTACTACTGGCTAAACCTTTTCCTCTTGGAATTCCACTATTTATTTCTATATGAATAGTATTTATGTAATCCTCATATTTCCAATCTGTAATTATATTTTTTATAAATTTATTTGCTTTAATATTTCTATAGAAATTTTTTTCTTTTTTACTTTCAAATAGTCTAACGTATGTATATAAATTTATAGGGGAAGAAACCAACACAGGCTTTTCCCCTAGATTTCCTTGAAGTATTTCTCCAAAACTTCCTGGATATTTGGCTGTAACTTCCATGAAATACTCTCCTTAGATTTCTTCTTTTATATGATCTCTATATATTTTTTGAAATTCTATATTTGCCCCTAGTCCCTTTAAATATAAATCAACTTTAAAGCCTTCCTTTTCCAAAACATTTTTCCAGGATTCCTCATCTTCTCCTGCCATATCATTGTTGGCATGATCTCCTGCTACTAACATAAAAGGCATTAGTAAAACATTTTTCACTCCAGATTTCTTTAATTTAGGTATTACTGATTCTATAGATGGATCACTTTCTACACTACAAAGATATATATTAGGATTTATGTGTTCTCTTAAATAATAATCAAATTGGAAATAAGCAGCATTTGCTGGATGCTCTGTTCCATGTCCCATAAGTATTATAGCTTCTTCTTTATTTAATTTAGGAAGTTGAGTTTTTAAAGCTTCTGTAGCTATTTTGTAGTCTTCATTTTTAAATAATAAAGGCTTTCCTAGTTTTAAAGTCTTAAATTCATCTTTAAATTCTAAAACAGCTTTTTCTATTTTCTCATATTCTTCTCCAAACATTATATGTAGAGGTTGAACTATAACTTCTTCATAGCCTTCCTGTTTAAGTTCTTCTAATGCTTCCATAGGATTATTTATTTTTATATTATCTCTTTTTAATATTTTATTTATTATCATATAAGAAGTAAAAGCTCTTTTTATATCATAATTTTTAAAACTTTCTTTTATAAAATTCTCTGTGCTCTCTATACAATCCTTTAATGATTCTTCATAACTAGTACCAAAGCTCACCACTAATATAGCTCTTTTGTTTTTATTCATATTTATCCTCCTGATCTATACTAATAATACTATTTAATTAATATATTTCTTAAATACTTCATTAAATATATGTATCAATTTAACTTTATAATTTTTTTGTTTAACATACTTTAAATATATACCTTATATATTTTTTATAATATTAAAGTTTTTAATACTTAAATATATGATATTTTATTTATTTCTCTCAAAATATTTTTTAGGTATAAATCTATATATTATAATAGCTATTATTACATTTGCTAAAGCTGCTAAAGAAAGTATTGGTAATATAGCTAATACTCCTTTTCCTGCTATAGGGATTATAGCAAACACAGATACCGGTCCATTTATAATGACTGCCACTACTGTTGCAACTATTGCTGCTAAAATATTATTTTTATTTTTTAATTTATTATAAACTACTCCAAATAATAACATAGTCACTGCCATATCTACCATAACTATCATATGTACTGGTAAACTTAATGGAAATCCACTAGTTAAAGCACTTAAAAAGTGAGCTACTGCCCCTATAATAGCCCCCACAATAGGTCCTAATATTAATGTTCCTAAAAATGCTGGCATAGAATCAAAGGCTATACTTCCCATTATTTTTATATTTGCTCCTACAAAACTTAAAGCTATAAATAATCCTATAATAACTAATCTTTTAGTTTTCATATTGTTTTCTTCCTCCAATATTAAGTTTTTAATCTATTAAATTATTTTCAACTTAAACAATATAAATAATCAATTTTGATCACCACTTAAACCATATACTTAATATTTAATACATGTCCTCACTAAATAAACAATTGATAATTGCCTATCGTGAAAATTGACCATCAATTATTGACACTTATTCATTATTAATTGATCATTGAACTTATGTATTCAACTAAATCTTCTATATTATCAAATTCTTTTTCATACTTTATCTTTTTTCTCATTATTACTAAAGCATATATATCACATTCCACACAGGCTAATATTTTCTCCTTTGTGCCACCTTGAGGTCCACTATCTTTTAATATTAATGCCTTGGCATCATAATCCTTTATAAAGGCTTTATTTAATTCTTTACTTATAGGTCCCTTTATAGCCATAAGATCCTCTACTTTTACCCCTAAATTAAAGCAATCTTCTAAAACTTTTACAGATGGAAGCACTCTATGTATTATCCTATTTTCTAGTTTTAAATCTAAAATTTTATTCATATTTCTACTACCAGAAGTATTTAATATATTTCCCTTTATATTTTTTAAAGCCTCATTTAAATCTTTATAGTCCTCTAGAAATACTACTTTTTTATTTCCCTTAAATTCCTCTGCTGAGGATGGTCTTTCATACCTTAGATATTCTATATTTAAATTTTTTGATACTTCTCTAGCATTTTTAGTTACTTCTAAAGCATAAGGATGAGAGGCATCAATTAATATATTTACCTGGTTTTCCTTTAGCATATTTGAAAGTTCTTCTTTATTTAAAGGTTTTGTATTTAATTTTTTGTATTTATAGTTTTTTAAAATTTCTCCACCATAAGCTGTAGCTGTAGATATTAATATGTTATCTGTAAACTTATTTAGTAAAGAAAGTATTTCTCTTCCCTCTGAAGTACCTAATATTAAAGCTATCATTTTTTATCTCCTAAATTTTATATATAATATTTTTTAATCTTTATATACTTTATAACCCCTTCTAGTTATAAACTTACCCTCTTTTATAAAACTACTACTATTTCCTATTATTACTGTGGATAGCATATCTGCAAAATCATCTGTGAAATTTTCTAAAGTATATAGACGTATTTCTTCCCCATCTCTTAGGGCATTTTTCACCACTGCAACGGGAGTATCCTTGCTTCTATATTCCTTTATTATCTCTATACATTCTTTTAAATAATGTGGTCTTCCTTTACTTTTAGGGTTGTACAAGGATATAACAAAATCTCCTTCTGCCGCTAATTTAACTCTCTTTTTTATAAGTTCATAAGGTGTCATTAAATCACTTAAACTTATGTTACAATTATCATGCATAAGGGGTGCCCCTATTATAGAAGCTGCTGAGGTTGAGGCTGTTACCCCTGGAATTATTTCAATTTCTAAATCCTTGTCTTTGTTCATTTCTAATATAAGCCCTGCCATACCATAGATTCCAGCATCACCTGTACTTATTACTGAAACAACCTTATCCTTACTTAAATCTAATGCCCTTTGGCATCTTTCTTCTTCTTTCTTCATTCCTGTAGTATGTACTTCTTTTCCTTCTATAAGAGGTTTTACATAATCTATGTATTTTGAATAGCCTACTATTATATCACTTTCTTCTAATACCTTTTTAGCTTTTACTGTTATATGTTCTAAACTTCCTGGTCCTATACCAACTACATAAAGTTTTCCCATGTTTGTATTTAGTAAGATTTATATTAAGCTTTCATTAATCATCTTTAATGAGAATATGCTTTATAATTACCAAATCTCACTAAATTTTCACCTCTTTTCTTTTTAGTTTTTATGTATTTCTAATTATATGAATAACTTTAAAAATTCCACAATTTAAAAATATAACATTTCTATCTATGTTCCGCTCTTCATTAATTTTAAATCACCATTTGATTTTTATAGGTTACTTAACCTTTATAGGTTTTAAAAATTTTTATTTATGGGAAGACCTTTAAACTTATAGTTTTCCAATTGCCAAAGTCATCCCAGTTAGTTTTTGTTTTTCTTTAATTATTTTCCCGCCTTTTAATTCTATAGATGGCTCACACACTGACCCTACTCCTATAGTTTTTCTTACAAAATCACTACCTTTAAATTTATGTTCTACTTTTTTTATTTCCTCTATGCTATAAGTTATAAAGGGGCATCCTAAAAATTTTGAAAGTTCCTTTATTGCATTCTCATCTTTTTTTATTTCCACGGAAACTATAGAATTTATGCTTTTTAAATCTATATTTTCTTCTTTTAAAACCTTTATTACATTTTCTTTCATAGTTATATCGTCATAATTTTTTCTACAACCTATACCTAAAACTATATTTTTTCTTATTAATTTTAAAATACATTTATTATTTAAGCTTTGCTTTTCCAAATCTTCATGTTTTATTGTTAGTTGTACAGATTTATTTATTGGGTTTATATTTTCCTCTGCGTATTTTGATATTACTGTTTCCTTGCTATTTAAATTTTCTTTTTTATATGTACTTTTATTTTCTGAAATAAACTGCTCATTTTCATTAAAAAAAGTTTTATCTACATATAATTTGTTTGTTACAAAGACTATCCCTCCAGCGTCTTCAATGTTATGAACATAACCTTTGGGAAAATCTATTAAACCATCTTCATCTATAAAGGCTACTTTTTGTCCATTTACCAGTAATGCAGCTATTTCCTTTGCCTTTTTCAGATCCTCTATTACTAAATTATTTTCTTTAGCTACAATGTCTGGAGCTTTTATATTTAAATTATCCGTGGCTGTGGTTATTATAGGTTCTGCTTCTATAGTTTTAGCTATTTTTTCTGTTAATTCATTGGCCCCACCTAGATGTCCACTTAAAAGGCTTATAGCATACTTACCTATGCTATCTATTACAATAACCGCTGGATCTTTATCCTTACTTTGTATAAATGGTGCAATAGCCCTTACTGCTATACCCGTAGAACTTATAAATATTATGGCATCATAATCTTGAAAAGATTTTTTTACTATTTTTTTAAAATTAAAATCTTCTTTTTTAAAATAATGCTTGTCATTTAATAAATTTAAATTACTCTCTTTACAATGTGGATGTTTATATTTCAAGCTAGTTTCCGCTATTAACTCTTTTGTAACATATTTTGAATATAAATCTGCATCCATATGTTCTTTAATTTTATAGGCTATATCATTACCCATCTTGGTTACATTAATTATAGATATTTTCATTATCCTAGATTCCTTTTCTAAATTCATGGGTAAATTTCTCATCATATAGTAGGCTTTTATCATATTTACAATCTATAAAATCCCCTACTAATATTTGAGCTGTTTTTGTTATATTAGCATCTTTAACCTTTTTAGCTATATCATCTAAAGTTCCTATAACTACTTTTTCATCCTGCCAAGTAGCTCTTTGAATTACTGCTATTGGAACATTTCTTCCATATCCTTTTTTTAATTTTAAAGCTACTTTATCAATCATACCTACTGATAAAAATAATGCCATGGATGCTCCTCTACTTGCTAAAACTTCCAAATCTTCTTTTTCTGGCACTGGTGTTCTTCCCTCTACTCTTGTAAGTATTAGGGTTTGACTAACTCCTGGTAGTGTAAATTCTTTTTTAATGGATGCTGCAGCTGCTGAAAAAGAACTTACTCCTGGTACAACCTCATAGCATATATTTAGCTTATCTAATTCATCCATTTGCTCCTTTATAGCTCCATATATAGATGGATCTCCCGTATGAAGTCTTACTATAGATTTATTTTCATTATGGGCTTTTTGTATAACGTTTATAACTTCTTTTAAAGTCATGGAAGCTGAATTATAAACCTCTACACCTTCCTTGCAATAGTCTAAATGTTCTTTGCTTACTAAAGAACCTGCATATATAACTACATCTGCTTTAGTTAAAATATCTCTTCCTTTTACTGTTATTAAATCTGGATCCCCAGGACCTGCTCCTATAAAATAAACCTTACTTTCCATTTTAAATCTCCAATCTTCTTCAAAATAAAGTAACTTCTATAATATTCACATTAAATTTTTTATTATTTTCTCAATAAATTTATACGATGACTACCCGCTCTAATACTCCCATCTTCTTCAAAATGAGATGAATTTTCTTACAAGATTGATAAATATATTCTATTCCTTGTTAGCTATTATAATTGACATATAATCTTTAGAATTTAAAATTTCTTCTCTTGTTCTTAATATTTCTTGTCCTTCCCTATAAGCTCTTTTTACACATACATATTTAAAGCCTTTTTCTTCTAGCTTATCCAAAACTTCTTCTGTATTTTTGTAGTATTTCATTATTACTAAATATTTTTCATCTTTTATAGAATCTAACCTATTCCCTGGCAATATTAAAAGTGGTTCATCTCCTATAACTAAAGTTTGTTCTGATAAACTTGCTGCTGCGCAAAAAGAAGTTATGCCTGGTACTGTTTCTATATTTAAATTATGATTTTTCATGTATTCTAATAAATATATGTAGGTACTATATACAAAAGGATCTCCTATAGTTAGAAATGCTACATTTTTGCCTTCTGATAATAATTTTTCCATGAATCTATAGTTTTCATATATCTCTGCTTCCTTTTCCTTTTTCATTGGAAAATATTTTAGATATATTTCTGCTTTAGTGTTTATAAAATTTTTAGCTGTATTTAGAGCTATGCTTTCACCTTGATCTCTTGCTGTTGGGGCTATAACTACATCACAGCTTTCTAAAATTTTTACAGCTTTTATAGTTAATAATTCTTCATTTCCTGGACCTACTCCAATTCCATATAAGGTTCCGTATTTTTTATCTGGATCCCTATTTTCAAATTCTATATTATTATGTATATCTTTCATGCGTTAACTCCTTAATATCAGTGATTTATCTTTTTTATATAAATTAATTTTGGATATTTATCCATCTATTTTGTTTCTCCTTTTATTAAAGAATCAACATATTCTTTGGCTTCAATTAATCCAGCACCAGTAACCATTCTATATTTTTTAATTGCTTTAATCCTTTCTCCATATGTAATTAGTTCTCTTAATTCATTATCCATATTTTTTAATTCTTCATCAGATAATGTATTCCCATTAATTTTATTAATACCTTTATAACTAACTATACTAAAAATAACATATGCTACTCCTAAAATTATAAAAATAAATCCATTTGAATATTCTTTTTTAGTAATCTTCATTATTCCTGCAACTATAAAACAAATTGCACCAATGAGCCATAACGTCCACGCTTTTAATTTCAACATTAATTCCTCCTTAAAATTTGAGTAGTTAATACGAATTTATTATATATGCTAATGATATTAATTACTGAAATCATGATCAATAGTAATTAAATTGTTAATTAACTTTTCATTTAACAATTCTATTATTTTGTCGTAATCTTTATTTTTAAAATAGAGTCTATTAGTGCCTCCATTTCCTGAGTAGGAAACCTTTATACTTTTTCTTTTGTTTATATGCACTTTTTCTATCTTATCCCAGGGAACAAATTGTAGATAACGATAAGAAGATACACCCCCCTTTGAAGTTATACCATTTTTCAAATAAACACCTACATACAAAATTGTGCCCAATATTCCTAGTAAATAATGCATCTGATTTTTTGCATATATATAAGTAATGTAAAAGAAAACCACTATACCTATTATCAATAATATTGTTTCAATAAGTTTTTTCTCTGTTTTTATTACTAATTGATTTACAATCTTAAATTCTTTAAAAATAATACCCACAAATAAAACAACCAAAATCCAATTCATCATATAAGACATTTCCCCTTAATTTGATATAAACAATAGATATAATATTGAACTGAGTTTACTTATATTAATATTAAACAACTCCTTCAAAATCAATTTTTCTCCTTGTTTAATAAACTTGTAATTTTATTAATAATAAAAAATATAAAAATTATTATTGCAATCCCAGTAAACCATTTAAAAAATTCATGAATATGGATATCCTTTAATAAGCGTCTCCATAATTCAGCTAAGATAAATCCAATAATCCAAAGTATAAAATTAAATAGTTTAGATTTTTTCATACTACTCCTCCAAACAAAGTTAATGAACATTACAAGAATGCTGTGAACTTATCTACGTGGTTACTTAATTCGTTTCATAATTGAACCGTTCTCTTTTACTTCCTTTTTTATGAGAAAAATTTTATATGTTTAATATATTAAACTATGACATGAAACAATAATATAAAAATTTTGATCAAAAAAAATATATATAATACTAAAAATAATATACCATTAATAATAACTCCCCATCTTGCGAATCTATTAAAGTATATTTTTATTGATAAAAAACCAAGACTAAACCCTATGGGAATTATAAAAAATATTATCAGCAAAGGTAGCCATTCTAATCTTTGATATGATGTTGTTTTAAAAAAATGATTTAATATTAGAAAAAATATAACTAGAGCTATACTCAAGGAAACAATTCCAAGTATATTTCCAATATTTTTGAGCGAAGATTTATTTTTCATGCAATTACACCGACCTTATATTTTTATAACTTTTAAATACTAAATAATTAACCAGTATGATTTATTATATTAGTTAATTTTTTTATCTCAATCATTAATAATAAACTAAATACAATTTCGAACAATATCATAATTACTGCTATTATATGTGGTTTAAAATTTAAACCAATTATCAAAACAACAATTGGAATAAAAACAGACATACCTATATAAGTTTTAGATTTATATAGCCATCCATAAGGCATTAGATGAGCACCAAAAATCATTGCTAAAACCATCAACATTTTTTCTGGAACCTCTTGATAAATCCACATAGCAATAAGTAAGTACAACATTTGATTTAAAGAAAAAAGTACCCCTAAATTTGTCAAAGGATTTTCTTTATTAGTAAAATCAACTTTAATAGCTTTTGAAATCATATAAGCTAATGGAATAAGCGGTGCAGTACAACAAAATGTAAATAAATTTTTTGTAAGTATGGGTAATGATGTTAAGTGAATTATCCATACCGCACACCAAATTATAATAGAAGCTAAAATAAAATGTAGTCCCTTTTTCTGCTTAATTGAACAGTCTAGTCTTAATTCTTCCAAATTCATATTGGTATCCTCCTTAGTTGTAATAGTTTTAAAAACTACATTACTTTAAGTTTAAAATAGCCGCCTTTAGCTTCTTTACCTGTAATTTCAATTTTCACATCTTTATTATCAGTATTAGGGATTCTTATAGTTTCATCTAATGTACCATTTTTATTAAATAATGTTCTCTTATTATCATATATCTTTATATTTAAATCTCCTGATTCAATTTTACTATTAATTTTTATATCATAACTAGATTTCTTAGAAGTTATTTTCTTTACACCTTTGCCATTAAAGTGCTTAAATTTAATATTATATTCATTACCACTAGAGTTTTCCGTCCACCATCTTGTTTCTCCATCCCACTTAACATCACTTATTGTAAAATCATTTTTATAATTTGTATCTAGATATTTATATATTCCAATACCACCTAGTAAACATATAACTAAAGCCAAAAGTATAACTTTTTTCCCCTTATTCATTATATCCCCCTCCATTTTTAGTAGCTGTTATTATAAATATAGGGTTATTTGCTATAAGCATATTTGATTTTCCTTTAGCTTTACTTATAGCAACCTGAATACATTCTGTTTTATAATTTAATTTTTTTAGGATTTCTAACGCCCTATTTAAATTGTTTATGGTTATAAAATTTAAAACCATTGTGCCCTGGTCTAAAAGTTTGTTCCCATATCTACTTATTATTTCTTCCAGACTTCCACCACTACCACCTATGAATATACTATTAAAACTATCCTTTATACTTTCTTCTACTTTTAAGGCATCCCCCTTTATTATCTTTAGATTTTCACAATTAAATTTTTCTTTATTTTTTTTTATAATGTCTAAAGCTTCTTCATCTTTTTCTATTGCAAAAACTCGTCCTTTTTTACATATTGTAGCTGCTTGTATACTTACACTTCCTGTACCTGCGCCTACATCTAAAACCTTTGAATTTTCATCTAAATTCATTTTTGCTATGGATAAAATTCTTATGTCCTCCTTTGTCATTGGACAATCTCCTCTTATAAATTCTTCATCTCTTATATATCTCATGGCCTTCCCCTTATTTTTATAGTCAATCAATAAAACTAATTTGTTTTATTTTAACTTAATTTCTTCTATTCCCATTTCCATCAAAATTCTTTTTAATGTTTTTTCAACAGGAAAAATAGATACAATTTAACTTGTTTCCTTATGCTTTTTGTCAATCCTGAATTCTATTATCTTATCAAAAAATAGGATAATTAAGCTTATAATTCCGATTAAATCGCCATTATATATATTTAAAATTGGAACTATCCCTAATATAACAAAACAAAATCCCACTATTAAATTTAATAATTTTTTGTGTTTGAAATATTTCTTTAATCTATTATTATCTTTATTAGCTATTTTCATTATTTCCTTATGATTATTATAAATGCTGAAAATAACGAGGGCTACTCCACCCAGTAGTATCATTATACTTCCTAATATTTTGAGCATACTAATTTCATCTTCCCTACTTCTTCCTCATCTGTACTCTAAATAAAGAATTTGCACATCTCATATTACCATTCTATTTACTCCAAATAGTGTCTCGGACAGTTAATATAATAACACTCATAAAATATGTCATAATAAGCATCTGGCAATATATCAACAAAATGAACAAAAATTTTGTTATAACCTTCTTTAATATCTTTTAATCGTTTGGTTTCAGAAGAAATATAATCTTTATAATCCTCATAACTCTCCCAATCAGTAGGATTCAATTCTTCTTCATGAATACCCTTTTCTATTTTCTCTGTAATTTCTTGCAACCTTTTTTCAGCAATATTTATCTGTCCTAATTGTTTTAATGCATAAAAATACTTATTAAGCCAACTGGCCTCCTCTAAAAATTCATATTTATTATATAATTCAACACAAGTCTTATAATCACCTAAAATATACATAAAATCAGCCATTTCATCAATTTCAATATCAAATTCCCTGTACTCCATTTTCAATAATATTTCAGCCATCTTCTTAGCCTCATATACACTCCCACTTAAAGCTAATTCTCGACCGAGCGTTAAAGCAATTCTCACATCAATTTCTTCATCTTTAAAGGGATATGAATATAGTGATTTTAATTGGGAAATACCTTCCTCTTTATTAGAAGATGCTAATAAACTAATTGCCTCACAATATTTATATGATTTTTTAGGGTAGAGTTCAAATGCTTTACCAAATAGTATTGAAGCCTTTCTAAAATCATTTTTTAAAAAATGAAGTTTACCATAAGCATAATAGGTACTCGGGTAATTTGAATTTCTACTAATAGCCTGAGAAAGCAACTCAACCGCCCTTTCTTCACTATCCTTCCCACCACATTCCTCAATCAAAAAATAAGCCATATTAGTAGCCCATAGAGCAAAACCTGTATCCGAAAACTTTGATTGATTTTGATCATAGCATTCTTCTAATATTTTAATTGATTTTTCTATATCCTCTCTTAACTCACAAGTTATCATAGCCATAAGGCAATATGCTTCAATATTTGATGGATTATCACATATTTCTAATTTAATAATATTTCTGTACTTTTCAAAAAATATAGCTCTTTCATCAAAATCAAACTCCATAACCCCTTGAAGTTTTTTTATTATTTTATGTAATTCCATCTATTCACCTCCCTCTAAAAGCCAAAATTCTATTTGTCAGAAGATGACTACCTGTTGTATACATATACCACTGTAAGCTCCCCAAAACTCATATTTTCTAATTCTTCTAGTTTACCTTTGATTATTTTTTCATCACTATAAGATAAATTTTCTCCTACTATTACCTCTGCTTTTATGTTATTTTCTATTAGCCTTTTACATAATTTATCTGGACTATTATTTATATCTGTAAGCCAAATAGATTTTTCATAGCTTTTAACTTTTTCTATAAACTCTTCTTCTCTACCATGAAGACTTCCTAAAAAACTGTTCTGCCAGCTTTCATTAATTTTTGCCATCATATATTGGTAAGAACTTATGCCTGGAATTATCTCTATTTTACCTCCATAATTGTTTTTAATATAATTGCTTATACCATAAAAACAGGGATCTCCTGAGGCTACTATAGATATACTTTTATCCCTATTTTCCTTTATGTAATCTAATATTTCACTTAATTTATTTACTATTTTTTTATTATTTTTTATAAAATCTAGACTTTCTATTGCTCTTTTAAATCCTATTATTATGTCCACTTTTTCTAAATTATTTATGGCACCACTTAACATATAATCTTTATGTCCTGGTCCTAAGCCTACTATGTAAATCTTCTTAAATTGTAAATTCTTATGTATAGTATTCATGAAAATCCCCCCTCGTCCATATTTAATATTGAACAATAGATAGTTTTATAAAATTTTCTTTTTACAACACTTTTAATTTTTTATATTTATTTAAGGGATTATAATTTAATATAAAACCTCTCCTAAATTAAATAATATGTAATAAAATCTAAGAATTGTATTGGCTTCACTTATTCTATAGAAGAGTATATTATTCCTTTTTCCATAGAATACATTACAATATCTGCTTTTATAGAATCATAGGTATATTGCTCTATTTTTCTTATTATTTTCTCCCCCAAATTTTTATAGAGCTTCTCGTAGCCTTCTCCTAATAAATTCACTGCACCCTCTGTGGTTTTTTGGTTATATATTTTAGTTACTAAATCTTTGTCATATCCCATAAGCGCTAATTCTAAAGCTAATGTTTCTAGTCTAGTATCACATATTCTACTATGGGTATTAAAACAGCCAGAAGCTATTTTAGATATTTTTCCTATATGACCTACTATAGTTACTTTCTCTAGTTTTCTTGCCATACAACAATTAAGGGCAAAACCCACATAATTGGACATTATGACCATATTATCTTCCTTTAAATTAACCTCTTTTGCCATTTTTTCTCCCATGTTACCAAATAAAAGTATTAATTCTTTTTCACCATGGCAGGTTTTTTGATTTATTTCTAATTCTATGGAGGCTTTCAGAGCATCTTCCGACATAGGCATTACTATTCCTGTTGTTCCTAATATGGATATTCCACCTATAATATTTAATCTTGGATTAAAGGTTTTTTTAGCTATCTCCTCTCCCCTTGGAACAAATATGGTTATTTCCACACCAGAATCCTTTGGTATTACCGATGTTACCTCTTTTTCTATCATGGAACGTGGAACTGGGTTTATAGCAGCTTCCCCTTTTTTTACATATAGGCCTTCACCACAAACTACTCCAACACCTTTTCCACCTTTCAAGGCATATCCACTGGACTTTTTTTCTACTCTTGCCCATATTTCTATTCCGTGGGTTATATCCGCATCATCTCCACCATCCTTTATAACTGCACATTCTACAGAATTGTCATCTATCACTATTTTTTCAATAGGAATGGTAAGTTCTATCCCTTTAGGAGTATCTATATTTATTTCTTTTAATTTTTTATTATAAAAAAGAGTTATAGCAGCTGCCTTAGCTGCCGCAGCTGCACAAGAACCGGTAGTATATCCGCATCTTAATTTTTTTCCATCACAATTTACATATAAATCTAGCATAAATCCTCCGAATTACATTTTGTTAATGCTATGAGTTCCTTTTTTCTTTTCACTAAAAAAGGATTTAACATTCTTATTCTTATTTAATAGTATTACTATAATTAAAGATATTAAAAACTCAACTAAAGCAAACCAATTGCCTACTCCAAACCTTCCACCTTCTATGCCATTTAATACGTCTAATAACATAAAAAACATACCAATAGACATCATTGCTGTTAGTATATTTTTAACAGTATTATTTCCCACACATAAAAAATAACATATAATTAAAGTCACAAGTATACTCACTACTGATGCTATAGTAAATCCTTTAAAACTAAATTTTAATATGACATTAGTAAAATCTCCATGTGGAACCTTTATATCTAAAAAGAAATTAGTTATTATAGCTAATATAAAATATACTATTGCAATAATATACACTGTCCTTTGACCTTTTTTATAATTTCCCATGTTATCCACTCCATATAATCCATGCTTTATACTTACTTAAATTCCAATGTTAGCTAGTATCTATAATTTTTTATATAATGTCTTTATTTTTCCTTTACCCGCAGCTTAGCTTTTTCATCTATTTTTTTAATGAACCTATCCTTACCTTCACAATAAGAATCTATATCATATCTAAATTTGAAAGCTAGTTCCTTCTTTAACTCTTCATATTCTTTAGCTTCTTCTTTATGTTCTATCATATAGTTTCTAAAATTTATATGCCTTTCTATTTCAGAATCACCTTTTTCAAATATATGAACATGGTGAGTTCTATGATACAATCCTTTTAAGAAAAATCTACGTCCTTTTATTCCATACTCGCCCTTTGGAATATATCCTAAAGACTTCATTTGTTCATTATAATTATCCACATTGTTAATATTTTCTACTTCAACTAAAATATCTATTATAGGTTTTGCATAGATCCCTTCTATAGCTGTACTCCCAATATGATGTATTTCAACTATTTCATCCTTCATTATGTTATATATCTTGTGTGCTTCTTTTTCATATTCTATTTTCCATTTAGAGTTGTGTGGAACTACTTCTATTATTCTAAGTTGCTTTTCCTCACTCATATTTTAAAACTCCTTTATTTATAGAAGATTCATTATCCATTCTACATAAAAACATCTGTATTAACTTAATTGTTGTATTATAAACTCTTAATCTAAACATGTTTTTTGAAAAAATATAAGGTAAAAATTCTAAGTATATACCGAGTATAATTGCACCTAATACAATACTTGGTATATTATGCTTACCGAATCTTACATTTAATGATTGTTTGGCCATTTCTATCACAAATCCAATAATAATCAATCCTATAAATAAAAATTTTTTGTAATGCTTGTATTTTTTAATTTTATTTACTAATGCAACATGAATATTAGTTTTTTCAATCATTTTTTCAACGCAGATAATTAAGACCATAAAAATTATAAAATGTAGAACTACCTTCATATTTATAATCTCCAATCAAATTTATTACTATTTAATGCATTCTTTATAACACATTAATTCTTATTTTTCTTAAATAAATTTATTAACATGAATTTTATCAAAATCTAATTTTTCTTCACTTATAGGTTTCTTAACTTCATCTTTGTATCCTATGGCTATTATAGATTCCACCTTATAATTTTCTTTTATATTTAGTTTTTCTTTTATATAATCCTCTGCCATTTTATTTTCATCATAGCTTCTATTTCTTATTTGTGACCAGCAAGATCCTAAACCTAAAGATTCCGCTTCAAGTTGTAATATTATAGAGGCTATAGAGGCATCCTCTACCCATACATCACTTTTATCCTCATCCCCTAATATAACTACTGCTAAGGGTGCATCCTTTATAAAAGTTCCTCCATGAGGTTTACAGTTTGAAATATCCTTTAAAATTTCCTTATCTTCTAAAAATATAAACTCTAAAGGTCTTATATTTCTAGAGGATGGGGCTAAAAGTAATGCCTTTTTTAAAGCTTCTACTTTTTCCTCTTCTATTGGCTTTTGTTGAAATTTTCTTATGCTTCTTCTTTGTTTTAATAAATCTAACATAATTTTATTTCCCTCCAAATTTATTAAATTTAAAAATCCCATAAATCTTTATTTACTTCTTTAAAATCATTAAGAGATTTTAAATATTCAACTAAGGGTGCATAATTTCCTATTGAAGATTTTGCTAGTGATTTTCTATATAAATCCTCTGTATCCCAAGATATTATAAATAAAGGCAAGTCATTTTCTAACAGTTGTTTTAACATTAAGAACCTACCTATTCTACCGTTACCATCTTGAAATGGATGAATCATTTCAAATCTAAAATGGAATTCTGATATTATATCTAAATTTATAATTTTATTTTGGTAGTACCATGATATAATATCTTCTAATTTGTATTCAACTTCATAAGGTTGAGCTAGTTGTACATTAGTGCCTAAAATAGTATTAGGTATTTTCTTAAATACTCCTGAAAATCCCCTTTCATAATCTGTTGTATTATGCTTTAACATACTATTTAAGTATTTTATATATCTCATATCAACCTTTTCATCGATAGTATCTATAATATAATCAAACACATAAGCTGAATTTACAGTTTCCTGAACATCATCTAATGTATGTTTACCTTCAACAACATTTTTATCTAATAATAATGCAAGAGATTCAGTAGTAAATGTACTTCCCTCTATTCTATTTGAATGATATAAAAATTCATGCCTAAGCTTATAATAAATTGAGTTTTTTATATCCTTAGCTATCTTTATATTTTTTATGAATTTATCCACTTAAATTCACTCCTTATATTTATTATCTCTAATATATCTATTTCTCTATTTTCTGTATTAATAATTCCATTATCTTCTATAATAAATTTTATATTATTTCCCAATTAGTATTATTATATACTATTAACAATGCTAGAATATATTATTTTATAAACTTTATTGTAGACATGTTATAAATTAATCATTTTATTTAACTAAATTCTAGTTTCCTATTAATAATCATTATGATTTATATATTTTTCTTCATAAAATATCTTTTATGATTCTCTGGACACTGATCTAATACGCCGAAGATTTCATATCCATGCCTAATGTAAAAATCCTTTGCTTGAAAATCAAAAGTATCTAAATGAATTAAGTGGCAATCTTTTTCTTTAGCTATTTTTTCAAGTTCTTTTAAAAGTTTCGTACCTAATCCATCTTTTCTATATTCTTCTTTAACCCATAAAGCATCTATATATATACAATTCCAACAATACATATTACTAAGTATTCCTGCAATAATCTCTCCATTTGTATCTTCAATAACTCTATTTATACATAAAAGAGGAACTTCTTGTTTACCAGGAACCTTTGATAAGTTGTATTCAACTATCCTATCAACAATTAAATCTGCTTCCTTCTCACTACTACTTTCTCTAATAATGTAATTATTCATATCTACACCCCCAAATTTATAAATATTTAGCCTTCCCCTACTTTATCAATTAATCAATTTTATATTTGAATTATGACGTAAAGACACCCCAAAATTCAATTCATGAATAATGCCGTGCTTAAGTAAACTGTTCGTTTTTTCAGTTATGACGTTAAATATGAAAAATGCGTAACAAATATAATGATATTTATGGCAGATTTCTATATTTTCTGTAGTAAAAGTAACTATCACTTTCCATGTTGGATTGCTTATGTCCTATAGGTGTTCTTTTTTCGAATAATTCAAAGTCACATTTCTCCGCAAGACGGCAAGAAGGGACATTTGCACAATCAATAGACAATATAAGATACTTTATATCTGACACGCTAAAGCACCAATTGACTAAAGCATTTATGGCTTCTTTTGTGTATCCTTTTCTCTGATATTTTTCTGACATAAAATAGGCTACTTCAACTTCATTTAATGTATCTTCAAGTCCCATGCCAACCATTCCAATCATTTCATCCGTATCAGGTAATGCGATAGCATATCTTTTATTCTTATAAATATCTGTTGAATTTTTTTCAGTTTGATGCCAATCAATATATCCCCAATATGACTGTGGTGAATCACCATTTTCTGCCCAATCAGGCATAAATCGAAAAATGTTTTTCTCTCTAACAATCCTATGAAGATTTTGGGCGTCTTTCCTCTCAAAATCTCGAATTATTACGTGATTTGTTTCTATTTTCATAGTCTCTCTCTCCCCCATCATACATAAATAATCATTGTTTTAAATGATGACATCTGCCATATAAGTACAGTAATCTCATAAATTTTTCCGAACCCAAAATGCACTATCTTAATACAGTTAGTTAGTTTTAAAATACAAGCACGATTTAATCACACTTAAAATCATACTACATATTCCATATATTTTTATATTTGTATAAAAATATAATACTTTTTAAACTCCGTATTATTCAATTTTCAAAGAACATTGTTCCTATCACCATTTTTAATATTTACGTCACATTTTAATCGTATTATGAATAAAACATTTCTTATCTTTTTACTAACATATACATTAGTGCATTTACTATAGAAGCTGCAACATTGCTTCCACCTTTTCTTCCTCTTATAGTTATAAAGGGAACATCTAATTTTTCTAATTCTTTTTTTGATTCCGCTGCGCCTACAAAACCTACTGGTACTCCTATTATAAATTTGGGATTTGCTTTTCCTTCTTTCATAAGTTCCATAAGCTTATATAAAGCTGTTGGTGCATTTCCAAAGACAAAAAATTCTATTCCTTCCTCTGCTGCTAGCTCTACTGCTGCCATGGATCTTGTTATACCTCTGTCCTTTGCAATTAGAGCTACATCTTCTTTAGATACAAAACATTGAACTGTAGAATTCAAATCCTTTAGAGCCTTTTTATTTATACCTGATAGAGCCATGTTGGTATCTGTATAAATTTTTGTACCCTTTTTAAAAATTTCTTTTGCTGCCTCTATGGCCCCTTCCTTTATATAGATTAAATCCTTATATTCAAAATCTGCGGTAGTATGTATTACTCTTTTTACTATTTTTAATTCTTCCTCTGAAAAACTATGTTGTCCCATCTCTTCTTCTATTATTTGAAAACTTCTTTTTTCTATATCCATTGGTTTTTTTATATAATCTTTCATAACTCTATCTCCCTGCCTTTAAGCCTTAAACATATTAAATAAATATCGTACAAACTGGAATTTACCATTTCATCAAATTTTATATAAAATTCTGATTTTCCAGCCCAATATACTGAAATTGGACAATTAACCATTATCCCTCACAACTCTGCAAGGATTTCCATAAGCAATCTTATTAGAGGGAATATCCTTGGTAACAACACTACCTGCACCAATCACTACATTGTCTCCAATAGTAACACCTGGCATGATAATAACTCCACCGCCAATCCAAACATTGTTTCCAATTACAACTGGAGCTGTCTGTGTCTTGCAAAACTCAAAAGAACCATCTTCCTTAACTTCTCCAAATCTTTCTTGTAAATTTGTGGGATGAAATGCTGTATAAATTTGCACATTTGGAGCAATTAGAGCATTATTACCAATAATGATTTTATTATCATCTAAAAAAGTGCAATTCATGTTTACTTCACAATTGTTTCCCAAATATATGTTATTTCCATAATCTACGAAGAATGGTGCCGTTATCCAAAGATTAGCGCCTCGCCCTCCCAACAATTCTGTTAAAATCCTATTTTTCTGTTCCAAATTTTCAGAATTTGTTTGGTTATAGTCACGAACCAAGTTTTTTGCCCTATGCCATTGCGAAAGCAGTTCGCTATCTCCACAGTCATAAAGTTCTCCTGCCAACATTTTTTCTCTTTCAGTCATTTTAACTTCCTCCATAAATTCATATTTTAATAAGTTAAATAAAAATTCACTTTAGAATATATTATCATTTAATCCTGATATATTATATTTTAAAATTTTTATCTGTTGAATAAATTTTTTATAAAGTCCATATTTCCGAAGAAATGTACATGAGCATATGCTGCCAATGTATTATTTTTTACATATCCACAGTTCCATTTTTTTGTGGAATCATCATAGAGATTTTTAGTAAGTTTATATATTTTATCATCTTTTAAATCCACATAGGATTTATGAAATTCATGACAATTAATTGTTAAATCCTTAGGTAATATTTTATTTTCTTGTTCCACTTCTATCTTCGCATACCCAAAATTTTGAAGTCTTTTAGTCATATGACATTTACCTTTAAAAAACCCTACTGCTTCCTTGTAATCTCCATCTAAATCTTCTATGCCTTCTGTTAAATACATAAGTCCTCCACATTCTGCATAACATGAAAGTCCATTATTTAATGCTTTATTTATACTACTTAGCATGGATTTATTTTCTCTTAATTCCTTTATAAAAACTTCAGGATATCCTCCGCCTATATATAAAAAATCTAAATCATGTGGCAATTTTTCATCCTTCATAGGACTAAAATATTTTATGTTCCCTATATCTTCTAATAGTTCTATGTTCTCCTTATAATAAAAACTAAAGGCTTTATCATAAGGTATGCCTATATTTAGATTTTTGTTTTCTAAGTAAAAATTATCTTTATATTTTTCTGTTTTTTCAAAGTGATTTATTAAATTTTCTATATCTACATATTTTAAAATCAATTCACTACATATATCTATTTTTTCTTCTAAATCTTTTATTTCGCTACTTTGTATAAGACCTAAATGTCTACTTTTCAATTCTAATTTTTCTTCCTTTGGTACATATCCAAATACCTTTAGTTTACAATTCTCTTCAATCAATCTTTTAAGTAAATTATAATAACTTTCACTTACTTTATTAAAAATTACTCCAACTATATTTATCTTTTCATAATTTAATATTCCCATGATTTCTGCACATAATGTTGCACTTTGAGCTTTTGGAGTTATTACTAAAACCACCGGTAAATTTAAGACCTTTGATAGATGGGCTGTAGAATATTTTGTATCTATACCCTTACCATCATATAATCCCATTACTCCTTCTATTATACCTAAGTCACCTTTTCCTCTGCTGTAGGATGCTTTAACTCCATCCTCTCCCATTAAAAACAAATCTAAATTTCTAGAACTGTTTTTTGTTACATAAGAATGAAAGGCAGTATCTATATAATCAGGACCAACTTTATATCCTTGAACTTTATAACCTTTTTTAATTAAAGCTTTCATAAGCCCTAAAGTTACTGTAGTTTTTCCTCCGCCACTACTATTGGAAGATATTATTATACTTCTCATAAAAACACCTCTTTAATTCAGAGTACAGAGTACAGAGTACAGAGTACAGAGTACAGAGTACAGAGTACAGAGTACAGAGTACAGAGTACAGAGTACAGAGTACAGAGTACAGAGTACAGAGTACAGAGTACAGAGTACAGAGTACAGAGTACAGAGTACAGAGTGAAATTTTTTCATGGGATGAAAAAATTTCACTCTTCACTGTAAACTAGACACTTATTTTCTTTAGATTTAATTTTAAGACAACTTATGCATACTATTTTCTGTCTTCTTTTAGCCAAGCACTTGCTTCGAATGCATAATAAGTTATTATTATATCTGCTCCTGCTCTTTTTATTGATGTTAGCATTTCTAGGGCTACTCTTCTTTCATCTATTAGTCCTTGTTTAGCTGCTGCTTTTACCATAGCATATTCTCCACTTACATTGTAAGCTGCTAACGGAAATTCAAATCTATCCTTTGCCATTCTTATAACATCTAAGTATGGTAGAGCTGGTTTTACCATTACTATATCTGAACCTTCATTTATATCATCTTCTATTTCAAGCATTGCTTCTCTTCCGTTTGCTGGATCCATTTGATAAGTTTTTCTGTCTCCAAATTGTGGTGCTGAATTAGCTGCTTCTCTAAAAGGGCCATAGAAAGCTGAACAATATTTTGCACTATAAGCCATTATACCTACATGTTTAAAATTATTTTCATCTAATATTTTTCTTATAGCATAAACTCTTCCATCCATCATATCTGAAGGAGCTATCATATCTGCACCGGCTTTTGCATAGGATAAAGATATTTTTGCTAAATATTTTAATGATTCATCATTGTCCACATTATGACCATGAATTATTCCACAATGTCCATGACTTGTATATTGGCACATACATACATCTGCAACTATATATAATTCTGGCATTAATTCTTTTAATCTTCTTATACCCTTTTGAACTATTCCATTGTCATCAAAAGCTGCAGAACCACATTCGTCTTTATGATCTGGTACTCCAAATATCATTATACCTTTTATGCCTGATTTTTTTACTTCCTCTACTAATTCCTCTAATCTATCTATAGAATAATGATAATTTCCTGGTAATGAAGATATTTCTTCTTTAATATTTTTTCCTTCTACTACAAACATTGGGTATATAAAATCTTCTTCTCTAATCACTGTTTCTCTTACCATAGCTCTTATTGCTTCATTTTCTCTTAATCTTCTGTGTCTTCTAAACATAACTCTCGTCTCCTTTTAATATCTAGCCTAAGCTAATTAAATTGAATTTATTTATATATAAACTATAAAGATTTTATAGATTTATAACATCTAGTTAAGGTCTAAAAGTTTATCTATTATGCCATTTATAGAATATTCATCACAAATACTGCATTTTATATTATTTTTATCTAATTCTTTGGCTGTAATAGGACCTATTGCTATAATATCTTTTTCTTTTATACTATCTATGTCCACCATGGAAATCATATTTCTAACAGTAGATGGACTTGTGAATAATACTGTGTCTGCATTTTCAAATCTTTCAGTGTATGTACATTGTCCACATAAAGTTTCATATATATGTACTTCATCTACAATGCAACCTTCTTTTCTTAATGCATCCACAAGAAAGGGTCTTGCATCTTTTGAACGAGGCACAAGTATCTTATCTCCCTTTTGTATATGCTTTCTCATTTCTTCAAAAAGACTTTCTGCTACAAAATGCTTTGACTTAACGCTTGGCATTATTCCTCTCATCCTTATTGCCTCACTGGTGGCTGGTCCTATAGCTGCAAATTTAGCATTAATATTTCTAATATCTATATTTTCTCTAATCAAATAATCAAATAATATTTTAACTGCATTTACACTGGTTAAAGCTATATAATCATATTCTTTTAATTTACTTAAATAAGACTTTAAATTATCCTCTGTATTTTTTATTTCTATGGAATTTATTTCTGTAACTTCAGCCCCTAAATCTAAAAGTTGAACTTTTAATTCCTTAGCTTGCTCTTTTGTACGGGTTATGGATATATTTCTTCCAAATAAAGGCTTTTTTTCATACCAATTTAATTTATCTGAAAAA
Source organism: Clostridium sp. CTA-1 (assembly GCF_054768215.1). Taxonomy (NCBI): domain Bacteria; kingdom Bacillati; phylum Bacillota; class Clostridia; order Eubacteriales; family Clostridiaceae; genus Clostridium; species Clostridium sp. CTA-1. The sequence continues at coordinate 30,179 of NZ_BAAAAP010000032.1, forward strand.
CTAACTACTTCTCCTACTACTATTATTACTGGTGACTCTAGTTTAGCTTCTTTTACTTTTTCTACTATATTTTCTAAGTTACCTATAACTTTTTTTTGCTTTGAGGTAGTGCCTTTCATAACTACTGCTATCTTACTTTCTTTGTCCATTCCATTTTCTATAAGACCTTTAGTTATTAATTCTAATCTTCCAAGACCCATTAAAAATACTAAAGTTCCTCCTATATTAGCCACAGATTTCCAATCTATATCTAATTTATCCTTAGTCATAGCTGTAAAAATATGAAATCCCCTTGATATTCCTCTATGGGTTATAGGAATTCCTGCATAATTTAGTACAGACACTGGAGAAGTTACTCCTGGTATAACTTCAAATTCTATATTTTCTTCTAAAATATCTAAGGCTTCTTCTCCCCCTCTTCCAAATACATAGGGATCTCCACCTTTTATTCTTCCTACAATATGACCTTCTTTTGCTAACTTAACTAGCATTTTATTTATTTCATCCTGACTTTTATAATGACAGCCCGGTTCTTTTCCACAATAATAAATTTCACAACTTGGTGCTAAATATTTTAACAATTCTCCATTTGCTAATCTATCATACATAACTGCAGTACATTTTTTTAGGGCTCTTATAGCTTTTAAAGTTATTAATTCTTCATCCCCTGGCCCTGCACCAATTAAATATACCTTACTCATATTTTCCTCCTAAACATAAAAGTGTGGGATACCTTTTTATTTAAAATTACTTTTTCCCACTAATCCCACTTATAATACTCGCATATTCTATTAAAGTGAGTATTATTAATTTATAATCATAATAATTACCTTATATCTTAATCAAACATAACTATTCATACTAAATTTATAATTCCTATACTTCGCATAGTAACTGATAATCCTCTTTATAAGCTTTTATAAAATTCCTATAAACAAACTTTACTTTAGTATAAGAATAACTTAATGAACATATCTTATCTAATCTATGAAAATGCCTACTTTTAGTCCTTTAATATATGTTCTGCTAAGGCTATACCTAATTTTTCATACTGATCTTTAGTTCCTGTAATTTCTTTTTTAATAATTTTATTTTTTCTTTCAAATATGCCTATTATATGCATTATATTATCTTTTATAGATGCATAGGCTCCTATAGTTGAATGGCAATCTCCATCTAGTTCCCTCATAAAAGCTCTTTCTGCCAAAACACATATTTTTGAATTATAATGATCTAAATCTTTAAATAACTCCTTTTTAGGATGCTCCTCCATAACTTCTATGCCTAAGGCACCTTGTCCAATTGCTGGTACCATTTCTTTTGTATCAAAATAGTCTGTAATTAAATGATCTAAATTTACCCTTTTAAGACCTGCTACTGCTAATATTATTCCATCTAGATTTTCTTTTTTTATTTTCTCTATCCTAGTTTGAACATTTCCTCTTATAGGAACAATATCTAAATCTGGACGTAGAAGCTTTAACTGGGCTGCTCTTCTCCTACTACTTGTACCGATTTTAGCACCTTCTCTTAAATCCTTAAATTTTATATTATCTAAGGATATAAAGGCATCTCTTACATCTTCTCTTTCAGGAATAGCTATTATTTCAAATCCCTTAGGCATTTCATAAGGTACATCCTTCATGCTATGTACTGCTGCATCTGCCCTTTGTTCTAACATAGCTACTTCTATGTCTTTAACAAATAGCCCTTTTCCACCTATCTTATCTAAAGATACTTCTAATATTTTATCTCCTATAGTTTCTATCAATAATTTTTCACATTCTATATCATGCTTTTTATTTAACGAATCTATTATTATTTCTGTTTGCACCTGAGCAAGCTTACTTCTTCTTGTGGCTATTACAAAATTCAAAATCCATACCTCCATAAAACATTGATAAGATTAGATTACCATACCCTTTTTCAAAAAAGAAGTGAAAATCATTGCTGCAGATAAAATCTATAATCTCATCTTTCATAGGATTATTTTTTGTGATGCTTCTTATATATGTTACATATTCTATATAATTATCATATTTTTCTAAGTCTCTTTTTATTTTTTCTCCTATAAAAGAAGTAGCTTTTGGACAACCTATTTTGTTATTTAAAGCTAACACCATAGTTTTACTTTCCCTTTGAAAACTGTTAAAACATAGGCTTTTATCTTTATCAGAACAATCTATGTATAGTTTACTCAATTCGTCACAATTATTTCTTATTTCATTATTTACTTCTTCATCTTCTGTAGCTATAACAACTAAATGCTTATCTAATATGTATTTTTTATCATAATTATTTTTTATAAATTCTACATTGTTATATGTTTTTAAATTTAATACATCCTTTGAAAACTTAGGAGCTAGTATATATAAACTACATTCTCTATCTAAAAAAGCTTTCCCTTTTATAAAAGCTGCCCTTCCCCCTCCTACTATTAATATTCTTATTCTTCTAGACTTTAAAGCAATAAAATTATATTTTTCCTGCAAATTTACCCACTCCAAAATTTCATCTTCTATAATTTAAATTTAATATACTAAAGAATCATAATATAAAGTATTTATAGTAATCTTAAACCATTGTTTTTCCTTAATTCTAATTATATACTTCTATAAATATAATTAAAAATATTATGTTTTTATATACAACATAACTTTTTACTTATATACTATTAATTTTTATTATTTTAATAATTTACTAGATTTATAAATCAAAAACCTTCATTATTTATATAAGTAGCCTTTAACGAACGAAGACTTAATCTTTCTAAATAGTTTTTAAATAACAAGCCTTATTATTTATGTCAATTGGGTTCTAACTATTTAAATTTATATAATCAGCTTCCAATCTTTTATAATTCTTAAATTGTTGTTTTTATTTTAAAAATATTACTAATAATAGTATTAAAATAATATAGGTGAGTATACTAAAAAATCTTATATAAGAAAAATCAAATTCTCTCTCTAAATAAGGCATATATCCTACATATCCTCTACTGTCTAATCCTTCTTTTATTATTTTCCATCTACTTAATGTATTTATAAAAAGAATAGCTGCCATTTTTCCTGTATTTCTAATTTTAAGTTTAAAGCTGTCAAATCCACCTCTAGATTTTATAGAACTATATAAAATATTATATTCATCATTTATGACTACCAAAAATCTTTCCATTCCCTTGGCAATATCACAGATATCTTTAAAATATTCTTTTTTGCCCAGGCAATAAAGCATATCATCTATAGGTGTGGTAAGTGAAAAAAATGAAAGACATAAGCCTGCACTTACACTTTTAAGTATGAGAGTTAATGTGTATACAATTCCATAATCAAAAACAAAAGTTATAGAAGATATGGCTGCAAAAACTGTTACCTCTAGAGTTATTTTTGTAAATATTTTTTTATTATTTTTAGAAATGATATTTATAAATAGGAAAAATAAAATATTGCAAAAAACAATTATGTAGTTTTGAGTAAATCCCAAAATTACAATTGGGATTATACTCAAAACTGCCTTTTCTAAAGGATGTATATTAGAAAGCTTACTGGTTCTTGACAGAAGCATTATTGTTCTTAGCATTCTTCTTTTTACCTATATAATATCCTATAACTCCAGCTCCTAATGCTGCTTGTGATGCAAATAATAAACTTTCTATTTCTCCTGATGGTGGTTCCCAAATACTTTCAAACCAAGGCTCATAATCTTTATTCATTTCTTCTATAATACCTTCTGCTTGGTCATCAGCTCCTGCAAATTCTCCACCTCTTGCTCCTCCTATAAATAAAGAAGCAAGTATAACTACTACAGATACTATAGTTATAATAATATTTTGTTTTTTCATATACTATACCTCACTTAAAGTTTTTAATTCTTCTTTTGAATATTTCATCATAAACTCAAAAATCATTATAGTTATTAAGCCTTCTATAATAGCTAGTGGTATTTGAGTTAGAGAAAATATGGTAGCAAATTTAGCGAAGGCTGCCATAACTCCCCCTGTTTTTGCTGGGAAAGATAGTGCTAACTGCAATGATGTAACAGTATATGTAGCTAAATCTCCTAAGCTTGCTGCCAAAAACACAGCTAATTTTTGATTTTTATTTTTTAATCCTTTATATATTAAATAAGATACTATGGGTCCTACTATTCCCATAGAAAAAGTATTAGCTCCAAGAGTTGTTATTCCACCATGAGCTAGTAATATGGCTTGAAACAAAAGCACTATTACTCCAACCACTGATGCTACAAAGGGTCCAAATATTATGGCTCCAAGACCTGTTCCTGTTGGATGTGAGCAACTACCTGTAACTGATGGTATTTTCATAGCAGATAGTATAAATGCATAAGCTGCAACAACTGCTAATAACATCTTTAAATCCTTATTCTTTTTAGTTTTTTGTCTTATGTGTTTTACACCTATTACTATAAAGGGTGCACTTAAAACAAAATATAGTGCTGCCCACTTAGGTGGTAAAAATCCCTCTGCAATATGCATGGCATATGCACTTTGTGATAAAGCTAGTACAAGTGCGGTCGTTAATAAAAATAAATACTTCTTCTTCATTTTTCCCCCTCCTATTTTTTATTAATTAAACTATAATATTTTTATAATATTTAAAATATAGTTATCTATTTTTCTCATTGCCAATACTCCCTCTTCTATGAAACTGAGAACTCTTAAAATTCTTAAGCTTTAAAAATATGTATCTTTTTTATAAAATTATTCTTTGCTTTAAAAACAGCTATATATTTCATATAATTATTCTTATATTTAAAACCAACTATTCATTTTATGAAATAATTCTTCACTTTAAAGGGAATTTTCTTTTACTTTATTTCCTTTAAAATATTTACTAAAGCCTGATTAAGCTCTCTAGTTTTTATTGCAAATCTTACATAATCATTATTTAAAGTTTTAAAGTCCTTACAAATTCTTAAAACAAATCCTTTATCTAAAAGTCTTTGTTTAAGCTGTTCTCCTGTAATATCCTTTAACTTACAAAGTATAAAATTACTATATGTGCTGTATACATCTTGAAACAAATCACATTTTTTTAGATTTTCATAGATAAATATTTTTTCTTTTTCTATATAATTTATGGATTTTTCTATGAACTCTTCATCCTTTAAAACATATTTAACTGCAATTTCTGCAAAACAATTTATATTCCAAGGATTTTGTTTTTCTCTTATTTTATTTAAAAATTCATTATTAAAACTTATCCCATAGCCAAATCTTATGCCTGGCATAGAAAAAAACTTAGTTAGAGCTCTTATTATAAAAATACACTTGTATCTTTCACATAAGTTTAAAAAACTAAAGGAATTCTTTCCTGTAAACTCTATAAAAGCTTCATCTAAAATTACAATTTTATTATTTTTTTCGCAATAATCTAATATGTATATAAACTTATCTTTATCTATTACTGATCCATTAGGATTATTAGGATTTCCCAATATTATTCCTTCTGTTTTTTCTAAGGATTTTTTTATATTTTCATAGTTATATGTCATATCTTCATTTAAATTACAATAATCTATTTGTACATTCCATTTTTTCGCACATAATTCATATTCAACAAAGGAAGGCACTAAAATAGATATGCTTTTCAAATTACTTATAGCTAAATCTATTATTTCTACGGCACCATTGCCTAAAACCAAGTTTTCTTCTTTTATGTTAAGTTTGCCTACTTTTTCTTTATAAAAATAATCTAGAAAAAAGCTTAAATAGTCTATTAAATTTCTTTTTAAATTTCTATACTGAATATCTGGATAAATTTGTACCCAATTTAGGGCTTCCTGTAAATTATCTTTAAAACTGTCTGGCAACCCTAGAGGATTTATATTAGAACTAAAATCTATAAGTTCTTTTCCTTTTAAAATTCCTTCTGTATAAATATCTCCACCATGCATATAAATACCACCTTTTTTAAACAATTACGAATTAAGAATTAAGGTTATAATTTTTCATTACATTAAAAACTTCTAAAAAATTTATATAGATTTTTAACTTCTAAAGTTTCCCTATCAATTACCTGCTTTTCACTTTAATTTAATTACCAAAATTAAAGAACTGTCCCTATAATTAAATTAATTATTGCTTATCATTAATTTTCAAGATAAAAAGCTAGCTATATAGTTTAAAAAAGTTTAAAAATTATAACACACATTACTATCATTAACGCTTCACTAGCATACATAAGTTTTATGCTTTCCTTTATGTGTATTGGTGCTAATTCCTTTATTTCATCTCCTATAGTAGGTTTTTCTACCACTTGCCCAAAATATACATTTGTTCCTCCTAATTGTATCTTTAAGGCTGCTGCTGTAGCTCCTTCTGGATAGGCACAATTAGGACTTTTATGATTTTTTCTATCTCTTATCATTATTTTAAAACTTTTAAATGGATTGCCCCCTACTATTGGCGCTGATATACACATTAATATTCCTGTTAATCTTGCTGGTACAAAATTAAAAACATCATCTACCTTAGCTGGGAAAAATCCTATATATTTATATTCATCATTTAAATATCCAAGCATAGAATCCATAGTATTTATTCCTTTATACATCATAGCTAAAGGTGCTCCACCAATTATTGCATAAAAAAGTGGTGCTATTATACCATCGGATGCATTTTCTGCTACGGTTTCTACATCTGCTCTTATTATTTCATTTTCAATTAAATCTTTTGTTTCTCTTCCTACTATATAAGAAAGTTTTAATCTTGCATCCTCTATATTTTCTTTATATAAAGCATGATATATCTTTATAGCTTCTTCATGGAGACATTTAGCTGCTAAAGTTGTCCATATTATTAAAATATTTAGCCCGTGATAAATATAAAAATTAAATTTAAAAGCTTGCAAAATCATAAATGGAATTAAAAAACTAGCAAAACACACTATCGCTACAATTATTTCACCATAGAGCTTTAAATTTTCCTCATTTTTCACTTTAGCTCTAAATTTTTTTTCTAAAAAATTAATAAGCCTCCCTATGTATATAACTGGATGGGGAAACCAATGAGGATCTCCAATAATCCAATCTATAAAAACCGCTATAATTATATCTACAAAATTTGCAGTTACATTTAAATACATCTCATTATCATCCTTACATTCTTACTTTTTTTATCATATGTCTAAAATCCCTAACATTTAGTCTTATATAAAAGGGACTACTCCACTAAATAACTCCTTTTGCTAGAGCATAAGAAATTCTTATAGCAAGTGAAACTTGTAAAAAATCTAATACTAATAATCAAAGCTTTCAATAATCTTATTACTAAAGAGTAAATCTTCTAAGAAATATTTCCATAAGATTTATAGTAATAAAACTATCTTTCTAGAGCTAAAAATTACTTAATGCCTATAATGGAATAAATTTTTTCCATGTCTAAGCTTTGTCGTACTATATCTGCAATCTTATCTAGTTCTTTTTCTCTCATATGTTCATATACTTGTGATTTCTTCTTGTTTAAACCTTTTTTAACTCTTAATTCATTTATTATTTTTTCTCTAAAAGCTACTCCATCAAAAATCCCATGGATATAGGTCCCCATTATGTTTCCTTTTCTATTTATTGCTCCATCAAAGTAATCTACTTTTTCTCCATTTTTATCATAGATTTTAAATAATGGAGTAACATTTTTACCATATTTACTTATTCCCATATGTATTTCATAACCATAAACAGCATTTTCAGTCTCTTCATCTAAAAGTCTTGCAGAAACCCGTGTTGTAACCTTTTCCTCTTCAAAGATAGTTTCCATATCTAAAAGATTTAATCCATCAATCTCTCCTAAATCTGTCTCCACTTTGTATGGATCTTTAATTTTACTACCTAATACTTGATATCCTCCACAGATACCTATTATTTTGCCCTCTCTACTATATTCTTTTATACGTTCTTCTAATCCACATTGTCTTAAATAAAGTAAATCCTCTATGGTATTTTTACTCCCTGGTATTATTAATAGATCCGGCTCTTTAAATTCCTCTTTTGAAGTTATAAATCTTATAGATACATCCTCTTCTGATTTTAAAGCATCTAAATCTGTAAAGTTTGATATATGAGGCATCTTTATTGCTGCTATATCAATTGGTGCATAGGCTTTTTTATTAAATTCTACTGCTCCATCCTCATCCTCTAACTGTAATCTAGTGTAAGGGACTACCCCTAAACAAGGTATATGTACTATATCCTCTAGCATATCTAAACCTGGTTTTAGTATTTCTACATCTCCTCTAAACTTGTTTATTATGGTTCCTTTTACTCTTTCCTTTTCTCCCTCTTTTAAAAGAAGCATAGTTCCTGCTAAGGATGCAAAAACTCCTCCTTTATCTATATCTCCAACTAAAAGTACAGGTGCATCTATAAGTTCTGCCATACCCATGTTTACTATATCTCTATCTCTTAAATTTATTTCTGCAGGGCTTCCAGCCCCCTCCATAACAACTATATCAAAATCTTCTTCTAATTTATTAAAATGCTCTTTTAGCATATCTTTAAACTTTAATTTTAAATTATGATATCCCATAGCTGTACTATTTCCGTACACTTTACCATTAACTATTATTTGACATTTTTTATCTGATGTAGGCTTTAAAAGTATAGGATTCATATAAACCTCTGGCTCTAAACCAGCTGCATAGGCTTGAAGTACTTGAGCTCTTCCCATTTCTTTTCCATCTAAAGTTATATAAGAATTTAAAGACATGTTTTGTGATTTAAAAGGGCAAACACTATATCCATCCTGCTTAAATATTCTACAAAGGGCAGCCACTATAAGACTTTTTCCTACAGAAGATGCTGTTCCCTGAATCATTATTTTAGCCATAAAATTCTCTCCAATTTCAATTTATTTTTTAATATAAAAATTGGCTATAAACTTTAGAGTTTATAGCCAATGCATAGTTAAAAATAGGCATAGTTCACCTATATTATATTCCTTTTGCACAGTTATCTTTCCCTCCGAAAGTTTACCTAATAAAAATCTAGGCAGGTCTCCTGGCTCATGATTCTTCCTCATCTTTCCCTTCCCCTTTATAAAGAGTGGTTTATTAAAGATTTGTCCTCAATTACAGTAGCGGGGGCTGCTGTGGATTTTACCACATTCCCTTTTCACCTTTTATGTAAAGGCACCTAAATTTTTTTATTAAATTACCATATTTAAGGTTATAACAAATATATCTTATTGTCAACAAACAATTATTTATACATACATTTCTTATTATTATATTTATTTATACTTAATATCTCCTACATTATTATATTAACACCAAAAGAAATTTATCAATAAACTTAATAACAAAATTTTTTTAATATGTTATAGTTAAAATATTCTTAGATTTTATCTATATAATGGTAAAAGCAACACTTTCTTATTTGTTACCTTTACACTTTTTTATATTATTTATTTTCTGGTAAATTATAATAAATGAATTACTAAATTTTATTTATATAACACTTAAAAATTAATTATAAAAATTTCAAATAACCATTGACCCTAACACTGTGTTATAGCTTATTATAAAAATAGAGGTGATAAACATTGCATTATAAAGTAAAAGAAGTTGCTGACATGGCCGGCATAAGTGTACGTATGCTTCATCATTATGACAAAATAGGTTTACTTAAACCAGAGTCTATAAATACTGCAGGTTATAGACTTTATTCAGATGAAAATCTTGATAGATTGCAACAAATTCTATTTTTTAAAGAACTTAATTTTCACCTACAAGAAATAAAAATCATTTTGGACAGTCCAAATTTTAATAGAAAAGAAGCTTTAAAAACTCATAGGCAGTTACTTTTAGAAAAAAAGATAAGACTTGAAAAAATTATACAATCTGTGGATAAAACCATAGATTGTATTGAAGGAGGAATAAAAATGGATAAAAAAGAAGTGCTTGGAGCATTTGATATGACTAAAATAGAAGAACATCAAAAGAAATATTCAAAGGAAGTAAAAGAGAAATATGGAAACACCTCTGCTTATAAAGAAAGTAATGAAAAAACCTCTAAATATACAAAAGAAGATTGGAATAATATAATGAAAGATTGGGATGAAATTTATAAAAAACTAGTAAATCTTATGGATAGAGATCCAGGGCATAAAGAAGTTCAAGAAGCTGTTCATGATTTTAGAAATCATATTTCTAAAAACTTTTATAACTGTACTCCTGAAATATTTAGAGGTCTTGGAGATCTTTATATTAATGATGAAAGATTTACATCCAATATAGATAAATATAAAGTTGGTCTTTCTAAATTTTTAAGAGAAGCTATTAATGTTTATTGTGATAATATAAAAGAATAAATGTAAAACTTTTTTAAATCTATAAATCGTTTCTCTAATATATCACTTAACATATATTTCAATATCATGTTTGTGTAAAAAAGGCAAACCCAAATTATGAAGATAGATCTTAAAAGCTTCAAATTGGATTTGCCTTAATTTATTGTTGTTTTTTTACATTTAAAAATATTTCTTTTAAAATATTTGTATTGTTTTTATCAAGAACATAACTCAATTCTGTTCCAGAAAAAATTATGTATGATTTCCCTTCTGAATCACCTACCAAAATGTACAAAAGAAAGTAACCATCATACACATTATTGTCTTCAACATATTTTAGGTTAGGTTGTATATGATAAGAATATTTAAATGATTCTATATTAGCATCTTTAGGAACTTCTATTTTTTTAATTCCCTCTGATGTATCTAGTGAATTCATAATCACTTTAAACTTTGATAATTTTTCTTCATCATAAATTACACCTATCTTATCATTACTAAATTTAGAAAAGCTATTAAACTTAAAAACATCTATGCTTGATAATGATGAAATTTCCATTCTAGCTTTATCTGTGTTAGTAAAATGTCTATATGACAAGCCTATAAATATAACAATGAATACAATAAAAATAATTTTATTAGTCTTTTTCATTATAAACACTATCTTGGAATTACTAATCCTGTATGTTTATGATATGTGTAAGGGCAATTTCTTAGTGAATTTTCATCTCTTGTAAAGCTTGAACAATAAGCTGCCCTTTTTGTTGTATTACACTGACAAGAGCCTTTGCTTGTACATCCACTTCCTGCTTGAACTAATGCTATATGACAATCACTTGCATAAAAATTCCTTACGGCTTTAGCTTTGTCAGCAGCACTTCCAGTTCTCCAGTTATAATGTACATCATCTGTAAGTTGTCCATTAAATCTATTACAATGAACTGTATCTCCAGTATAATATTTATCTCCATAGCCTTTTCTAGCACTAGCTTTTAAAGATCTAGCATTATGAAGATCCTTACCACATGAATCTTCTAACTGATCCATTTTCTCCAGAAGTTCTCCAGAACTAACTCTAAAGACAGATTCTGATTTATTTGAACTTGTTTGTTTAATATCTGTTGTAAAAAAATTGTCTGATACTATAGCTCTATTTTCTCCATTAACTGCACTCATGTTTTTAGCCTTCATATTACTATGGTTTGACTGTTTATTTAATTTAGAAATTAATTTAGTATTTTTAGGTATTATTATAGTTCCTTTTGAACTAACTTCTACTGGATTACCATCGGCATACAAAGTAAGTCCTTTCTCAGTAGATGGTTGAATTCTAGTTCTAATTTTCACTTCAACAGAATCTTCTAAATACTTTATTTCAGCCTTTAAAGACTCTCTTAAAAATTTCGTATCTTCATTTGTAAACACTTCTTCAAAAACATTCTTACTAAACTTATCTGTAGTTTCAGTATATACCTGTACCTCCTTAGTATCTTTCTCCTTAGCATAAGATACTGATGGCACACTAGCTATTAATGACAAGTTCAAAGTTAGTCCAAGAATCAATTTGCATATTTTTTTAATTCTCATAACAATTCCCCCTATCCATGGTAAATAATACCATATTATCTATTATAAGTAAAGATATATTTTGTTCATATCCCTTGGGGGAACATTTTTATTTTATTTTTAATGGTATTCCGCAGGTTACTAAATAAACCTCATCACTTAAAGAGGCTATAAATTTATTTATAATACCTTGAAAATCTCTAAATATTCTACCTAATTTATAAGCTGGCACAATACTATAACCCACCTCATTAGTAACTAATATTATATCTTTGTTTTCTTCATTTACTGATATTATTAAATCGTAAAATTCTTTTTTAATACTTTCCAAAATCCTATCTAACTCTTCCTCTTTAATATTTTCATAATCTATTTCTTTATGAAACATTAGGTTTGTTGTCATTACAGTTACACAATCTAATAAAATGTTTTTCTCATTATAATGTTTTATTATTTTTCCTAAATCCTTATATCCTTCATAGGTTCTCCATGCACTATTTCTTCTTTTCTTATGTTTTTCTACCCTATGTTCCATTTCCTTATCTGTAATCTTTGCCGTAGCTATGTACAAAACACTTTCCTCATTTTCAAGTAAGCTTTCTGCAAATTCACTTTTACCGCTTCTTACGCCACCTGTTATTAATACAATTTTATTTTTTTCCTTCATATTTACTTCTCCATTCTAATACTTATGTAAAAAATATTTAGCACTTTTCAAATGCTTATTCTTCATGTAAAACTATTTAGTTATATTTAGCAATCATTTGATTTTTATATTTTCATTTAAAAGATATTTGTAATAGAAAAACTGTTTTGTATTTATTATAACAAATACAAAACAGTTTAATAAACTTATGAAGTTATTCTTATACTTAATAATTTTTGTATTAAAGTTTACAAATTTCAATTGGAATATTACATACAAAATACATAAATAAATTATATATTGCTATTTCCCTTTTATTATTCCCACTGCTACTCCTATGATGCTTGCTCCCTCTTCTAGTATTTCTATAGGTTTATATTTTTTATTTTCTGGCATAAGTACTGCTCCAGATTTTTTTATTAATAACCTTTTAAGGGTTGCACTGCCCTCTAAGTTAACTGCTACTATATCTTTATTTTCAGCCATTTGTTGCCTCTTTATTACCACATGATCCCCATCTTCTATGTTAGCACCTATCATACTATCACCTTTTACCTTTAATATGAAGCAATCTTTAATACCCCTTACCCAATATTTAGGTATATTAAATTCTCCTTCTACACAAGGATTCATAAGTATAGGCTCTCCTGCTGCTATATCATTAAATACTGGTAGTTTTGCTAATTCATCCTCTTTATACTCTTCTTTACCACCTTGATCTTCCACAATAATTTCTTCATTACTACCTAGATCTCTGAAAAATTCATAAGATCTTCTATGCTTTATATCTACATATTCAAACTTATCCATATCATAGCTCACCTTATCTTTATGCCATTGATTTTTATCTAAAACTTTATCTTCAAAGTTATCATTAGCGATATTAGAAACATCTACATTTTCCATAAAACTGTTTGAAACTTTTTTTGTAATTTTGTAATCATCTATATCTTTAATATCCATAGATATTTTTTTATTTAAATTAAATCTTTTAAATTCAAAACCTAATTGAAGATTATTTAATTTCCGTCCCTTAGTTATCCATCCTTTAGGATTTGAACTTTTCTCTTTATCTGCAACAAATAGTATGCTTGAATATATATTTTTTCTTCCTAAAGCCTCTATAAATTTTAATTCTAGTTTAGTAAAATTTTGTGCCTCATCTACTATTATGTGATTAAATGTATTTTCTTTATTTTGAAAAGCTTCTTTTAATGCTATATATACTACATCACTATAGTCCACCAAATTTTTATCCTTTAATTTTTTATTATATAAAAGCATAATTTTAAATATTGCTTCTCTAATTTTTGAGTTTTTTATAATTCTTTGAGGACCTTCACCTTTTTTTGTTTTTCTACCTATTCTATCTGCATTTTTATATTCCTCTAAATCATAATACATACAATCTTTCATCCATTGTATTTCTTCTAAAAAGAATTTACTATATTTTATATCTATATATTTTAAATTTTTGTATTCAGCTTTTACATCATTTATACATTCTTCAATTATAGTTCGCTTTTCTTTTTCACTTGCTATTTTACATTGTAGATTATTATTTCCTATGTACTCCCAAAAATACTTGTTTATAATTTTATATATAACACTAAAATACAACTTGTCCTCAATATAAGAAAATAAAGTAATGTATTGAACTCCTGTTTTTTCTGCATCCTCATATATGTTCTTAATATAGTTTAAATTTTCTTCGTTTTTTGATAGGATTAATACTTTATCTTTATCATACATACAATATTGATTTTTTAAATAAATACCTCTATATATAGCTGCAGTAGTTTTTCCAGTACCTAATGATCCTCTTAATAATCCGTATCCTAAATGTTTACTTTTGACTATTCTACTTTGTCCACTTTCTAGTTTCATTTTTTCACCTCCCAAACGTATATTTAATAAACAATTTTCAATGATCAATTATCAATACTTAATTTACAATTAAGGGTGGCAATTTTAGCTGAATCTTTTTAACTACTTTAAATTTAGTATTGATTCTTTATACATTGCTCATTGGTTTTATCGTTCCATTTTACCGTTCCATCGTTCCATTTTACCGTTCCATCGTTCCATTTTACCGTTCCATCGTTCCATTTAAATATATTATTAACTTTCATTAATAATATATTTAATTTTAGAGCCTGATCCAATCCTAACTATTACACCTTTTTTTATTAATCTATTAAATAATCTGCTTGCTGTTGTTTTTGAAAATCCAAGTTCATTTCTTGCTATTAAGTTAGTTATAAATTTATTATTATTAATGTAATTAATTATTAACTTTTCTTCATTACTAAATCTTTTATCATTATTTTGATTTTTATCATTCTCATTCCAGAGTAAATAATTATTATTAAAAATTTCACTTAAATAATATTTAGTTCCTCTCCCTATTCCATCAGCCTTTAAATAACCTTTATCTACTAAAGTTGATAATATCTTGTTGCTATTTATTGCATGAGTATCAAGTAGTTGTTGTAGTCTATTATTAGTAACATACTCCTCTTGAGCTGCTGTTACTAGGGCCATTACTTCATCTTTACTTAATTTAATATACTCTTCTTTTAATATTGCTTTAAGCAAATCTACACTTTCTTTTGGCAACATTAATACAGTTCTTAAAGTCAATATTATTCTATCAGGCCCGTAACTTTCCTCTAAATCTGGTGCTATCCATTGTTGTTCTTTCCAAGCTAGTTGTATATTTTCAAGTCCTGAACCTGCTCTCTCTCCTATACCTAACAAGTTGAACATCTTAAAAATATTTTGATTTCTTGGATCACTTATTCCACCCTTTAAAGCTTCTTCCCTTGTTATTCTTAAATTCCCTGGATTACTAACTTTAAAGTATGTTTTTCCTTTTTCAATAACTATACCTCTTGGTAACCTATAGTCAGCATGTATTAATGCATTGGCAACCGCTTCCCTTACTGCCTCATGTACTCTTGTATCCTCTTGTCTTATTCCATTGCTGGTTCTAAATGGTACATTTAAATTATCAGTTATTTTATTTATAATCCTAAAATAGAAATCAAAGATATTTCCACTCCAGGTTCCATCTGATGATATAAGTCTGTAATCCCATCTTACTTCCTCTGATATTTTCTCTCTATAATCTAAAAAATAATTAGGAAATTCATCTGTTATTGATCTTTCTTCTCCGAACATTAAAAGACCTGCTGCTGTTATTCCTTCTTTGCCTAATTTTCTATCTTTATCATAGGCACCTAATTTGTATAAAAATGTTTTATCATCTAAAGCTATCCATGGATGATATGGTTTTAAGGCCCTTAACCTATTTCTAAAACCATCTATAGTATCTTGATTTAAATCATCTATATCAAAATCCTCTAATATTAAACTATCTTGTGATTCATCTAATTGATCTGCAATCATTCTTTTTATCTCTTCTTTTGAACATTTATAGTCTCCAGAATAGTTTCTTCTAAATGTACCTGAATGTTTGCTTTCATTAAAGGGATTTTCTCCTATATATACAGGTCTCGCCTTTCTATCAGCCTTAGGTACATTTATCTTTATTACCTTAACCCCTTCAATAGTAAGAATCTCTATTGAATTATTACTTAATATGTTTGCACTTACCTTTTTAGGATTATTTAAATTGTCCCATAAATCTTTAATTATGTTCTCTTCATCCTTAACTCCTGTAAAAAAGAATTTGGCTGACTTTTCTTTTATTCCTAAAAAAAGTGTTCCTCCATTAGAATTGGCGAAAGCTGAATAAGTCTCCCATAAATCTTTAGGTAATCCACCTAAAGCCTCTTTACACTCTATTTCATCATTTTCTACTAATGTATAAATATCAAACTCCATATTATCACCTCCTTAACATATGTTTAATTCTCAATACTTAATTATCAATTAAGGTTAATAATTAGTAATTACGCTTATATACATTATACCAAATAACAATTCTTTTTAAACTTACTTATAAAGGATTTGTTGGCATGTTATAACTTAATTATATTATTTTTAAATACTTCATAAAATAAACTACCGTGGAAAATATTATCTCCATTATATTACTTTAATTATTATAGCAACTAATCCTGTAAAATAGCTATCGCACGAATAGGTGCTCCATCAGAATTTTCATATTTTATTGGAAGGGCACAAAATGTAAATAACTCATTTCCAACTTCCCCTAATCTAGTGAGATTTTCAATAACAACTATATCAGTTTTTAAAAAAAGCTTTCGATGAATAGTTAAATTTTCATCTGAAATAGGATCAATACCTATAACATCTACTCCAACGCCCTTTTTTTTATTATATATTAAGTATTGGGCAACCTCTTCTGTAATACAAGGATAATCTTTAAAATAAAAATCTGTCCTCCAATACCTATCCCAACCAGTATGAAACAAAATAAAATCTGCCTTATTAGCTTTTTCTTTTACACAGTCAATATATTTCATGTCAATTTTTTCACCTTCTTTTAAATCACTACAGTCAATAACCAATCCTTTTCCTATAAATTGTTCTGGTAAAAATGAATCTAAATTTGTTCTTTCAGGAAATAAATGTGCAGGTGAATCCATATGAGTTCCTGTATGCGAAAACATAGTTAATAAAGTTTCTTTAAAACCGTCTTTATCATATGTACTTTTAACTTCTAATTTTGGTTTTTCTGTGCCTGGATAAACTGGCATATTTTTTGAAATGGTATGTGTTAAATCAATTACTTTCATAATAAAACCTCTCTTTATTTATAGTCACTAATATAAATAATTTTTAGTTTATAATATGTTACTATTGATATATAGTTTATAAATATATCTTAACACTCTTTTATATGTAATATTTTATTTTTCAACGAAAAAATAGACTACTAATTATAATTAATAGTCTATAATAAATTATACCTTAATGCTTATCAATATAGTCTTGTAATTGTTCGTGCCACTTCACTGTATCCCATATCTGTGGCTCAGTTGTTTGCCCCATTAGAAGATCAATCAAATGTCTAGGTGTTTTGCCGCCAATATACATCGATTTGATACAGGAAACACAATATACACAAACCTCGTTGCAAGGCATGGAGTCTGCTCGTTCCTTCATTTTTTGGTGAACTTTTTCAATCGGGAGCTTAGGATAAAAATCATCTCCGCAGCATATTGAATTCGTACCAGAAAACTTTGTTTCTACAACATCAATGTTCATCTTTTTAAGCAAATTGCGTACAGCCTTATGCACCTGTGGCTTTTCACGCACAGGACAGGCATCGTGTACCGACAACTTCAAGCCTTTATAGTCAGGATATTGAAATGCATCCAATCCATCAAGTACTTCCCATAAAGAAATTGTTGATATACCCTCGTATAAGCTTCTAAAACGCCTGTCACATCCAGCACATACATTGATAATCAATGAGCCTGCCTCAAGTTGCGGATTATGATGACAGCATATTTTGTGCAGTGTAACTTCCCCGTAGTTTTCATTCAAAAACTTTAAAATTTTATGTTCTACTTCAGGCTTATATATACTTAAAGCACAGCCTGGATTAAAATATGTTTTTGTCATAATATATTCCCACCTATCTAAAATTGAATTTTATTAAAGCACCTTTTATTTACCACTTAATTGTAACAGGAGATAAACAAAAATCTTCTTGATTTGGGATTTTTAATTTTTATAGTTGAAAGTTTCTTCTCTTCCTTGAAAAATATCCACTAGAATTTCTTAAAGGTTATATAAATAATCTCTGGAATTTTAGCACTTTTTCTAATAAATTATCCTACAATCATACAATATTGATTTTTAAAATAAATACCTATATATACCTGCAGTAGTTTTTCCAGTACCTAATAATCCGTATCCTAAATGTTTACTTTTAACTATTCTACTTTGTCCACTTTCTAGTTTGATTTTTTCACCTCAAAACCATTATATATAACACTTTGGCCGAAATTTTAATTATTATAATAGCAATGCCATTACATAACCACTTGTATAAGAACCATCTGATAGCATTTTGTCATTTCTTAATGTACCTTCTATTTCAAAACCCAATTTTAGATATAAGCTTATTGCTCTATAATTATTTATATCAACTTCAAGTGTAATTCGGAATATACCATTTTCTTTTGCCCATTCAATTCCTGATTTCATTAAATTTTTACCTATACCCATTCCACAATATTCTTTCTCAACTGCTAGTCCAAATTGAGCAGAATGTCTTATTTTTTTGTTGGTATTTCCATTCAAGCTGCATACTCCAACTATTTTCCCATCAACTTCTGGTACAATTAATAAATCTACTTGTGAATCTATTTGACTTTGAATAAATTCTTTCTCTTCTTTAATAGTTAAGCAAAATTCATCCGGATCTTTTAACAAAAAGTCTGTTTCTTGATTTACTTTTTTAATAACATTAATCAACTGCTCAGCATCTTGTACTTCTGCATTTCTTATAATAATTGTCTTACCATTGATATTATATTTAGTTTGTTTTATTTTCCCCATTTTTATCCTCCTATTCCGTAATTTATATTTTAATTTAATACTAATTATATTCACAAAGACAACTAAATACAATATTATCTTATATAAATTGTACTAAATAAGAATTCTTTTTAAACTTACTTATAAAGGATTTAATAGTGTTTATTTGTTATTATAAATTAAAAACTATTATAGAAATGTCCTCAAATAATGATTTCCTCAGATTGCTATGAAACCTATTTAGGAACTCAAACTATATTATATTCCATTTTTAAAGAAATAGGAGTATCACAGCAGATAGCCATGGGATAAAAATATAGGTTACTAAGAATAAAATACTTAGTAACCTATCCATAATCTATTTAATTTTCTTACTTAATTTAAAACATATATACTTAAATCTTTAAAATTTTATCTAGGTTAAAAGAAAGTATAATTTTATTATATATATTTCTACAATTACAAAATAATAAAAATATACTTGCTCTAATTTTCATTTCCTCTCTCTTTGCTCATAATACATATCACTAATATTTTTTATAAAATTAAAATTATCTATCTGTGATGCTTTTTTATAACATTGCATTGCTTTTTTATAGTCCTTTATTACTCCTTTTCCCTCATAATACATACTTCCTATATTCCTCATAACTCCAGAGTTACCTTCTTTATAGGATTTTTTATACCAATACATCGCTTCTTTATAATCTTGTTTTACTCCCTGTCCATTATAATACATAAATCCTATATTACCCATAGCAGTAAAATTCCCTGCCTGTGATGCTTTGCTATACCACTCCATTGCCTTTTTATAATCTTGTTCTACTCCTTTTCCCTTATAGTACATGAAACCTATATTGTTCATAGAAGTAGAATTACCTTTATCTGATGCTTTTTTATACCAATGCATTGCTTCTTTATAGTTCTGTTCCTTATAATACATTTCACCTATACTATTCATAGCAAATATTTCTTCTTTATCTACTAAACACCTTAATTTATTCATTGGATCTGAATTATAAAGCTTTATTTTGAAATTTTTATCTAAACTTTTGGATTGAATGTAATAATCTCTTATTAAAAGTTTTTTATTAAAAATGTCTAATCTTCCATTTAAAATATAATATAAATTTTCTTTACATAAAGTTTTTGCCTCATATCTATCAATTTCTATATATGCCTTAGTATTTAAAATATATTCTTTTATCCAATCATAATAGTTGATTGTAATAGGCATTTCGTTTTTATTAATATCATACTTATTTTTATTAAGTTTAATCATCCCTATTGGAATAGGTTTTTTAGAATAAATAATATTTCTATATTTTTCATAACTTTCGTAGTAGGATATATCTAATACTACAGCATGAACTTTGCATTTATTATTATTCACTTCAATATAAATATTGTTAATATCAATGCAAATTTTATCATCTATAATATCTAATTTTGAAAATACAGTATACTTCTCTTCTTCAATGGATAAATTTTCAAACTCAGCTTTTTCTATATATAACATATCTATAATTGGTATTTTAATTTGAATTGATTTATATATAGAAAATGGAAATGCAACAACCTTATCTGTCTCATTAATATTAGACTCTTCTATAAATATTCTACCTAAACTAAATATCTCATGGTCCTTTATTCTTTTATAAAACTCTTCCTTTGTTTCAAATACATCCTGCTCATATCTATTAACATCAGTGTTATTTTCTTCTTTAAAAAATTCTTCATTGTTTATAGTAAATGGTTTTATAATGGTTTCATTTTCAATATTTTTTTCTGTATCATTATATGATTTACTTTTAATATATTTATTAAACATATCCTTATCTTTTGGTATCATATTACTTAAATCAACTTTTCTATAGTCCCTTTTTCCATACTCTATTGCAAACCATACCAATATTTCAAACATTTTATCTAAAAATGACTTCGCTATAATTTGATCAGAATAGTCCTCATAAATAGCTTTATTGGAAACAACTATTATTTTATAAAATAAATCTACCATATAAGAATTTAATTTGTTACAATCTTTTAATAAATTTATTGAATCCAATAATTCAGTATTTGCTTCAATATGATTTTCCTTTAATATGTATTTTGTTATTAGTTCTACTGTCTGTGCTAATTTAATTAATGTTGTATTAGAATCTTTCTTTGATTTTTCTTCTGCATTACATATAGCTTGATATATTTCAGGCCATTCTATTTTTAAAAAACTGAATCTATCCAAATTAAACACCTCTAAATATATTATCTATTAAATCATTATATTCCCTATAAAATTATTATATTATAACTTAATAATTATGTTATTAATAAATCCATAGAGTTTTATATTTTACAATAAAAAAACTACTAAGTATACACAGCACTTAATAGCTTATAGAATTATATTGTATTCAATTTTTAAAGCTACTCTTGCAGCTTTACATTTTTATATATTTTTTATGTTTTTTTCATTGCCTTTATTGTATTCCAATTCTTTTCATTGATTTACTTAGTTTCCTTCCAATAAAAACTGCTACAACAGCTTTTATTAAATCCCCAGGTATAAAAGGTGCTGACCCTAATAAAAAAGCTTTTTTTATTCCTATAGAAGTAACTTCTCCAAGCCATGCTGAACCTAAAATATGTACTACTACAATTCCTCCAATAAAACAAGCTATTAACATATTAAATAAGGATTTATTTTTACGTACTAAAAGACTTATTATGATAGCTCCAATTAAAAATCCAATTAAATATCCTCCAGTTTTCCCTACAATAATACCAATTCCTGATCTTCCTCCAGAAAAAACTGGAATACCTATAATTCCCATTAATAAAAAAGTTACCATACTAAGAACTGCTTGAATTGGAGTTAAAACACATCCTGCTAACATAACTGCTAAACTTTGAGCTGTTATGGGTACTGGACTTATGGGCAATGGAATAATAATGTAACTTGAAACTCCTATAATAGTTGCAAATAATGCTGAATATATCATATCTCTTACTTCTAATTTTTTTGCCATATTTTATATCACTCCTATAAATACTATTTAAATGTGTAGACTATATTTCGTATTCAAAATTTATTATTAATAGTATATTATAAGAACAAACCATCGTCAACTTATTTTTTATTTAGGTTAACAATAAAATTTAAAATTTTTATATCTATTCCTAATTTACAATTTAAATTTTCCTATTTAATAAAACA
The DNA here is from genome assembly GCF_054768215.1 of Clostridium sp. CTA-1. Classification (NCBI taxonomy): domain Bacteria; kingdom Bacillati; phylum Bacillota; class Clostridia; order Eubacteriales; family Clostridiaceae; genus Clostridium; species Clostridium sp. CTA-1. The sequence continues at coordinate 52,394 of NZ_BAAAAP010000032.1, forward strand.
TAAACAAAATACAATATATAAAATATTATATTTATCTTATTACATTGTTTTTGAATAATAATTGGAGTAATAAATTAAAAGAATTAGCTGAATTACAATTAAGGCTACTGCAGGAATAATAAAAATCAACTTAGCTTTCATAACACCTAAAAAAATCGTATAGGACCAAAGCAAATAATTCATAATGTAAGATACCCTGTATGCGGATTTTTCTCTAATTTGAGTATTACGTTCATCCTTTACTTCAATATCTTTTTTCTTTTTTATTTCATCACATTCAACTGTAGAAACTATTAATTCTTGGATTAATGAACCTATTCCAAAAGCAGTACATACACTACCAATAGCCAAACATAATTTTCTAATTGTACCTTGATCGGAACTCTTAAATACAGATACTCCTAGTAATATTAAAATAATTCCTAATACACTGTTTATGCTAAATATTAATCTTTCCTTTTTCATATTTATTCCTCCTCATAAATAAATATATCTTCAATATTTTTATTAAAATACCTTGCAATTTTGAAGGCTAAAATAATAGATGGATTATATCTCCCATTCTCCAAGGAACTAATAGTTTGACGAGATACCTCTAAAATATCTGCTAGCTCTTCCTGTTTAATTCCTCGTTCTTTTCTTATTTCTTCTAACTTATTTTTCACATTTATTTTCCTCCTAATGTCAATCTCGCTTTACATTTTTATTTTAGTATATTTCTTAACCCATGTCAAGCAAGCTTTACATGGATAATAACAATTAATTATAGAAATAGCTAAGCCATCACTTTGCTGTAATAAATTTACCATAAGAAAAGTAAACTTATTAATAAATGATGGCTCAGATATGATTATTACATTAGATTCAAAATTAATAATTATAATTATGGAATTCTGTAACCTATTATTTAACTTCTACAATCCATCCTTGTGGAGACTCTACCTCTCCAAATTGAATTCCATAAAGTGTATCGTAAAGTTTTTTGGTTATAGGTCCTACTTCTGTTTCACTGTGGAATACATGTAATTTTCCTTTATATTCTATTCCACCAATTGGAGTTATTACTGCAGCAGTTCCACAAGCACCAGCTTCTTTAAATTCATCTAAATTATCAATTAAAACATCTCTTTCTTCAACTTCCATCTTTAAATATTCTTTTGCAATATGAAGAAGGGAATACTTAGTTATACTTGGAAGAATTGATGGAGATTTTGGGGTAATAAATTTATTATCCTTTGTTATTCCAAAAAAGTTAGCTGCTCCAACCTCTTCTATTTTGGTGTGAGTAGCTGGATCGAGATAAATACAATCTGCAAATCCTTTTTTCACAGCTAATTCATGTGGATAAAGACTTCCAGCATAGTTACCACCAACCTTTACTGCACCGGTTCCGTATGGAGCTGCTCTATCATAATCTGATACTGTAAAGTTTACTGGCACCATACCACCTTTAAAATAAGGTCCTACTGGTATACAGAATATAGAAAATATATATTCAGCTGCCGGCTTAACACCAATATTATCTCCAACACCTATTACAAAAGGTCTAAGATACAACGTTGCTCCACTACCATAAGGTGGCACATAATGCTCATTTGCTTTAACAACTTTAATACATGCGTCTATAAATTTTTCAGTTGGAACTTCTGGCATTAAAATACGTTTACAACTATCTTGCATACGTTCTGCATTTCTATCTGGTCTAAAAAGTTGAATTTTATTATCTTTTGTACGATAAGCTTTTAATCCTTCAAAGCATTGTTGCCCATAATGAAGAGCAGTTGAAGATTCATTTATACTAATCATATTATCTTCAACTAATTGACCTTCATCCCATTTTCCATCTTTCCATCTTGATGTATAACGTAAATCTGTATTTATATAATTAAACCCCAGATTTCCCCAATCAATATTTACTTCTTTATTCATTCAAAGTACCTCCAAACTAAAAATATTTTTTCTAAGGCTTTTACTACAACTATAATTCCTAGTATCCTTATTTAAAATCTTTCATAAATATTCATTTTATATTTAACATTTATTCTTATGATTCTCATTTTTTTAAAATTTAATTCCTTAAAATTAATTTTATTTTAATTAATACATCCTTAGATAATTTACAGATTAGATTGATTATCTTACTGGAGTTTCTTATGACAAAGGGTAATATTTGAAAAATAAAATAGACACGTTAAAAATTATCAATACCTAATTTTAAAAAATATTAAAAACTATCTTACTCTTGCTTCATTATAAATCTGTAGAAAATGGTTTATTATTTTTTTATTTAGGTTAACAATATATATGCTATTAATGATTTTTATTTTAATAAAATATTCTACTTAGGAAGCTTGACAATAAAGTCTGTACCTACTCCTTCATGGCTTGAGATTTCTATAGTTCCTTCACATATATCTATAATTCTTTTCACAAGTGCTAAACCTAATCCATTCCCCTCTGAATAATGTGAACTATCTCCCTGATAAAACTTTTCAAATACTCGGTCCTTAACCTCCTCAGACATGCCTATACCATTATCTTTTATTTTAATTAAAACTTCCTTATTTGTTTGTGTTAATGTTACCTGTATTGTTCCATTCTGATGGGAAAATTTAATGGCATTCCCTAAAATATTTTGCCATACTTGAGCTAACAATTCTTTGCTTCCAATGTAAGTAATATTGTCTAAATTAATATCTAAAGTTATATTTTTTTTTGTCCACTGATATTCAAATAATAAAATAGTTTGTCTGATTTGTTCATCTAAACAATATTTTTGTTCTAAAGGTAAAATCTTTTGATTTTCAAGTTCTGTTATTTGTAAAATATTCCCTGAAAGAGAAGATAATCTTTTTGTACTTATAAGTATTTTATGAATATATTCCTTACGTTCTTCATCAGATAATTCATCATCTTGTAGCAATGTAGCATAGCCTTCAATAGCTGAAATAGGAGTCTTAAATTCATGAGAAACATTGCTAATGAAATCATCTCTTAAGGTTTCAATATTACCTAGTTCATGAGTCATTATATTAAAGCTATGTGCCATTTCTCTTATTTCATCTGTCCAGCTATTTTCTGAAAGTCTAGTATTAAAATTTCCCTTAGCAACTTCTTTAGTTGCTTTGTTAAGATCAGAAATCGGGGATAGTACTTTTTTTCCTATAATTTGAGCAATGGCTGTGCTTACCATTATACTGATAATACCTAACCAACCTAATAAAATTAAAGGATTAGGTTGAGTAAATACATTAAAACGAGAAAGAAATACCACTACTAAGCCACTAATAACAACAGCCGAAGTAACAATAAAAAAAACTATTAAAGAAAAAGCAACTACCATTTTAACGGATATTTTATTATTCATCACTGTTTAACCACCTTATAACCTAATCCTCTAATTGTAATAATATTGAAGTCTTTATTGTCTTTAAACCGATCTCGTAATCTATTTATATGAACATCAACTGTCCTTGGATCTGTTTCAGATTCTATGCCCCATATTTCATCCATTAATTGTTGTCGTGTAAAAATCTTATTAGGTGTGGATACAAGTTTATAAATTAAATAAAACTCTTTTTGGGGTAATACTAGCTCCTTATTATTATATTTAGCACTTAGAAAGTCATATAAGAATATTGTTTCACCTATTACAATTCTTCGTTCATTGATTATTTGGGATCGTCTAAGCAAAGCACCTACACGTAAAATCATTTCATTTACATCAATAGGTTTCACCATATAATCGTCCGTACCTACTCTAAAACCTTCTTGTTTATCAGAAAATGTTTCTTTTGCAGTAATCATTAATATAGGCACATTATTATTTGACTCTCTTATTAATTTTGTGAGGGTATAGCCATCCATATTCGGCATCATTATATCTGAAATAATTAAGTCTATGTACTCTTTATATAATATATCTAATGCACTGTCTCCATCTTTAGCTTCAATGGATTTATATCCATTTTTATTAAGTACTGTACAAAAAAGTTTGCGCAAAGCTGGGTCATCTTCTACTACTAATACTTTAAACATTATCTAGGCCTCCTTTTTAATAGGTTGTAAATTATAACACATTTTTATTCTTCTTAAAAACTTTATCAAATAAATATAAACTGCATATAAACAGAGTTCTTGGCTTCAGAAGGAGTTTTTACTCCCTCTGAAGCTTATTAACAGAATTCTTAGGAGTTTTACTCCTTAGAAGTCGTTATCCTTTAGGGGAAATCGTTATCCAGGGACGTATCCGCTCTTTACTCCCACTTTGAAGAAGATGGGAGTATTAGAGCGGGTAGTCATCGGATAAACTCACCAGTTTACATTCAGTTTAAAAACTTTATATATACTATGAAAGTAAATTGAAAGGAGATTAAACATGTTACAAATAAAAGATTTAAAAAAAGTTTATACAACAGGAGAATTTAAACAAACTGCACTTGATGGTGTTAGTATTGACTTTAGACAAAGTGAATTTGTTTCTATTTTAGGTCCAAGCGGTTCAGGTAAAACAACTTTATTAAATATGCTTGGAGGCTTAGACCAATATGATTCAGGAAATATGATTATTAATGGCTTATCCACCAAAAAATTTGGTGAATCTGATTGGGATACATATCGTAATAATAGTGTAGGATTTATCTTTCAAAGTTATAATCTTATCCCACATTTAAGTATTGTAGATAATGTAGAAATGGGTATGACCCTTTCTGGGGTACCAAAATCAGAAAAAAGACAAAAGGCCACTTACGTTTTAGAGAAAGTTGGTTTAGGTAATCATATACATAAAAAGCCTAATCAATTATCTGGAGGACAAATGCAACGTGTTGCCATTGCTCGTGCATTAGCAAATGATCCTGAAATTATTCTTGCTGATGAACCAACAGGGGCTCTAGATACTCAAACAAGCCAACAAATAATGGATTTAATTAAAGAAATCGCAAAAGATAAACTTGTGATTATGGTAACTCATAATCCTGAATTAGCAGAAGAATATGCTGATAGAATTGTAAGTTTTTCCGATGGTAAAATTGTTTCCGATACCAATCCATTTGTATCAGAAAATAACTCAAACGATTATAAGCCTAAAAAAACAAGTATGAATTTCCTTACAGCACTTAAGCTATCTGGAAATAATATTGTTACTAAAAAATGGCGAACAGCACTTACTGCCTTTGCATCCAGTATAGGAATTATTGGTGTTGCCCTTGTTTTATCTCTATCAAATGGATTTAATAAACAAATAAATGAATTTGAAAAAGATTCTCTTTCCAACTATCCAATAAGTATTGAGCAGAATTCAATGTCTCTTGGAATGTCTCCATCTTCCAAATCCAAGGACAAGGGAAAAACTGAATTTCCTAATGAATCAATGATTTATCCATATGATTCAAGTAAAGATGCTGCTGTTCATGCTAATGCAATTTCAACTGAATATGTAGATTACATCAAAAAAATAGATTCCAGTTTAATTAATGGAATTTCTTACACAAGAAATGTAAATATGAATATATTGAAAAAGCAAGATGGCAAAGTAGTAAGCATGAATACTTCAGCCGCTGCATTCTCTACATATCCTTCAAAAGGTGATAGTTTTAAAACAGACTATTTAAAATCATACTATGATGTATTAGCAGGTAGTTATCCAAAAAATGAAAAAGAATTGGTTTTAGTTGTTGATAAATATAATCAAGTTGATACTAGTATCCTTGAAGCATTAGGTTTTAGTGCGGATTCTAAAAATATAAATTTTAATTCTATGATAGGAACAGAATATAAATTAATATATAATGACGATTATTATACTCAATCCGGTAAGTATTTTACAGTTAATGGAGATACTACAAACTTAGAAAATCTTTATAACAATAAAAATGCAATTACATTAAAAATTAGCGGTATCATTCGTATAAAGGAAGATGCTAATGTGTCTAATTTATCCACAGGTATAGTTTATTCAGACCAGTTAGCCCAAGACTTTATAGAGAATGCTAAAAACTCTAAAATTGTTCTTGCACAAAAAGAAGCAAAATATAATGTTATGAATGGTAATCTTCTAACAGAAAAGACTAGCACAACAACTGCAGCAGTTCATGGAGCACCTAACATGACAACCAATATTACATCTAATGTTGAAACTAAAGATGATGTACTTGCATCTTTAGGTGCTACGTCTTCTCCAACATCTATTTCAATTTATCCTGTCAATTTCGAGGCAAAAGATAATATTACTAATTATCTTGATGATTGGAATAAAAAACTAAAGGAAGAGGACCAAATTGTCTACACTGATATGGCATCTATGATTACTAGTTTGACTGGGAATATTATGGACGGTATTACCATTGTTTTAGTGGCTTTCGCTGGAATTTCTTTAGTTGTTTCTATGATTATGATAGGTATTATTATCTACATTTCTGTACTTGAAAGAACCAAAGAGATAGGTGTTTTACGTGCTTTAGGAGCAAGAAAAAAAGATATAACTCGAGTATTTAATGCTGAAACCTTTATCATCGGATTTTGTTCAGGTGGGCTAGGTATTGCCATCACATATTTATTAACTATTCCAGTAAATTCAATTTTATATAAATTTACTGACTTGAATAATGTTGCTCAATTAAATCCATTGCATGCAATTGCATTGGTTATAACTAGTATTGTTCTTACAATGATAGGTGGAGCAATACCATCAAAAATGGCAGCTAAAAAAGATCCTGTTATTGCTCTTAGAAGTGAGTAAATTTTTAAAAAACAAAAATATATTTTAAAAATAAAAAAGGGTGTCTCAAAATAAAAATAGCCTTAATTTTGAGACATCCTCTTTTTAAATTTATTTTTCACATATTACTTCTAATATATTTTATTTAATACTTTGCTGTTTAAACCCTATATTATCAAAGCTAGTTATATTAATAGTATCCTGTTTTGTATCTACATATCTTATATTTACTTTGTCCCCTTCTTTAGTTATAGGCAGTTCATTAGATATAGATACACCAGCATTAAATATTTTATCTTTATGATCTTTTAATATAAATGTGTATATTGTAGAATTTCCTACCACATAAGAATTTATTCTTTCTATAGTATCTGTTACATTTTCTTCTTTTCCTGTAGAACCTACATTTATTAAATTTCCTTTACTTGCTAGGTTTTTAATGTAATTTGATTTACATTCTGTAATATTTTCTCCTGTTCCTATGATATTGTAGTCTGTTACAGAAATCATAGCAAACATTTTTGTTAAATCATTTTTATCATTTAAAGTTGTAAAGTAAGTAGGTATATTATCCACATTTATTAATATAGGAAAAGTAGATGTATATCCTAAATTTTGCACTTTACCCTCTGCAGATTTCATAGAAGCTGTTTCTGTAGCTCCTGCTATTTTAAATATTCTTGTCTGTTGAGTTCTTGTATCTATTAAAGCAAAACCTATGCTTGATTCATCCTTACCTACAGAAGTTAACCCTGTGTAATAATAACATTTACCATTATTATATATTACCCCTGTTCCTTCTGTAGTTTTTAACTTGTCTTGTCCTGAAAAATTAAAGAATCCCTTAATGTATTTCCCCCATTTTTTCAGATTATTCTCTACAAAAGATTGTGGTTGTATTCTATCTACCCATTTAGGAGTATTTTCCACAGTATATTTTTTAACTTCTCCTGTTTCTGGGTTAACTATGGCTGTTCCTACTGCTTTCTGCCCCGACATTCCCACCTTATTTTCATATATGGTAGCTGTATAATATGGATTTCCCTTATCATCTAATTCAAAAGTTAAATCTGTTATGCCTTTATTCATTGTTCCTTTCAAGTATATATGTCTTTTTAAATCATCATTAAAAAAACCCTTTGGTTGATATCTTATTTTTATATCCTTACCATTTAATTTTGTTACTAACTTTACATCCTTATCATCCGTTGCAGATACTGTTATATATCCTGGTGTGCTATCATTTAAAAGCCATTTCATAAAACCAGAATGTACTAAAGGCGCCACATAAAAAAGCTTACCATTCACATTTTGTAATGTTAAAGTACCAAGTTCCACTTTACTACCTAAAGAAGTTTCTTCCCCTAGTTTTTTATCTGCCAATAATTCTGCATATTTTTGATTTACTGTTGGAATTTCCTTTATATCAATTGGAGTTATATTCTTTGAAAACTCCTCATATTTAGGCGTTGGTAATAATTTCTTATAACTACTAGCTCTAAATATAGGTAAACTAATTATAAACATTATAATAAATAATCCTATTAATATAACAGGAATGCCATATATTTTGGAACTTTCCTTACCTTTTTTTAAACTTACATTAATACTTAAAAGTAGTGCAATTATTATAAAAACAATATAAAAAGAATAAAATTTCACTGAAAAAACTGGCATTAAAAAATAAATTAGTGCCATAGAAATAATTAAAGATAGTACTATGAAACTCGAGCATATTTTTTTTCTCATAAAAAATCCTCCTAAAATTTTAAATAATATGTATAAGACTTTTCTAATTTATTTTTTTGAAAAGGCTTTTATTTGCATAATTTTTCATCCCAATATTTCCCTTATCAAAAACTATTTTCCCAATTATTTAATTAAACTTAACTCATTATTTTAATTATTATTGTAATAGTTTATAAAAATATATTCGAACTCCATATTAAACTAAATCACACAAAATTTAAAGTGCTAAAAGTAACTATTTAAACAAAATGTAAAGAACTTTTTTTATTTAAGGTAAAAGGATATATCACTCCGCATCAACAGAAAGATTGTTAAAAAAATATCATGTTTTTTCAAGTAATTCAATGAATAATTATTACTTTTATGCATAATTATTAGTTAAGTTGCGTATTTTACCAAATTTATTCTTATAACCTAAACATTTCATATTACAATATGTTTTTTCTATTTTTCTTACTTTTAATCTAGTTAACTACCGAATTCAATAAAAAAGATTGATATATGTTGACACAAGTTCTAAATCTTGGTACATTGTTGTTGTAAGTAATTGATAGACTTTTTCAATAAAATTTCACATTGTAAACGTTTATCATTGTTTATATTTTTATAATTCTTCGGCCGAATAGTTAATATTAAAATTATATGCGGGGTGCTAAATATGGAAACATTAAAAACAAAATATATTGATTTGCCTACTATGGCGAAATATTTAAAATCTGTTGGTCCAGAAACTGTTATGGAACGTCTTATCCCATATATGGAGGATGATTACAAACGCTGGGAAGATTTTCAAAAGATGCCAAGAACAGCACATCACACCGATATAGGCGTTCTTGAATTAATGCCTATAGGTGATTCAGAAAAATATTCATTTAAATATGTAAATGGACATCCTGAAAATCCTAAACATAACTATTTAACAGTAATGGGTATCGGTCTTTTAGCAGAAGTATCAACTGGATTTCCGTTGCTTTTAAGCGAATTAACATTAACAACAGCTCTTCGTACAGCAGCTAATTCAGTAATGGGTGCAAAATATTTAGCTAGACCTGATTCAAAGAAAATGGCACTAATCGGAAATGGTTGCCAAAGTGAGTTCCAAGCACTTGCTTTTCATCACATATTGGGTATAGAAGAAATTTATTGCTACGATGTAGACCCAGCTGCTACTGACAAATTAATGAGCAATCTAAAAAATGTAAAAAATCTTAAATTAATAAAATGTAACAGCACAAAAGAAGCGTGCAAAGGTGTTGATATTATAACAACTGTTACTGCAGACAAGAGAAATGCTATAGTTATCACACCAGATATGGTTGAACCAGGTATGCACATAAATGGCGTTGGCGGAGATTGCCCAGGAAAAACTGAATTAGATTCAGAAGTTCTTCATATGGGTGATGTATACGTTGAATTTGAACCTCAAAGTCGTATAGAAGGAGAAATTCAACATATGGATGAAGACTTTAAAGTAACTGAAATTTGCAATGTAATTAAAACTGGAAAGCCTATAGATAGAAAGCCTGGTGAAATCACTATTTTCGATTCAGTAGGTTTTGCTTTAGAAGATTTTTCAATGTTAAGATTAATGTATGATATTGCTAAAGAAGAAAATATCGGAGAGCCACAAATTCTTGTACCAAAATTAGAAAATCCTAAAGATTTATATAGTATGTTAAGATAAAAAAGTGGGAAACTTTACAGCAATAACTTCATAATTAAAAGGGGCTATCTCACAATGCATAAAGATGCAATATGAGAAGTCCCTTCTCTAGTTTATAGCTCTTAAAGATTACTATGTCAATTATTTTTTATTGAAATTAAAAACAAATTGTTTGCATATTTTTATATACTCAGTGAACTTCTATTTAATTCTTATTAGTTTTTCCATGACACACCCTTCACCCTTCGGTATATGTAAGTGGCCTTCATCATCTAATTTGTACTCCTTACCATCTAAAATAAATTTAGAATCTTTAGTATATCCATCTCCAAACCAATCACGATCATTGATTCCATTTCTTTCGGCTTCTATTTGATATGCTGGATAAATATCTCCATCATCTAACATATAAAATTTATTTGAATAACTTCCACTTTTAACTTCAAACCATCCTGGTTTAATACCAACACTTCCTAATGTTTCTTTTATCTCCTCTTTACTGAATGAAGAATAAGCACAATATCCTGTTTTATCTCTTGCAAGATATGTAAATAATCTTCCTGCTCTAGCTACTTCTCCAGAGTCTGAAGGAGATAAGGACAAATTATCTTTAATATCATCATAGGGCATATATACATTACCAGCATCCCCAGCAGTAAATATAGCTGTTATTCCTGATTTTGTTTTTATTTTATTATACACTCCCTTTTCAAAAGTTAAAACATTATCCACAGCCTTTAATTGTTTGATTTCTTTTCTATTAATACTTTTTAAATTTGAAAGTAATTCTCTGTTAGATAAAAATTCTTTTGATCTATCAAAATCTATGTCATTCTTTATAAACCCAGAAGTTTCAGCATATATATTTGAATTCCTTCTACTATTTAAATTATTATATCCTGAAGAATACAAACTTCTATTTGATTTTAATAGCAGGTCTGCATAATTTTTCATATAATTATTTAATCTCATTATTTCGCTCCTTTATTTGTAAATATTCCCCTTACTTATTGTTAAAAAGCTTAGTTA